>DPJP01000156.1:22287-30068 GCA_003542955.1 Armatimonadota bacterium
TACTTGACCGCATGGCCCGCGATGGCGCAACGGGGCTGCTCAGCCCCATCGGGCGCGGCATCGCCGCGGGCAGTGACACCGCCCACATGGCCATCCTCGGCTACGATCCCTTCACCCTGTACCGCGGCCGGGGGCCGTTCGAGGCGAAGGGCGTCGGCCTGGATGTAGCAGCCGGCGATGTGGCCTTCCGCTGCAACTTCGCCACCGTCGAGGGCAGGAAGATCATTGACCGCCGCGCGGGCAGGATCAAGTCGGGCACCGAGGCGCTCTCCGACGCCATCTCCGAGCAGGTCCCCGAGATCGACGGCGTCCGCATCATGTTCAAGAACTCCGTCGAGCACCGTGCGGCGCTTGTACTGCGCGGCGAGGGTCTCGATGAGCACGTGTCTGAGGTCGACCCCCATCACGAGGAAGAGGACTACTGGGAGTGCAAGCCACTGCCCGGGTATGAGGACAACGAGGCCGCGCGACGCACCGCCGACGTGGTGAACAAGTTCGTGCAGCGCTCCTACGAGGTGCTCAGCACCCACCCGGTCAACGTCCAGCGTGCCGCGGACGGTCTGTTTCCGGCCAATATCACCCTCCCGCGCGGCGTCGGCACCGCCGTCGAGCTACAGCCGTTCGCCGACCGCTACCGTCTCAACGGCGCCATGATCGTCGAGGTCGACCTCGTCCGCGGACTGGGGCTGTACCTGGGCATGGACATCATCGAGTGCGAGGGTGCCACGGGCGGCCGCGACACCGATGAGATGGCCATCGCGAAAGCGGTTGTGAAGGCCTTTGACACTCACAACTTCGTGCTGGCCAACATCAAGGCGCCCGATCTGGGCGGCCATGATTCCGACGCCCCGCAGAAGATCGAGGCCATCGAGAAGGTTGACCGCGCCCTGGGATACATCACGCAGAACCTTGACGCCGCGAACACGGTCATCATGCTGGCGGCGGACCACTGCACCCCGATCACCGTCGGCGATCACTCCGGCGACCCGATCCCTGCGGTCTTCCATGGCTGCGGCGTTACGCCCGATCATGTCTCCGACTATGGGGAGCGCTCGTGTGCGCGGGGCTCGGTGGGGCACTTTGGAGGCTGTGATGTGATGAACATGCTGGGCAACTACGCCGGCACGGCGGCGAAGTTCGGCGCATGAGNNCTCCCGGCTGATGTGCGTGATGGCGCTCCTGGCCATCGGGTTGGGAGCGCCGTGCGAGGACTTTGCCCGCGGCCCGAGCGAGCAGGTGCTCTTCGAGCACAGCCAGCCGCGCTCGGAGAGCGTCCGGCTGCGGATCGACAACTCGCCGGGCGGAGAGGTCTCGGCCAGCGCCGACGGTGGGAGCACCTGGCGGGTCCTCGGGCGGGTGGTTGAGCCGGCGGGCGCGGTCAACCCCAAAGGCTACACGGCCAGCAAGTGGGCCGCCGATTCCGCAGTCGCCGCCACCGCCGTCAACGGCATCCACATCAAGGTCGCCAATCACCCCGAGACCGGCCGGGGGATTGTCTTCAGCATCATCCCCGGCGGCAAGACCATCGGCGCCGCGCGGGAGGGCGCCGGCGCCAGCATCGTCACCGACATCGAGGGTGGGACGCTGATCTTCGGCGGCTACGGACCCTACGTGAACTCGCCCGTCTTCGTGGAGCGTGATTTGACGCTGCAGCCACTGCCGGCCGACTACGTCCCCGCCGCGGGCGATGTGCTGCAGATCGTCCGCTCCGACCCACTGCGCATGCCGCTCCATTGCACCTTCGAGAACCGGGTTGGTGGCATCATCTCGGTCGAATACACCGGCGAGCCGCCGCGCGCCATCGGCCGCGTGTTGCGCGCGATATCGGGTATCGGGCGCTTCGAGGGCACGCTCTACGCCGCGGCGGGGAGGCTGCGGGCCAACCACTGCGGCGTCGTCGATATCTCGACTTCGCCACTTGGCGAGGTCGGCGGCTTCCAGATCATCCCGCGCGGACATGCGCAGAGTCCGGAGTTGTCATACGTGGCGACCAGCACGCAGTGGCTGGTGATCGGGCCGCTTGATGACGCCGACCCGTCGTGGGAGGGCATTGCCCCATTGTTCTCCGGGTACCTGCTGCCGAGCTACCGGCCCGACGACATCCTCGGAGATCATGACGACTGGATGCAGCGGGCGCTGTCGCGCCTGCTGGTACAGGTGCGGTATAATGGCGGTGATTGGGAGCCGATGCCGCGCATCTGCCTGGATCCGGGGGCACAGACCGACAATCGAGAGCAGAGCGGCGGGGGGCGCAGACGGCTGTGGCGCATCCCTGCGAGCCTGAATCCCTACACGCCGCTGCCGCCGACCGCCTACGACGCCCTCACAGGCGTGACCGACATCCGCATCGTGTTCCCACAGGCAGTATACTGGCCGGCGACTGAGAACGGGCAGTAGTACCGGTCGTCGGCACGATGGGCGAGGTCGAGAGTGCGCTACACATCGGTCGTCGAGATTCTGCGGCATCTGCGGTCGGGCTACGGCGAGAAGCCGAGCATCAGCGCCGTCTGCCGCGGCATCAGCCTCTCCTACCAGCCCACCTACTACCACATCAAGGAGCTGGAGAAGCTCGGAGTGGTGGCCACGCAGCGGGTCGGCAAGCAGAGCCCGTGCGAATTGGTGAACTCCCCCGGCGCCGCCCTGTGGCTGGGGCTGATCTGCGAGGCCGATGCGCGGACGGCCCGCGGGACGGCAGGAGCGCTCGTCTCCGGCCTGAGACCCCACCTGCAGCACGACTACAATGCTCTGGACTGCATTGTCTGCGTGGCCGCACAGAGCCGGATCATCGCCGTGAGCAGGCAGCCGGCGGCAGATGCGGGCAGGAGCCTGCGGCGCCGATGCAGGACGATCGCGCCGGAGTTCGAGTCGACCCTGCTTGACGTTGATGGGTTCATGGAGTATCTCGCCACTGCCGCGGGTCTGCAGTGCGTGCGCGAGGCCGTCGTCATCGCCGGGCACCAGCAGTTCTGGCACTATGCGCTGCGCTCTGGCGAGGGTCTGGGGCTGGTGCGCGCGCCCGGCGTGGCCCGCGCGGCGGCATCATCGAAGGCGGAGGGCTGAAAATGGCACGCAGAGACCGCGAGCCGAAGCGGATGATGGACATTCTGAGGGTACGCAAGCGCCCGGTGCTGCTGGTCAGCCTGCCGGCGAATGACCCCGAGTTGGGGCGGGCGGCGGTCGAGGCCGGGGCCGAGGGGCTGAAGGTGCATATCAACCTCCACCATGCCGCCGCGGGCGCCGGCTTCGGCTCCTGGCAACAGGAGCGCGACGCCATCGAGCAGATTGTCGCGCTCGGCGTCCCGGTGGGTATAGTACCCGGCACCGCGGAGCGAATGTGTAGCCCCGAGGACCTCGAGCAGATGGCCGATGCCGGGATCGACTTCCTCGACGCCTACCTCAGTGACATGCCCGCCTGGATGCTCGACGCCGGTACGCGCGTGCACGTGATGGCCGCGGTGGGGCAGAGCGATCTGCCGCCGCAGGGGAGTCCGCGGGGGCTCGAGTTGGGGCCGCAGGTGCGCATGGTCGAGGCCTCCGTGCTGCCGCATGAGGCCTACGGCCTGCCGCTGCGGGTCTCGGACCTGTGCGCGTACGCGTACCTGTCGGCGCTGATGGCGTCCGCGGGTGTGCCGGTCATCGTCCCGACGCAGCGTGCAATCCGCCCGGCGGAGGTCGCTAGCTTGCATAAAGCGGGAGTTCGTGGCATTCTAATCGGGGCAATCGTCACCGGGAAGGACGTGGCCGGCCTGGCCGCTGTGACCGCTGAGTTCAGAACCGCGGTCGAGCAACTCGCTTGAGGCACGAAAGCCAAAGGGGATGACAGTCGACTGGATACGGGTCACAGGAGGACTGCCGTGAGCATCAGACACCGAGTTCACCGGGTCTTGTATGTGCCGCTCGACGACCGGCCGTGCAACGTCTCGCACGTCCAGTTGTTGGCCAAAATGGTCGACTTCGAGCTGGCGATGCCGCCCACCGAGATGCTGGGCCATTACACCCAGCCTGGTGCCGCTGATGCCATCTCGCAGTGGCTCATCAAGGAAGCCGCCGACACCCCTGTCGACTGCGCCGTGCTCTCGCTCGATATGCTTGCCTACGGCGGGCTGGNNCCGCTCGACCGATGTGCGCACCCAGACGGCGCTGGACCGCCTCGGGGTCTTGGCCGACCTCCGCAAGCGCCTCCCGGAGTCGACCATCTACGCATTCAACGCGATCATGCGCCTGTCGATCACCGCGACCTCCGACGCAACCGCCGCACACTGGCAGCTCTTGCGCGAATACAGCGAGTTGCAGGGCCGCGTCGAGGCGCTGGGCGAGGACGAGGATGCCGCCAGGCTCGAGGAACTCACGCGCGAGATTCCCGCGCCGCTGTTGGGCAAGTATGAGGCCTGTCGCGACCGCAATCACCACGTCAATGCCCGTGCGGTGGAGGCCACTACGGACGGCGCTATCGACTACCTGGTGCTCTGCCAGGAGGACGCCGCCCAGTACGGCCCTCACGTCAAGGAGCAGGAGCAACTCAGGCAGCTCATCCGCCGTCACGGAATCGAGCGCAGGGCTCAGATACACCCCGGCGCCGACGAGATGGGGCAGACGCTCTTCACGCGCTTTCTGCACCAGCACATGGAGAAGGTGCCGCGGGCGTACGTCATGTACGCGAACCCCAAAGACGCCGGCAACATCGCCAGGTTCGAGGACAGACCCTACACCGACACACTTCGCGGCCAGATGCAGACGGTCGGTGTCGAGTTGTCCGACAATCCCGCGACGGCCGACTTCGTGCTGGCCATCAATCCTCCCGCCAACGGGACCCGCGCCGACCATGCCGACGGAGACGCTCTTAAGAAGCGTACCGCGCAGGCGAAGGAGTTCTTCGCCAACATCGGGCGCACTGCCGGTGACCGACGCATTGCCGTGTGCGATGTGGCATTCCCAAACGGCGCGGAGGACTGCTTCGTCGAGGCCATGCTGGCCCAGGACCTCCCGCTCAAGCGGCTGCTTACCTTCTCGGCCTGGAATACGGCCGCCAACTCGACCGGGTCGGCGCTGGCGCACGCAAGCCTCCGGCTGATTGCCCTCCAGGACAAGGGCGCCTTCGACCTGGCAAACCTCCTCGTCGATCTCTCACCGATGCGTTACCTGCAATTGCTCGACACACTCATCGACTCTGAGCGGGCTCATATTGCTCTGCTATTGTATCATTTCGCCGATGACTGGCTCTATCAGACCAGGGTTCGCCCGCAGGTGACCGAGCACGCGGTCACGATGCTGCGCGCCTCGATCTTCGACCTGGCCGAGAGCTGTGGCAGGGTCCAGGGGATGGTCAGCGACCAGATGGTGCGCGCCATCAGCGACATCTGGACGACCTACTTCCTCGGTAAGCAGTCGGTGCTGATCGGGCCCCGGGAGGCGGCGACCAGCCTCGCGCTGGCGGAGCTGGAGGAGACCCGCGTTACGCTGCCCTGGGGCCGGCTGTTCGAGGTGGACCTGAACCTCAAGTTCGGCGTCGAGCTGGTTGCCGACCAGTGAGCACCAGCGTGCTGACACCCGACGCGATGTGGCCGCGGATGGGTACCCTTGCCGGAGCGCGCAGGCATCTGACTGCGGCTCTCCTGGCTGCCGCCGGCATCTGCCTGTTGGGGCTGCTGCTCCGCTGGTACCTGTCGGCGACCCTCCCGGTTGAACCGCTCGCGGTTGACACAACGCCGCGTGTTGCCGTCGTCTCGGGCGACTATCTCGGCGAGGGCGGCGAAAGCATGGCCCCCGTCGCGAAACGCCACCTCGATGCGGTCCGCAAAGCACTCGAGGCCGTCCGCATCCCCTACGTGCTCACCTCCGATTCTGCGATCGAAGAACGTGGCTGCCCCGATGTCGATGTCATCATCCTCCCGTACAACAGGGCCGTCAGTGAGGTCGAGCTGGGGCGCTTGATCGAGTTCATCCACGGTGGCGGATCTGTCATCTGTTGCCTGGTGGGGCGTAACGACCTGCTCTACGCCATCGGCGTCAAGCCCGGCGGCGTTGTGAAGTCGGAGCAGCTCGGCATCGCCGGTGCGGAGATCGTTCCGGCGGCAGACGCCCCGCCGGGGATGCCTCCGCGCGTTCGCCAGCCGGCCGAGTACGTCATGGGCTGTTCGCCGCTGGGCTCGGGGAGGACGGTTGCGTGGTGGTCGGGCGGAGGAAGACAGATCGCGCCGGCGGTGATCGCCTCCGACAGCGGCGCGTTCATAACCTGCGGGCTGACGCCGGAGCACTTCCCCGAGACGGGGCAACTGCTGCGGGCGCTCATCGGCGCTCACGCCCCGGGCGTCTGGGCGCAGTCGATTCCGTCCAGCCCGGCGATGCTGGGGCCATACGGCCCATACGCGACGATGGCTGACCTCGCCGGCACCATCAGAAGGAAGGCGGCCGCCGGGCAGGATGTCGGATTCGCGGTCGAGAGTGTTGCCGAGGTGGAGATGCTCCTGGAGCAGGCGGGGGGGATGATCCGGCAGGAGCGCTACACTGAGGCGCTTCAGGCGGCCAGGAGGGCCGACCAGATTGGCTCGCGGGCGCTGTGGGAGAGCTTCGCGCATGTCGAGGGTGAGATGCGCGGGGTGTGGATGCACAACTCGGCCGCCCCATCATGGGACGAGGCCGCCGGGCGGATTGCCCGCGCAAATCTCAACGCGGTCTTCCCCTATGTCTGCAGCGGCGGCATCGCCTACTACGCCAGTGGGGTGATCCCCCGGCACAAGAGCGTCGCCGAGCATGGCGACTGGCTGGCGGAGGCTGCCGCGGCATGCGGCAAGCACGGTCTGCGGCTGCACCCACGGATGCTGAATATGTCGACGATGGGCGCGCCCAAAGAGACGGTGACGGCGCTCGGCAAGGCGGGCAGGCTGGTGGTCAATAACAAGGGCGAGATCGGGACCTGGCTCTGCCCGACCAACAGCCACAACCGGCAGACACAGCTCGAGATTGCCCGCGAGCTGGTCACCAGGTACGACGTGGCCGGCGTTCAGTTCGACTATATGCGCTACCCCTGGAAGGATGTCTGCTTCTGCTCGCGGTGCCGCGCGGCTTTCGAGCAGTACACCGGAGCGCGCGTGAGCAAGTGGCCCCAGGATGCCTACAGCGGGGCACTGAAAGCGCAGTTCCTGGAGTTCCGGCGCTATCAACTCAGCACGCTCGTTCGCGACCTCGCCGCCGGCATCAAAGCCGTCGACCCCGCACTCGAGGTGTCGGCGGCCGTCTTCCTCAACTGGGAGGGCCATCGCGACTCATTCGGCCAGGACTGGAAGACGTGGGTCGAGCAGGGGTGGCTGGACTTCGTCTGCCCGATGGATTACACCGATGATTGCGAGACCTTCAGGGGCTATGTGCGGAGGCAGAACGGGTGGGTCGGTGGCCGCGTCCCGATCTACGCCGGTATCGGCGTGAACGCCGACAACTGCCGCTTCACCGACCCGTACCTGATGCTCCGACAGGTCGAGATTGCGCGCGAGGAGGGGGCCTCCGGCTGGGTGGTGTTCAACTACTGCCCGAGCTTTGCCGATGACTTCCTACCCGTGCTGTCGATGGGCCTGACGCGCAAGCCGACGCGGTACAGCCTGTCGCCGCACATGCGCTAACATCAGGACTCCTGATATGGGCACCAGGAGCGATGTCCATTTCCCGGGCCTCGGAAGCCCTTGCCGCGCGGCCGGGGTCAGGCATTCAGAATTCAGTTCTGCTCGGCCTTGGCCGGATTCCAGCCGGCTGCGCGCAAGAGTGAATTGTGAGTGCCTGACCCCGGCCGT
>DPJP01000341.1 GCA_003542955.1 Armatimonadota bacterium
AGCACGATGTTGGCGAAGATCGGCCCCGGGCGGAAGGTGAACTGCCCGCTGTCTTTCTCGTAAATCGTGGTGCCCGTGATATCGGATGGCAGCAGGTCGGGCGTGAACTGCACGCGCCGGAACTCGCAGTCTATGGCCCTGGCCAGCGAGCGTGCAAGCATGGTCTTGCCGAGCCCGGGGATGTCCTCGATCAGGATGTGCCCGCGGCACAGCAGGCCGATGACCACCAACTCGATGGCCGCCCGCTTGCCGACGATCACCTTCTCGATCTCCGCGATGAGCCGGTGCGCGTTCTCCGTCAGTTGCTCCATTGGGGCCACCCTTCAGAACGCCATTGTGTACAGCTCGATAAGGTCGCTCTTCTGAATCGGGCGCGGGTTACAGGCGATGTGAGCGCTCGGCATCGCGTCCTCCGCCATGCGGGGGATGGCCTCGCGCTCGACGCCGACCTCCGACATCCGCCGCGGCGCGCCCACCCGCGTGGCCAAAGCCCGCACCGCATCCACCGCTGTTGCCGCGGCCTGCTCGTCGTCAAGAGCCGCCGTGTCGACACCCATCGCCGCCGCGATTGCGGCAAAGCCCTCAGTATCAGACATCGCGTTGAACTCCATCCCGAAGGGCAGGAGCACGGCATTGGCCACCCCGTGCGGAACGCCGAAGAGCGCCGACAGCGGCAGCGCCATCGCGTGCACGATGCCGAGCCGGCTTTTCGAGAATGCCAGCCCGGCGATCATCGCCCCGAGCTGGAGTTGCTCCTGTGCCTGTACATCCCCCACGTCATCGACCACCCGCGGCAGGTGCGGGGCAACCAGCGCGATCGACTGCAAGGCGCGCCGACGCGTCTGGTCGGTCGCCTGCTTGCTCACACATGACTCGATGGCATGGGTCAGCGCATCCACCCCCGCCGCTACCCGTACCGTCTCCGAGCACGTCTGCAGAACCAGGGGGTCCAGCAGCGCGTAGCGGGCGTAGAGGGCCGGGTGGCCGAGCACGAGCTTGCGCTTCGTCTTCGTGTAGGTGATGACGGAGAACGGTGTCACCTCCGAGGCAGTCCCCGCCGTCGTCGGGGCCAGCAGCACCGGCAGCGGCGCGAAGTCGATCTGCGCCGGCTCGCCGGGGTGATCCTGGGCCACCGTCCAGCCCGGCTGCACCGCCTCGGCAGCGATCGCCTTGGCAGCATCCATGCTGCTGCCACCGCCGATGCCGATGATCGCCTGGGCGCCTGCCTCCCGCGCGAACTCGCCGCCCCGCTCGCAGGTGGTGTCGGATGGGTCCGGCTCGACGAGATCGTACACGCTGATCCTGAGACCCGTCGGCGCCTCGCGCACCAGCGAGCGCAGCAGGTCCAGGCTGGCGACGCGCCGGCCGCAGACAACCGTGGCGTTGTCCACACCCAACTCGCGCAGTACGCGATACGTCTCTGCCAGGGCCGAGGGGCCCGCCAGCACTGTGACGGGGTTATCGTCCTCCGGGAATGTCATTGTCCGGATTGCGCCTGTCACTGGCCATCACTCTTTCCGCGGGTTGACTCTCTGTGCCGCTTCGTGGCACGATTCTTCTCCGTCTCCCATGCCTCTGCCTGCCGACAGGGTGACGGCCGCGCGGGAGGTGGTCTGTGTCCATCACTAGAAACCAGCGACTCGCGCGGTTTGTTCCGTTGCAGCGCCTGGAGTATCTCCGTATCGCTGTCCGTTACGAAAGGAACAGCCGGTGCGCGTGGCGAAACAGGAACTCTGAGGTGGTTTGGCCTGTCACGACCCGCGGGGGGATGGCGGAGCGGCGGGCCCGGCTGGACAAAACGGGAGGTGCGGCACGTGCGATACAGCCTGAATGCAGTCACGGCACTCCTTTTCATCTTCGGTGGCGCCTTCGGTGGTGCCTGCCTCGGCGATGCGCTTGACTTCTACACGCCGCCCGCCGTGAGCGCGCCACTCATGCAGGTCAGCCCAACCGTCGATGGGATCATCGAGCCCGGTGAGTGGGACAAGGCCGGGCCGCTCAATCGCTTTGTCTCACTCGGCGGCCGCGGCATGCCGACCGCCCAGACCGAGATGTGGGTCGGCTACGACCAGCACAACCTCTACGTCGGCGCCAAGCTGCATGACCCCGACCCCTCACAGATCAAGGCCGACGCGCAGCAGCGGGATGGCGCAGTCGCGCAGGATGACTGCCTCGAGATGTTCTTCGACCCGACCAACGAGGGGACGCAGTTCATCCATTTCATCGTGAGCGCCGCCGGTGTCCGCTACGACGCACTCGGGCAGGATGCGGGTGTGGACTACCGCTGGGATGCGTTGGCCGCACGGCTCGAGAGCGGCTGGTCGGTCGAGATGCGCCTGCCCTTCGAGGGCGATATCCCGCCCTCGCCGGGCGCCGTCTGGGGATTCGTCGGCTCGCGCTGGTCGCCACACCTGAATGAGCGGAGCAGCACCACCCGCCTGAGTTCGGCCCTTCCCCAGCCGAGTGAGTTCGGCGGCATCATCTTCGCGCGCGGACCGGCCACCATGAAGGTCGCCACCCTCGGCGGGACGTCACTGGGTGACACCTCCGCCGCCGCCGTGGTCAGCAACCTGGGCACAGCGACCTTCACAGGCAAAGTCAACGTGCGCGTCATGGCCCCGCACAAGCGCGACAACTACTACGGCGCAGTCAAGGTCGCCGTCGAGCCCGGGCAGAGCAGCATCGTCACGGTGCCCTATGTGCTCCGGCAGGACGGGCTCAGCGTCATGCAGCTTTCACTGACCGACGCCGCCGGCGAGACAGTCAGTCGGACGGCGCCATACCCGATTGAGTTGCCATCAACCGGCGAGAAGCTGGCCGGCCTCGAGAGAACCCTCAACGCCGCCCTGCGTGTATGGGTCGCGCTCGAGGACTCCGAGTACAAGACCAGTGCAGCCGCCCAACTCGACGCGCTGCTGGGCGAGTGGCAGCGGCTCGCCGCAACCTACAAGCAGCGACGTACCTCGATGACCTATGACGAACTGGCCAAGCTTGGCAACGACATCGCCGATCTGACCGCCCGCGCCCAGCTCGTGAAGATGGAGCTCGAAGCTCACGTGCAGACGCAGGCCGACGCCGGCACACCCATCAAGGTCGGCTCCGCACTCGCCGTCGGACCCGCGGACGGCACAACGGCGGCAACACTGCACGTGCCCGTCAATGGAGTCGATGCGCTTCAGCTCGTGGTTTCCCCTTTTCCGCGCCACGGGAGCAGCTGAGCGCGGAGTTCTCGATGCCGCAGACCCCCGCCGGGCAGGCTCTGCCCGGCGCTGTGTTTGAGCTATTCGAGGTCCGGGGTGAGCAGGATCACGCCATCCTGGCGCCCCTCGACGCCCCCCACGGCATGCCGTCGGGTGATGACGCCGCGCTCCACCTGTGGCTGCGCGTCCACGTCTCGCCCGATGCCACCCCGGGCATCTACGGGTGTGTGCTGACGCTCCAGTCAGAGCAGTGGTCCGCGCGATTGCCGCTGACTCTGCGCGTGTACAATGTGATGCTCGACGCCCCCCCGGCCCGCGGACCTCTCCGAGCCGAGTTCTGGCAGCCGTGGCTCACGCTCGATAGACTCGGCGGGCCGGAGGCATTCTCCGACCAGTGGTGGGATTACGTGCGCGACGGGGTGGCCGAACTCGGGCGCGGTGGGGGAGCCGTCCAGGTCGGGCGCGCCTACTTCGGCTGGACGCGCCTGGGCCCCGGCAACTGGCAGTTCGACTTCACCCGCTTCGACCGCTATATCGACCTCTGCGAGCAGGCCGGGCTGGTCGGGCCGATCTCCTATGTGGGGATGTTCTCCACCACCGGCCCCACCGCCATCCACTACCAGGACGTTGACGGTGCTGCCCAGTCACTCGACTGTGAGCCGGGCTCGGAAGCCTATGCGGAGGCCTGGGGCGCCTTCCTCGAGGCCCTCGCCGCCCACTGCGCCGAGCAGGGCCGGGGCTCACGCCTGGTCGTCTGGCCCGCCGACCGCCCCGAAACCGATGATGACCGTACCCGCTTCGCCTGCGCCGCGGAGATCGTCCGTGCCGCCGACCCGAGCATCCGCACCGGCGTCACGGCCGATGACGCGGGGAACGCGCTGCCGCTGCTCGAGTCTGTCGACACCGTCGCTCTACCGTGGGGGGCCGCTATCGACCTGCCCTCCGATGTGCGACAGGCGCTGAAGGCCGCACGCGTCGAGTTGCTGGGCTATCTCGGCCCCGGTGAGGCCGTCGGCTATGGTCTCGCCGTGGACGCGCTGGCACGCGGTCTCGACGGCCTGCTGGCCCCGGACCAGCTGCTCCGAATCGGGCAGACTGCCGCGCGCGGCGCCGGTGCGCTGTATGCCGCCCCGACGCGCCCGCTGCCGACGGTCGCCGGAGAGCGCCTGCTGCTCGGGCTGCAGGATGCCCGCCTGTTGATGCTGCTGCCGCCCACGTCGCGCGATGGGGCGCTCGCCGAACTGCAGGCTGCCGCGCAGGAGGGCGGGGAGAACCTCCAGGCGGCGCGCGTGGCGCTTCTGGAGGCTGTCTCGCGGCCCATGTAGAGCGCCTCGGCACCCGCTACGGACTGACGCGCCATGTTCAGAAGTCCTGATGTGGGTCGCAGCAGCGATGTCCATTTCCGGCGAATCGGGAGCCCTTGCCGAGCGGCCGGGGTCAGGCATTCAGAATTCAATTCTGCTCAGTTCTGGGCGGATTCCAGCATGTTACGCGCAAAAGTGAATCGTGAGTGCCTGACCCCAGCCGTTGTTCTCCAGGCCCTGCGCGACGTCAAATCCGGACATCCATCTCCCGCGACAGGTGACAGACCAGGCCCGCTCGCACAGGGGCTCATCGCATCGAGGCCCGGCGATGTGGGGAGTGCTGATGTCAGCGCGTATGCCCCCTGCCCCTCGTCCGGGCCGCCGATGCGCTCGCAGCGTTACTCCCCGGCGTCGGGCCCTGTCTCCACATCCCGCATCGAGTACACGCACCCGCAGTAACGCTGCCGGTGGAGGCCGTATTGCTTCGAGAGCTCCACGCTCCGCCGGAAGCCGTCCTTCTTCTTGAAGTCCTCCGCGAGGAATCTGACGCCCGCCTGCGCCGCAGCTTGCTCCCCCGCCGGTGCGACCCGCTCGAGCGGCTTGTGTGGGCTGATGGTCAGCGTGGTGGTGAAGACCTCACAGCCCAGTTCGCGAGCCTTCCGAGCGGCATGCCGCAGCCGCGCGAGGAAGCACACATCGCAGCGGGCGCCGCCCTCGGGTTCATCCTCCAGCCCCGCA
Source organism: Armatimonadota bacterium (assembly GCA_003542955.1). Taxonomy (GTDB): domain Bacteria; phylum Armatimonadota; class Zipacnadia; order Zipacnadales; family UBA11051; genus UBA11051. The sequence goes on from DPJP01000341.1 coordinate 5,243, forward strand.
ACGGCCTGCTGCCATTCGTCCTCTCCACCCGTGTCGACGATCAACTCCATGCCGACGGCCCCGGCAAGCTGCCGCATGGCTTCGAGCCTGCGCTCGAACTCCTCGGGTGGACCGATGTTAGGGTTGAACCAGTAGCAGACGAGTTCATACTGCCGCGCGAGCCGCTCGTAGACGGCGGTTGCGCAGGGGCCACAGCAGCAGTGCAGGAGCAGGCGCGGCTTGTTGGGGCTGATGTACGCTCACTTCCCCGTGGTTGCGAGTTTCGGGGGCCTCGGTCGGGTCCCCGGAGGCGACAGCGTCACTTCAGCACCTGAGCGCGCAGGAGCATCAGGACGCGCTTGCCTGCAGGGCAGCCCCCGAACTGAGAGAGGTCAAGCACAACCATCTCGCCATCGCGCGCGGAGACGTCCAGGCTCATCGTGCGCTGGACAGGCAGGGGACGGGCTTGCTCGCCCCCCTGGTGCAGTGTGACCGCCCAGTCAGCGCTCCCCACGCAACCGCACATGCGGACGCGACCGTCGTCAAGCACCTCTGCCGTGAGGCAGACCTCCGACCTGGCGGCTTCCGCATCGGTTGCGCCCGGTTCGGCAGTGGAGTAGATCGCCACCGAGGTCTCGGCCCCGGATGTCAGGGCAACGCGCGGGTAGTTGATGACGGTGGCCGTGCCCGCAACCACCGCTTGCCTGAGCCACGTGACCCATGCGTCCCCATCGAAGTCCGCTGCGGCCAGGGCGGCGTCCACAGCCTCGCCGTCGGAGACCTCGACGCTGCGGGCCTCAAGCTGCAGCCGGGGAGCCCGGGCCGCTGCCGTCGGCGGGGCCACATCGCCGACCACCGAGGGGCTCACCAACAGCGCAAGAGTGACCTCGGCGCGTTCGCCGACAGGCCGTGCGTTGGGTCCGAGTCGCACCGCGACGGCGATGCCGGTTGCGCCGCCGTTCGAGACCACGGGCATAGTCTGGAGCTGCTCCGACCACGTGATCGGCACCGCTTCGCCCTGCGGGCCGATAACGGTGCCGCTTTCGCCGGTCATGCTCATCTGCACACTCACCTGGATCGACCCATCCTCGAGCAGCATCGGCGCGAGGGCGGCTTTCATCTCCGGGTAGCCATCCCCGGTAGTGCCCGACGGTGGATCGATCGTGAACTCGACAATGCGCCCCTGCGATGCGGTCACGCGCGAAGAGCGCAACAGCACCGCCTTGTTCTCGGCCTGCAGGATCTCGAAGCGATCCAGCAGCGCCTGATCGCTGAGGTCAGCTGGGAAGTCATCCGCGGAGGCGAGAGCGTAGGCGGAAAAGCCCAGCTCGATGAATGGCCCGGCATCCCCGTCCGGCGGGCACGTCGTGCAGGTCGTATCGAACTCGAAAGCGGCCATCAGACCGCTTGCGGCGAGCAGCAAGCACAGCGCGACAGTCACACATCGGATCTGGTGGCGCATTGACTTACCCTCCCGGCGGCTCCCCGCCTGTAGGCGCGTCACATCTCTATCTGCAATAACACTTCTCCGTCCGTGGGGTTCCGCCTGCCTGTGCGCCGAGGGGTCATAGCGGGAATCCTGAGTTTCCTACACTCTGTGACACACAAGACCGTGAGCATGGGAAACTCAAGATTCGGGCTGTGCCCCGGCCGGCGCCCACGTGGGCTGTCTCCTCGCGCGTCACGCTTCCCCGCCAGGGTCCGTCGCCTCGAGCCCCGACTTCGGCGTCGCTCAGGCACCCTCAACTGAACCTTAACTCGCGCTTAAGCCCCCCTTAATCCAACCGCAATGGGGCCTTAACGCACGCGGCCTATACTCGGCCTGTAACGCCAATGACTCTGCCTGGCCCCGCACACATCCGTGCAACCACGAATATACACAGACAGAAGGAGACAGATCCACATGTTGACGCAGCGCAAAGGCTTCACCCTCATCGAGCTCCTGGTCGTCATCGCGATCATCGCGATCCTCGCTGCGATCCTCTTCCCGGTGTTCGCGAGAGCGCGGGAGAAGGCACGACAGTCGAGCTGTACGTCGAACTGCAAGCAGATCGCGCTGGGCATACTGATGTACGTGCAGGACTACGATGAGAGGTTCTTCCAGGATCCGTACAAGATCTGGAGTGATATGCAGCCCTACATCAAGAACACCCAAGTGTATCTCTGCCCATCCGGCAACTACAGTGGCGCCTGCAGCAGCGCTACGTGCCCACGCAACATCTACGTGTGGAATGTGTTGGGCGCCACCAGCTATGCCATTAACTGGGCGGATGAGGCGTCGTACGGGGAGGTCAACGGCGTCGCCGGCAGCCAGGGCTTCATCGGCATCGGCTCGCGGGCGCTGGGGTCAGTCAACTATCCGGCCGAGACGATTCTCATGGGTGACGGTGTCTGCCCGCGCTTCTGGGGTCTCCCGTGGCTCACATCGTTCAACCAGGGGAGTTCCACGTACGCGAGGCACAACCAGGGCGCCAACTTCGCATTCGCCGACGGCCACGTCAAGTGGCTTGGCCAGGTGAAGGGTGAGTGGTTAGACGCACGCAGATAGTGACGGCCTGACACAAGCAGCCAGAGCGCCCCGGATGCCTTCAGCGGCATATCCGGGGCGTTGTGCTGTGTGCTCTGAGATAACCGCAGGCCCCGGGGACTGGCACCCGGGGACTGGCACCCATTGCGCCAACTGCCCGAGCCCAGACCCATCCGTGTGCAACGCAATGGGTCCCTGTCCCCGAGTCCGAATGCGCGAAGGGCATTGGGGACAGCGACCTGCCGCGGTGCTTTGTGAGGGGATTGGCCTCTGC
>DPJP01000232.1:0-11023 GCA_003542955.1 Armatimonadota bacterium
GGTGCCCATATCAGCAGTTCTGAAGTTTGTACAACTCTTGCCATTGACCTGCCCCCGTTCTTTGAGCCAGTTAGAGTGAGAGAGATATTGCCGTGCCGCTGTGTGGGCGGAGGGAGGGCGTAGCCCGACCGGAGCCCACACAGCGCGCGGCCTCGCCATGGTTGCGCATCCGGAATGCTATGATGGCCCACCCATAGCGCAAGCCAAGAAAGACAAGGAGACCCTATCTCTGCCAAAACCAGAGAAAAACAGCAGCGTCGGGGGCGCGTGTCGCAGTGTCAACCTGAACGCGGTCACCCTACCGCTTCTCTGCCACCACCAGGAAGTACGGTACGTGTAGAAACGGCGACCAGGTGTCGGGCGTCGAGGCGATCCGTTGCCGGTCCGTGGCCACCTGCCGGCGCTCGTCGTCCGTGAGATCAAGCCCTTCGAGAAGGCCCACCGCCTCCGCCTCCGCGGTCCGCGGAACGTGGGCAAGCTCCACCCAGACCTCCAGCCCCGCGCGTTCGCACAACTCCGGCAGCCGCCGGCCGACGAGTGGCTCGGCACCGCAACGGGAGAGCGCATTCAGCCACAACTGGCGCAGGCCGAGGTCGGGATACTCCATCATGCCGCCGTAGTCGGGCTCGACGGCGACCAGCGCGCCTCCGGGGGCCAGCACCCGAACCGCCTCGCCAACGGCCGCGGCCAGGTGACGCACCCATAGCAGCGTGTTGTGGGCGAACACCAGGTCGAAGCTGCCGGCCACGAACGGGAGCCTCACTGCGTCCGCACACACGCCAACCGCACCATCGGGGATACTCGCGACAAACGGGTGGGGGGCGGTGTCGATGGCGACTATCGGCCCCCGCACCCGCCTTTGGAGTTCGGGTGTCACGACGCAGTGGCCCGCGCCCAGCTCCAGTACGCGCTCGCGGAGGCCAATTCCGGCCCTGCGCAGTGCCCGTGAGCGTGGCCCCTGCAGCCACTCGGCCAGGGCGACGGCCTGCTCAAGTGGCGGGAGATCGGCGCGACCGTCACCGCCCACGCAGCCTCACCGCCCCCCACCGGCACAGGCACATGCACACGCGCAGCCCGCGCATGCGCATGCACACCCGCCGCCACCCCCGCCACCGCTCGAGCCGGAGCTTTCGGCCATCGAGCTGATGATGTCCATGCCGACCTTGTCCACACCGGCGAGGCTGATACCGCCGCGGTCGACAAGCCCCACGCTGACAGGGTCGAGCGTGTTGGCAACGCCGCTGCTGACCTTCTGCGACCAGCCGGCGAAGGACGCAGCCACGTCGGAGAAACTGGTTGCGTTGCCCGGCGCGGATGGCGTCGGCATCGAGATGCCCGGGCCGGAGGAAGGTGTGCCCACATGCGACCAGGTGGGGTGATAGTGATAGCCTCGCTGATGCCAGCCGTCGAACTGATCGTTGCAGTTGTCTGCCATCATCAGCCACAACAGGTTGTTGTCGACGAACTCATCGCGTTTCTCGATTTCGCCGATCTCCTTGGCCTGCTGCCAGGCCTTGTTGACGATTGAGAGATAGTACTCCTTGGTCTGCTCGAGGTCGAAGCCGGCCATGCGCTTGGCGGTGTTCTCGACCAGGTGCTTCATCGCCTTGGAGAAGTCGACATCCTTGACGGGTTTGCGGGCGTTTTCAGCAATGATGTCGAGGAACGGCTGCTCGTAGCCGCGGACGACGGTTCCGTTGTCTTTCGCGCGCTTGCGTCGCTCGGTGCGGTCCGTCCGGTAGTCGGGCACGATGTCGAGGGTCAACGGATCATCATCGACCATCGTGATGAGACGCTTCTTGAGCATCCCGAAGATCACCATCGTCATCACGCGCCCCAGCGGCTGCTCGAGCAACACGGCGGCCTCCGGCACGCCCAGCCCGCGCTTGATCCCTCCGCCGGCTACCGATTCAATCGGGGGCAGGTAGCCTCTGCGCTTGGCCTTCGTGTAACGCTCGCCCAGCACCCAGATCAAGGGCAGTGTGGGGATGAACAGCGCCTCCAGCGCCGGCCCCAGGATCGGCATCGACCACACGATGATGGTCCCGATGATGAGCGGGATGAACAGACAGGTACCCGTCCCGCCGGTGAATCGGTAGAAGAAGATGCCGAAGGCAATCAGGAGAATGAAGCCGATGTAGAAGCGCGTGAGGGAGGCCTCAGTCCACCACTTCCATAGCAGGCCGAGCCTTGTCATGCTCACTACGTGTTCCATGTCGCGCTTGGGGAAGGAAACCCCGACATCGTGGCTGGTATCGACACGGGTATCCTCGAAGAGCCAGACCACGGCCTTCTTGCTCTCCAGATCGAACTTCTGCGTGAAGTTGACGCCCTGGTGGAGGATCTCATCCAGCTCGATGTTCTTGGTCAGGTAGACGGCAACCTCGAGCTTGGTCGTGTCCGTCAGGAGGCTTCCGTCAAACCACGTCGGCGTGATCTGGTAGGAGGCATACTCCGCGTCGGTGGTATCCTGATAGACCATGTTTGGGATGCTGAAGGTGATCTCGAAGACGCCCGTCTCCCCGGGCGCGATCGGCGGAGTGAGCGGCACCTCGACGCCGGGCTTGACATACTCGGAGTTGCGGATGGTGCTCAACTGGACGCCGTTGAGACTGGCGGTCATGTTGGATATGCTGTAGTTGTAGTTGGGCATGCCGACATCGACGATATCGATGGCGTCGGCGCCGTCATTGCAGTGGAAGGTGATCTTGTACTGAATGACCACCGACGCGTCGGGCTGTATCTGGTTGTGCATCTCCATCTCGGGGACGGAGAAGGAGTAGTTCTGCGCGCCGGCCACCGCGCACAGGCCGATGGCGAGCATCGCGATCAGCAGTGCATTCATCTTCATCTGGCGCCACCTGCCTCGTCATAGCTCCAGCTCTGTGGGTCCTGTGGGCAATCGACTGCATGGATCTGCAGCTCGGGGCAATCACAGGTGTGTACCGGGGCCTTCAGCCGCTCGCGGTACCGGGTGAAGCACTGATTGCCCCAGATGCGCGCCCAGGGATCAGTGAGGATGTTCCCCGCGCATGTCGCCGGCCCGCGGGGGGGCAGTACCGACCCATCCGCCTCTATACGCACGGCGATGTCGCCCGCCGTGCGTGGCCCCGCGCAGACCTGCTCGACCAGTGAGCGTGCCGGGTTGTAGCGCACCGGCGGCGCCCACAGGTAGCGGCCGAACAGGTCGTCCGCGGCTTCCTCCATGATCACGGCGACCTGCGGCAGGCTTCGGGCAGGCAGCGCCCCGGCCGCATCGGCCTCCGCGTCATCATTCAGGCACGCAAGGGCGTAGAAGACCACATTGACGACTCCGCGCTCGGCGAGGCTCTCGGCCACATCATCGAGCACCCAGGCATTGTCATCAACGATCGCGACCTGCGCGACGGGGCATAGCTCCAGTTCGCGGCACTGCTCGAAGGCCGCCAGCGCCCTCGCATGGTCGCCATCGCCTGCCAGCGCATCATGGATGGCCACTTCGTCGCTGAGGTAGAGCACGTCCAGGTGGTCGAGCCCCGCCATGGCAGCATCGCCGATCAACTCCGGCGACACCCAGCTCGCCACCGTCCGCATACCCGCAATCATGCCGATGTCCTCGGCCGCCTCGACAATAGCGCGCACCTGTGATGTGTCTGCGCGCGGATCCACCATGATGTTCGCGTGTGGCACCCCGACATCCCAGAGCCTGCGCATGATCTCGCGGGCGGTGTCAGCGTCCGTCTGCACGATATCCGCACGCAGCGGAGCCGAGAGCTGCCGCTCCCACTCCGTCGCTCCGGCTCCGCCGAGGTTCGATATCGGGTAGTTGTCGCCCGGCGCGGCAAGGTCGTCGATGATCTGCTGCACGAGGCTCAGGTCGGCGATGATACGCTCATTGCTCACATCGCGGAAGGCTCGCTTGACATCGGCACTGATGGCCTCGATCCCGCGGCCCTCGAGGATACCGTGCGCCATGAGCACCCCGACGGGCGACAGCGCCGCCGCCTCGGAGGCGTTGGCCATCAGCATGCCGCCGCCGTCGGGGTCAACCCGCAGGTGAAAGCGCGTCGGCCACTCCCCGACGAGTTGCTCGTAGTGCAGCACGTCCCCGGGTTTCGGCGGCCCGAAGCCCTTCCGTGTGGGGCCATCAGTTGCCATCGTCGATCCGGCCTCCTTGTACGGCCTCAACCCGGCACGCCGCACGTGCCGGAGGACCGTTGACTTGTCTGAGTGTGCTCGCGGCGTTCGAGCCGACACCCGCCGCCGCAGGTTGTCAGGTGCGCGCATCCCACGCACTGCCCGGGGAGGCCGCACTCCGCGGGCTGCTCGCGCCGGTGACGGAAGGAGCGGAACAGCCCGCTCTCCCAGATGGTTGCCCAGTCATCGGCAAGCAGATTGCCCGCGGGTACATAGTACGACTGGCACGGCAGCACGTCGCCGTTGGGCTCGATGCAGACCGAATACTCCGCGGCATTGCAGGTGCGCACGCCCAGGCCTAACTCGACGGGCGACAGACGGCAGTAGCGCGTGGGGGTGTACCACAGGAACCGCATACCCAGTTCCCCCGCGCGGTCCCGCACGCCTTCGAGCACCGGTCCGAGCGTGGATTCGTCCAGTGCCGCCGGGTGCCGGGCGCCGCAGCCGGAGTAGATCATCCCGTTCATCGCGAAGGTCTTCAGCCCCAGCGAGTGGAGGAAATCGACCATCCGCGCCGCCTCGTCCACATTGTCGGCGATCAGCGTCGTGTTGGTCAGCGTGTGCAGACCGCACTCGAGCGCAGTGCGGACACCCGTCACGGTTTCCTCGAATGCCTCCGCCCCGACCATCGCGTTGTGCAGTTCCGGGCGTTGCGAGTTGAGTGTTACCTGCACGTGGTCGAGGCCGGCTCCCGCGAGGGCGCTGCTGAAGCCCCGGTCGGCCAGCCGCCGCCCATTGGTATTGACGCCGGTGATCTGCCCCGTCTGCTCCGCACAGGCGACTAACTCGACCAGTGCCGGGTGCAGCGTGGGCTCGCCCCCGGTGAAGATGATGTAGGGGACACCAATGGCGTAGAGCTTCTCGATCACCTGTCGCCACTGTGCCGCGGGCAGCGACGGCATCCCCCTGCGGCCGGGCTCGTTGTAGCAGTGCGAGCAGTTGTTGTTGCACGCGTAATGCAGCGCAAGATCGGCCTTGTAGGGCGCATGAGCACGGACCGAGAGCGGTGACGGCTGTGGCAGGCTCACTGCGCAGGTGCGGCAGCCCTGTGTGGGGCGCTTGACCGCCGATATGCTCGCCCGTACCAGCCGCAGCTGCCGCTCAAGCTCATCCGCGCCCGCGTGCGGGTAGCGAACACAGAGCAGTGACAGGGCGCGATCGTGGTCTACCTCGTCGAGTACCAGCTTCGCCGTCTCCGCGTGTACCGGCTGCAGATAGAGCGTCTCGACGGCGTTGATGAACAGCAGGCCGCTGCCGTCGGCATGGAGCCGCAGGTGCAGGCGGAGCCGCTGGCTCTCGTCATCGAGGCGGTAGGTGTAGAGCCCCGGTGTGTGGATGTCGGGCGCGGCGGCGGCCTTCAGACGCTCGCGGAGGCGGTCGTAGTCGGCGCGGACGGCTCCGGCCAGGCGGCCCAGCAGCGCCCCGGCCGTTCTCACCACTTGGGCTCCTCCTCGATCTGGTAGGAGGTTCCGCAATAGGGGCACTTCACGAACACGGCGCCCGCCTGGACTGAGACGCTCTCGGAATCCAGCGTCGCACCGCAGGCCTTGCAGCTCAACTGCTCGGTCTGCACGTCTCCGGAGAGGTCGATCTGCTGGACAATCTTCTTCTCGGGCGTCTTCATCCGGGCAAAGTAGACCAGTCCGGCGGCTACGCCAAGCAGGATCACGCCCGTGATGATGCGGCCGATGGAGCCCTGTGATCCCATGATCCACATGAGACCGAACAGACCGGCGAAAACTGCCAGGAGGTACGAGACAATGTGCATAGTGGGTGGTGTTCGGCGCGGATGCAGCTGCACGCCGGCTCCTCTCATCCGGGTTGGCGCCCTGAGGCGGTGTCCGTATCGTGTTCGCCGCCGAGGCAGCTATGTCCTGCCCGTGCGGGTCGCCGGGTGAGGACGCTCCGCGGCGCCGCTCAGTCATCGACCCTCTCGACGGCGAAGATCACGGGCCGGTAGCCGTCGGTACAGCAGGTGACCGTCTTGCCGGGCTTCGAGCTGACGAAGTTGCCGCCCCGCGCGAGCGTCACCACGTAGGTGTGGATCGCCGCCCAGGCCCAGCTACAGAAGCCCTCCGGCATCGCCAGGCTCCTGCCGTCGACTATGAATACCTGCCCGTCATGGAGCATCTCACACGGCCCATGAAAGCCGGGGCCGTACTGTTCCGCCGCATCTTCATTGAACGTGCGCCTGAGAACGGTGATCCGGATGTCAGCCATGACCATGTTCTATACTCCTTGCACGGGTTCTATGTCGATGCGGTGAGTGCGCTCCGGTACGCATGGATGCTCCTCACATGTCCTCGCACATCTCCCCGATCAGGCGAACAAGCTCGATATCCCCATCCGGCGGTACCTGATCGGCGACACCGAGGATGAAGCGCCCGTGGTCCCAGTGTGCCTCGATGACCGCCTCCACGTGCCGCCTGATGTCGTCGGCGACAAACGGCGGAGCGAACATCGCCCCCGGCACCCCGCCGAACAGAACCACATCCGGCCCCGCCAGCTCCCGCAGCTCCGCGATGCCGACGTCGCCCGTCGGTTGCGGCGTCAGGGCCTCGACGAAGTCCAGTCCCGCCTCGACCAGCAGGCCCAGGAGCGGCCGCACAGCGCCATCGAGGTGCGCGCCGATCTTCTTTCCGGCGGCATGGAGCTGCTCGGCGCGCATGACGTAGTAGTCGAACTGGTAGCGCCTGAACCAGCCCGCCATCACATCTCCCGCGAGGTTGTCCGGCAACTCTACAAACGGCGTATCCAGTGCCGCCGCGGCCTCGTAGACCGGGTCCGCCGCCCGCCCGAGCGCATCCAACGTCGCTCGCAACTGCTCCGGCACGTCCGCTTCCAGATAGGCGAAGCTCTCAACGCCGCTCCACTGCGCGAGCATCTGGGAGACCGGCGAGCGCGTCGGCAGAACGGTCGGGTGGCCCTGCTCGCCTGCGATGGCCTTGAGCGTCTCGAACCTCTCCGGGGCCGGCGTGACCACGGTTGCCTCCGCGATGTAGGTCAGCACGCGCAGGTCATCGGGGGCCCGGACCGGCCACCGCGTGGGCGCGGAGCTGTACGTCGCGGGCAGGTAGGTGTACTCGGCGACGATCTCGCCGACGGGTGTGCTCCAGCGCGTCGTGGTGACGTTGCCATCCTGCGCGCTTGATGTCTCGACGCCGTCGTAGCGGATGCTCGCCGCCGAGGCGTAGCCGAGGTAGTAGCCGACATGGTAGTCGGCATGGAGTCTGACAAAGCCCTCGTCGCCCTCNNTACCAGTAGGTCAGGTCGGCGAACCAGGGCATGACATCGGTACGCCCGCCGTCCAAGGCAGTCAGCAACCGTTCCCGGAATGTCATCTCTCGGGGCTCCTCCCGTCAGCCGGTGTTGCGGCTCAGAGACACTGCGCCCTGCCGCCGGCTATTCCACCGCGCGCTCGAGCACGGCCTCGACCAGCTCCGCCTGGCGGTCCCAGGTGAAGGGCAGGCTGCGCTCGCGGGCGGCCAAGCCCATCCGCACAGCTTCTTCGCGATGGTCAGCCAGCTCCACGATGTACGCGGCTATGCGCTCCGCCAGGTCCCTCTCCGCCTGCGCACCGTCTGCCTGCGGTACCAGGCAGCCGCTCACACCATCCTCCGCCAGGTCCGCTCCGACACCGGCGGGGGTCACGATCAGCGGCAGGCCGCATGCGGCCGCCTCGGCCATCACGAGGCCAAAGCCCTCGACGCGGCTGGGGAAGACGAAGCAGTCGGCTGCGGCGAAGTACGGCTCCGGCGGCTGCGGGCCGGTGAAGATGATTCGGTCCGCGTGCTGTTGTGGGAGCATGTGCGCCACCGAGGACGGTTCGCCCTTGCCGACGACGAGCAGCCGCACATCGTCGCGCCGCAGATGCCCCATGGCTGCCAACACGCGGTCGAGACCCTTCTCGAGCCATCTGGCCCCCATGAACAGCAGCACGAAGGCGCCCTGGGGAATGCCCAACTCCGCGCGCTTCTCATCCCGGTACCGCTCCCGGACGTGAAGACCAAAGCGGTCGTGGTCGACGCCGTTGGGCGTGGCCGTCACCTCATCCGCGGCGAGGCCATAGTGCTCCATCAGCGTGAGGCGAAGCTGCTCCGAGACGGTCATCACCGCGCCACGGCAGGCGTTGACCACCCGCCGCTCATAGCGGATTGCGTGCCGCTGCCACGCCCTGCGGATGGCGCGCTCCCAGCCGGGCATGCCTGCCTCCCCGGCGATGGCGAACTCCTTGGCGGCGGCCAGCTCCTGAAGCGAAATATGCGAGAGTGTCGAGTTGGCCACAAAGCAGTTACCGCCCTGAGCCAGCACGATGTCGAACTCCGCGGGCCTCACCGCCCGGCGCGAGGCGACGGGGATCCACATCTCCTGCATGATCGGGCGCTGCCGGAGTGGACACGGCATGATGTGGACCTGCACACGCTCATCGACATCGGCGGCCTCGAAGCAGAAGATGTGCACCTCGTGGCGGTCGGCCAGCCGGTGCGAGAGTTCCGCGATGACGCGGTTCTGGCCCCCGCGCATATCGACCTTCTCGATGACGGTCGCGATTCTCATAGGCCCTCCGGCTTCTGTCTGCGGGTCAGCGCGGCGATCGTGCCCGCGATTACGGCGCCGAAGCGCCCGGGCGCCTCGGCCCGGAATGTGAGCGCCTCCAGGATGAAGATGAGAAGCCCCGGGCATCGCTTGCTGCCGACCAGGAGCAGGTAGGGCAGCCAGATGAGGCGACGCCGGGCCGGCAGGTGCTTCATGAGCAGGTAGCAGTGGTCATGGGCATCGAGATAGACCTGTCTGGGGTCGGCCATGTTGCGGCCGGCAGAGCTGTCGGGCCGGTCGGCGGGGTAGTGATCGACGATGGCGCCGGGGTCGTAGATGAGCCGGTACCCCTGCCCGGCGACAGACAGCGACTGGTCCGTATCGTTGAAGTGCGGGCCCCAGATGCGTGTCTCGAAGGGCTTAACCAGCTCGCGTCTGAACGACATGTTGACGCCCTTGAGGTGATCGACCTGCGTCACACCGGCCGGGTAGTCGCAGTGGTGGTTGCCGATGAGCTTGCCGTACCAGGTCAGCCGCCCTGCGCAGTGTGCGGTGCACTGGTACACGGTCTCTCCGTGGTGGACGACGTCGCGCCCGCCGACGCCGCCGACCTCCGGATCGGCATAGTGTGACAGCAGGCGCTCGAGCCAGTCCGCGCGCGGCACGGCGTCATCATCGGTGAGCACGACTATATCGCCGGTGACGGCTTCCAGGCCGCGGTTGATGGCGGCGATCTGCCCCCGCGGTGTCACATCGACAACCCTGAACAGCCCGGCGTGGTCGCTGTGCGCGAGCCACTCCTGCACGATGGCGTGGCTCTCTTCATCCGTATCCCGCAGCACGATGACGACCTCGTCGGGCAGCCGCGTGTTGGCGACGACGCCGTCGAGGCAGTCCCGCAACGCGGGGCCGCGCCTGTAGCTCGGGATCAGCAGGCTGCACTTCATGGCCGTGGTCCTGTACGGCGCTGTTATGAGCCCTCGAGGACGCTCCGGAGGAAACGCCCGGTGTGTGAGCGGTCGATACGGGCAATCTGCTCCGGCGTGCCGACCGCGACGACCTCTCCGCCGCGGTCTCCGCCCTCCGGCCCGATGTCGATGACCCAGTCGGCCGTCTTGATGACATCGAGGTTGTGCTCGATGACGACGAGCGAGCACCCGCGCGCGACCAGGCTGCGGAAGACCCCCGCCAGCACGGNNTCGACGAGACGGTTGATGATATCCAGCAGCTTGTCGATGTCGGCGAAGTGCAGCCCCGTCGTCGGCTCATCGAGTATGTAGAGTGTCGAGCCGTTGCCGGGGCGGGCGAGTTCGCGCGAGAGCTTGACGCGCTGGGCCTCGCCCGCGGAGAGTGTCGTCGCGGGCTGACCGAGCCTGATGTAGTCCAGGCCGACCTCGCAGAGCGTATCGAGCACCCGCGCCGCCTTGTAATGATTCGCGAACAGCTCCCGTGCCTCCGCCACCGTCAACTCGAGCATGTCGGCTATCGTCTTGCCCTTGTAGTAGACCTGCAGCGTCTCGCGATTGTAGCGCTTTCCGCCGCATTCCTCACACGTTACGTGCACATCGGGCAGAAAGTCCATCTCCACCTGCAGCGTGCCCTTGCCCTCGCAGACGGGGCAGCGTCCGCTGCCGGTGTTGAAGCTGAAGCGGGATGGGCCGTAGCCCCGCATCTGGGCGTCGGGCGTCTGGGCCATCAGGTCGCGGATGATGTCGAACAGTTCGGTATAGGTGGCCGCATTCGACCTGGGCGTCCGGCCGATGGGGCGCTGGTCGATGTGGATGACCTTGTCCACGCCGTCGAGGCCCTCGATGGCCCGATGCGCGCCGGGCCGGTCCTTGGACCGGTGCAGATCGCGCCGCAGCGCGCGGTAGAGGATATCATGCACCAGAGTGCTCTTGCCCGAGCCGGATACGCCCGTCACGCAGACGAAAAGTCCCAGCGGTATCTCGACATCGACATCGCGCAGGTTGTGCTCCGTTGCGCCGATGATGCGGATGCTCTTCCCGTTTGACTGCCGCCTTGCCGGCGGCGTCACGATGCTCCTGCGGCCGGAGAGATACGCGCCGGTCAGAGAGCGCTTGTCCTCGAGCATCCCGGCGAGATCGCCCTGGTAGATGACCTCGCCGCCCTCGACGCCCGCTCCGGGGCCGAACTCGACGACATGGTCGGCGCGGCGGATCGTCTCGGCGTCATGCTCGACAACAATGACGCTGTTGCCGAGGTCCCTGAGTTCGAAGAGCGTCTCGAGCAGCTCGGCATGATCGCGCTGGTGTAGCCCGGCGCTGGGTTCGTCCAGGATATACATGAC
>DPJP01000232.1:11036-29587 GCA_003542955.1 Armatimonadota bacterium
CAGCCGCGAGCCGATCTGCGTCGCGAGACGTATACGCTGCGCTTCGCCGCGGGAGAGCGTCGGCGCGCCGCGCTCGAGTGTGAGGTAACCGACACCAACCTTGATCAGGAACGCCAGGCGCTGGTTGATCTGGTGGACCAACTCCGCGGCGATGACGCTGTCGGTCCCTGACAGGGAAAGCGTCGCGAAGAACTCCGCGGCATGCTCGACGGTCATCGAGACGACCTCGGCGATGCTCGCGCCGCTCACGCGCACGGCGAGGGCATCTCGGTTGAGGCGGAACCCCCCGCACTCGGGGCAGACGACGTCACCCACGAACACCTCGTAGTAGCTGCGCCGCGACCCGGAGTTGGACTTGTCATAGCGGCTCTGAATGGTCTTCACGAGCCCCTCGAAGGGCTCCGAGTAGGTCGTCGAACCTCCGTTGGCGCGGCGGTGCGAAAACTCGATCTTCTCCTCACCCGAGCCGTGCAGGATCACTTCCCTGATGGCCGGATCGAGCTTCCGCCAGGGCGTTCGCAGGTCGAAGCCATAGTGTCGGGCGACCGAGTACAGCACCTGGCTCTCATCGGCGGGGTCAAGCTCGCCGTAGGGACGAAGCGCACCGTCGGCAATCGACTTGCTCGGATCGGCGATCAACAGCGCCGCGTCGACCTGCTTGACGACGCCGATACCCTTGCACGCCGGGCAGGTACCGTGGGGGCTGTTGAAAGAGAACATCGCCGGGCTGAGCGGGCGGACGGTGTTGTCGCAGGTCGGGCATGCGTACCGCGTGCTGAACGCAAGGTCTCCGCTGTCGACAACATCGACGATGACGACATCGTCACCGTGGGCGAGCGCGGTCTCTATCGAGTCGGTCAGACGCGACTCGATGCCCTCCTTGATCGCCAGCCTGTCGACGACGATTTGCATCGACCGCGGGGGGACGTCGACGTTGATCTTCTCAGCCAGTTCGCGGGTCTCGCCGTCGATGCGCACCCTGGCGAAGCCAGCCCTGCGCGCGTCACGGAGTACCCCGTGCCAGTCATCGTCCTCCGGCTCAACGGGGGCCAGCACCTGCAGGCGCGTATCCTCCCCGAGTGCCATGAGCGTATCGACGATATTCTGGACCGTCATCGCCTGCACCGGTGTGCCGCAGTCGGGGCAGTGTGGCTGCCCGACGCGGGCGAACAGCACTCTGAGGAAGTCGTAGATGTCCGTCGCCGTGGCCACCGTTGAGCGGGGGTTGGCCATCGACGACATGTGGTCGATGGCGATGGCTGGGGAGAGGCCCTCGATGTGGTCGACCGCCGGGCGGGCCAACTCGCCGAGCACATAGCGCGCGAAGGGCGAGAGCGACTCGACATAGCGCCTGCGGCCCTCGGCGAAGATGGTGTCGAAGGCCAGCGACGACTTGCCCGAGCCGCTGACCCCGCAGAAGACCACCAGGCTCTCTCGGGGAAGGTCGAGGGTAACGCCTTTGAGATTGTGCTCGCGGGCCCCCATGATACGAATGATGTTGCTGTCTCTGTCCATTCTGTGGCGCTGCTCCGATGTGGCCGGCCCGCGGGTCGTCGCCCTGCCGGGGATGAAAGTGCCTACCATTATATCACGGCTTGACAGCATCTTGCCGGGGGACTTAGACTCATTTCCAAGCAAATCGGGAGTGTGGAGGAAACAGAGTGCCAGGGAAGACCATCGCCAAGGCGCCCGGACGCATCTGCCTGTTCGGCGAGCATCAAGACTTCTTGCATCTTGCCGTTATCGCCTGTCCAATCGACCTGTACATCACTGTATCCGGGAGTCCGCGGACCGACACC
Source organism: Armatimonadota bacterium (assembly GCA_003542955.1). Lineage (GTDB taxonomy): Bacteria > Armatimonadota > Zipacnadia > Zipacnadales > UBA11051 > UBA11051. Next base: position 12,836 of record DPJP01000232.1, read on the forward strand.
CGGTTCTGCATCTCCATGCCTGATGTCGACGACAGCGACGAGTTCGACGCCTTCGCGGAGATCCCCTACCGCTGCGATCTGGACTTCATCCGGGCTGCCACCAACGTGGTTCGACGCCATGGCATCGACATCTCCACGGGCTATGACTGCATCATCGAGGGCGAGATACCTATCAACGCCGGCACCTCATCCTCCTCCGCCCTGGTTGTCAGTTGGGTGCAGTTCCTGCTGGCGACGCAGAACGGCCATTCCGCACACGACGCGGCGACCATCGCCCGGCTGGCCTACCAGGCCGAGGTGCCGGAGTTCAATGCCCCCGGCGGCATGATGGACCACTACGCATCCGCGATGGGGGGCCTCCTCTACATCGACTGCGCCGACCCCATCACCGTCGAGCGCCTGCCCGCCGTGCTCGATGGCTTTGTGCTTGGCAATACCGGTGTCCACAAGGACAACAATGCCATTCTGCTCGAGTCCAGACAGGCGACGACCCGCGGCATCCAGACGCTCGAGGAGCGCATACCGGGCTTCGACCTGCGTACAACTCAGCTGCAGCAGGCCGAGCCGCACCTCGCAGCCATGGAGCCCAACGTCGCCCGTCGTGTGCGTGCCAACATGATCAACCGCGACATCTGCGGGCAGGCCAGGCAGGTACTCTCCTCCGAGAGCCCCGATCGCGCACGCCTGGGTGAACTGCTCTACAGGCACCAGGAGCAGCTCCGCGACGGCATCGGCGTGTCACACCCGAAGCTTGACGAACTCATTGACGCGGCGATGGACGCCGGCGCCCTGGGCGGCAAGCTCAACGGCTCCGGCGGCGGCGGGTGCATGTTCGCTTACGCACCCGGCAAGCAGCAGGAGGTGCGGGAGGCGATCCGTGCCGCCGGCGGCGAGGCCTACATTGTGAGCGTCAGCCCCGGCGCGAGAGCCCACAGCGACACCTGCCCGCAGCTAGACGGCAGCTGTGAGCAGCTGGACGGCAGCTCTGAGCAGCTCGACGGCAGTTGTCCTCAACTCGACGGCGCGGCGCGGTAGCCTCGAGGCCGCCTCCGACCCCACAGAGCCGGACTTCGGACGGCGTCTTTGACGCCTACTCCAGTTCCACGATACCCGACCATGAGTTCACTGAGGATCACAATCGGCGGTGTACGCGGAATCGTCGGCGAGACCCTGACGCCCGACCTGATCGTTCGCTACAGCCAGGCGCTGGGCACGTATGTCGAGGGTGGAAAGGTGCTGGTCTCGCGCGACACCCGCAAGTCCGGCGAGATGGTCGCCAGTTGCGTCCTCACAGGCCTCATCGGGACGGGCTGCGAGGTCGTTGACCTCGGCATCTGCCCGACGGCTGCGCTGCAGCTCGCGGTCCGCGATTCCGACGCTTCCGGCGGGCTGGCCGTGACCGCGGGGCACAACCCGGAGGGCTGGAACGCGCTCAAATCCGTTCGCTCCGACGGGATGTTCCTCAACCCGGCCCAGGCCTCGGAGCTGCTCGACATCTACCACCAGGGCGAGTTCACCAAGGCGACCTGGGACCAACTCCACCCCGTCACAGCCGATTCGCAGGCCAAGCGCCGCCATATTGACGCAATCCGCGCTCAGCTTGATTGTGACGCTATCGCCCGCACAGGGCTGCGCGTGGCAATCGACTGTGCCAACGGCGCCACCTCCCGCTCCGCGCCGGTGCTGCTCGAACTGCTGGGGCTCGACGTTGTGGCCCTCAATACCGAGATCGGCGCTCCCTTCCCGCACCCGCCGGAGCCCAATGCCCACAATCTGGCCCAGCTCCGGGCGCTGACGGCCGCCGCCGGCGCCGACGTCGGCTTCGCCTTCGATGCCGACGGTGACAGGCTGGGCGTCGTCTGCGACGACGGCTCGACACCCGGCGAGGAGGCGACGGTCTGCCTGGCCGCGGAGGCCGTGCTGCGGCGTGGCGACAAAGGCCCTGTAGTCACCAACCTGTGCACGACCAGGGCGCTGGACGATGTCGCCGCCCGCCACGGACGCGAGGTCATCCACACCGCCATCGGCCAGGCCTACATCGCCGAGGCGGCCGCCAACCACGGGGCAGCGATCGCCGGGGAGGGCAGCGGCGGCGTGGTCTTCCCGCGCATCAACTATGCCCACGACTCGCTGGCGGCGATGGGGCACATACTCGAACTCATGGCTCAGAGCGGGCAGTCACTGCGCCAACTGACCGACCAACTGCCGGCCTACGCGATGGTCAAGATGCAGGTAGCCTGCCCTGTCGCGAGTTCATATACGGCGCTCGAGCGTCTGCGCGCACGCGGAATCCCCGCATGGGCCACCTCCGAGGACCTCCAGGACGGGGTGAAGTACTCGAACCAGGACCAGTGGGTCCACGTGCGCGTATCGGCAACCGAGCCGATCATTCGTGTCATCGCCGAGGCGCGGGCGCACGACGCGGCCGACGCTCTCGCGCGCGGGTACCTCAACGAAGTCAGACAGCTCATGTAGGTGGAACCGTGCCCGTACTCCGCACGCTGAAGACAGGGATATCCGGGGTGCGCGGCGTTGTCGGTGATTCACTGACGCCGCAGCTCCTCATCGGCTTTGCACAGGCCTTCGGGACCTACCTCGAGGGAGGTACCGTCGTCATCGGGCGCGACACAAGGCCCTCCGGCGAGATGGTCCAGAAAGCCATGATCGGCGGGCTGCTGGCGACCGGCTGCGACATTGCCGATGTGGGTATCGCCCCCGTGCCGACCGTGCAGATGACGACGCGCGAGGCCGGCGCCGCCGGCGGTATCGCCATCACCGCCAGCCACAATCCCCAGCAGTGGAATGCGCTCAAGTTCATCCGCGGCGACGGCATCATCCTCCACCCACACCAGGCCGAGGAGCTACTCAGCGTCTACTACCAGGGCAACTTCAGCCTCGTCCCGGGCCACCAGATCGGCTCGGTGCAGGAGGATACCGGCGCGCTGCAGCGGCATATCGACGCCGTGCTGGCGCACGCGGACGTGGATGCGATAGCCGCCATCGCGCCGAAGGTCGTCATTGACTGCGTCAACGGCGCCGGGTCGATGATCTCGCGCAGGTTCCTGCAGACGCTCGGCTGCGAAGTCATCGCCATCAACGATGAGCCCAACGGCCTCTTCCCGCATGATCCCGAGCCGATTCCGGCGAACCTGGGGCAGCTCGAGGCGGCCGTCGCCGAGCACGGCGCCGACATCGGCTTTGCCCAGGATGCCGATGCCGACCGGCTGGCGATCGTCTCGGAGCAGGGCACGGTGGTGGGCGAGGAGTTCACGCTCGCCTTCGCCTGCGACGCAGTCGCAGACCGCATCGAGGGCCCGCTGGTGACCAACCTCTCGACCTCGCGGATGATCGATGAGGTTGCGCGCCGACACGGAAAGACCGTATGCCGGTCCAGGGTCGGCGAAATCAACGTCATCGTGCAGATGCAGGTACACGGCGCCCAGATCGGCGGGGAGGGCAACGGCGGAGTCATCTACGGACCGGTGCAATACTGCCGGGACAGCTTCTCGGCGATGGCGCTGGTGCTCGCGGGGCTTGCGCGCCGCGGCGGCGCCGTCAGCGAGTGGGCCGCCGACTTCCCGCCCTCCGAAATCTACAAGACGAAGATGGAATGCCCGGCCGCCCGCGTGCAGCCGGCATTGCTGGCGCTGCGTGAGGCATGCGCGGATCAGACCCTCGATCTCACCGAGGGCGTGAAGGTCCTCTACGACAACGGCGCGTGGCTTCACGCCCGCCCCAGCAACACCGAGCCGATCGTGCGCGTCATCGCCGAAGCCGACACCATGCACGAGGCAAAGGGCTACGCTGATGAAGCCATGGCACTGATGGCGGCGGTGGTGTGAGCGCGGGCCGCGTGGCACGCACACATGCGCCAGAAGACGCCACGGTTCGCAAGCCCCAATCAGAGGAGCGTCTGGTCGCACCCCCAGAACAGCAACCGACTGGGAGCGCCGTATTGGAGGGGCCGCATAGGTCAGAAACGGCGCGTCAGCGTCGTTTCCGACCTATCCGGCCCGTCGTTAGGCACACCGTCTGCGGGATGCCCGAGTAGCTACGAGAGGGCCGTCGGAAACGGCGCGGGCCGGATAGTCCGTCAGCCCGCAGACACCACGGTCTGACGGTCTATGCGGCCCCTCCACCNNCACCGACCGGCGGCGGTGGGCCCGACCGTGGCCGCGGGACCGCTGGAGAGCCGGATGTCCACCCCGGATACCTCATCACCCCCCAACGGAGTATCACCATGAGCAAGCTCACCCGCATCGGCGTTGTGCAGACCGTGCCCATCAAACCGGAAAGCCCGAGAGACGACCCGGAGCTGAATCCGTACTCGGAGCAGTTCAATGCCCGGAAAGTGCGCGAACTGACCATCGAGCCCAACATCGCCCACTTCACACAGCGCCTGCGCAGGGCCGGCGAGAGTGGTTGCGACCTGGTGCTGCTCACCGAGGATACCCAGGGCGTCTCGAGCTGGCTCTTCTGCGGCGACAGGCCCGAGGTCCAGCAGGCGGTCGCCGAGACCATTCCCGGCCCGACCACCGATGCGTTCGGCGCCGTCGCACGGGAGTTCGGCATGTACATCGTCGCCGGGCTGATGGAGAAGGATGGCGAGCACATCTACAACACGGCCGTGCTCATCGGCCGGGATGGCGGCATCGTCGGCAAGTACCACAAGACCCATCTGCCGCTCATCGAGGCCGCCGGGGTCACGGCCGGCGACACCTTCCCCGTCTTCGACACCGACTTCGGCCGCGTCGGGATGCTCGTGTGCTACGACTGGATCTTCCCCGAGGCCGCCGCATGCATCGCCGCGCAGGGCGCGGACATGATCTGCGTGCCGACAATGGCCTACGGCTGGAGCGAGGACGGGGGAGAGGCGACGCTCAAGTGCCGCGCCGCCGATCACTCCGTGGTGGTAGCGATATCAACATATCCGCGGCAGTTCTGGCCGGGCCGCTCCGGCATCGCCAACCGCGCCGGGCAGATCGTCGCCGACTGCGGCTATGACATGGACGGGATGTGCTTTGCCGATGTGGATGTGAGCGCATACCGGTATGACAAGTTCGTTCAGGACCTGAGCATCTCTGACCTCGGCGGACGGCTGTTCCTGGCCCGCCGGCCGGAGATCTATACGCCGCTGACAGACCCGAACAGCCCCGCCAACCAGACGCACTCGGCCAAACCGCACCTGCAGGACCGCTACGACATGGCGCAGGTGATGAAGCGCGTCCACGAGATGTGGGGGTACGAGGGGGAGAAGTAGGGGACGCCCTTCGGCGGTGTGACCCCGGCCGTGCGCAGGCGATTCGCGCGTGGCGCCCTCACATGGCACAACGTCAGGCGTCGTCGAGCCCGCGCGCACGTCGCCTCAGGCCTTCGCTTTCACGGGGATGTGGATGAACACCGGCTGCTCGCCGGACGGCGTGGCCGGCGGGTAGTGCTCGTAGTCGGGGGCGGCTTCGTCCAGCTCGTACTGCGAGGCCGGCAGCCACTGACCGTGGATGAAGCTATAGGTCTGGCTGATGGTCGCCAGGGTGCACTCGAAGACGGCTTCGGTCGCCGCGGGCACCACGCGCACCACCAGGCCCTCCGGGGTGGTGGTGCGATCCGCCACCGCCATGCCCGCGAGGTAGTCGACAGCCCCTTCATTCCCGGTGCAGAAGCACACACCGTAGTAGGCGCCGTCAATGCTACAGGCCTTCACCTCGGCATCGCGGGGCATGTACTGGTTCTCCCAGATGTCGTGGAAGTCCGCGGTGGCGGGTGTGCAGCGCACCTGTACGCCCATCACGGTGAACGCCTCTCGGGCGGCTATCGTCGGCTCCATGACGCCCTCCTTGCCTGTCGTGAGGCAGACCCGCGCATCGGTCCCAGCCTGTAGCGACCCCAGACGTTGCTCCCCTTCCTTCAGTCCCCGGTCACCAGCACCATGTTGTCCCGGTGCACGACTTCGTCGTCGCCGATATGGCCGAGAACATCGGGAATCTCGCGGGTATGGTGGCCGCTGATGAGCGCGACCTCCTCGGAGGGGTAGTTGCTCAGGCCGCGCGCTATCTCGTCGCCGTCGGGCCCCACGACGGAGACCAGGTCGCCCGCGTTGAACCGCCCGACTACGCGCACGATGCCGATGGGCAGCAGACTCGCCCCGTCGGGATTGCGCAGCGCGCGGACGGCGCCCTTGTCCACAATCAGCGAGCCCATCGGGTGGATTGCCGTCGCGATCCAGAGCTTGCGCCCCTGGACCGGCCTGCCGGGCACGAAGAAGGTGCCGAGTTGTTCGCCGTCGACGATGCGGAGGATCACACGGTCCGTGTAGCCGCTGGCCATCACCGCCGGGATGCCGCAATCGGCAAGCATCTTCGCGGCGGCGAGCTTGGCAGTCATTCCGCCGCGTGACTCCGGCCCCCCTGCGCCCCGTGCCGCCGCGCTGTGGTCCTGATCCGGCTCAACCCTGCAGATCTGCCGCGCGTCGCAGTCCACGCGGGGGTCGGCGGTGTAGAGGCCATCCAGATCAGAGAGGAACACCGCAAGGTTCGCCCGCGCCGTCGCCGCTACCATTGCCGCCAGCCGATCATTCTCCTCGAAGGTGATGCCCTCGATCGAGACGCTGTCATTCTCGTTGATGACGGGGATGACGCTCTTGTCCAGCAGCGTCTCGAGCGTGTTGCGGAGGTAGATATAGCGGCTGCGGTCGCGCATGTCATCACGGGTGAGCAGCATCTGCCCGCACTTGAGTCCGCGAGCCGAGAGCGCCTCCGACCAGTGGCGCATCAGGGCCGGCTGGCCGGCCGCCGCGGCCGCCTGGCGCAGTGATGTGCTATCCTCGGATTTGCGCAAAGCAAGCAGCTTCCGGCCCAGGAATACCGCGCCGGAGGTAACGATGATGAACTCGTGTCCATCCTCCCGCAACTCCGCCAACTGCTGGGCCACGCTGTCTAAGAAGGTCGTGTTCAGACCCGTTGCATCCCCGGTGATGAGCCGGGTGCCGATCTTCACTACAATGCGCTTGCAGCCGGGAAGCTGCGAGCGCTCTGTCACCTGTCCGTTGTCCATGCCCTACTTCCTGGAGAGGTAGTCTCCAACCCCTATGTACTTGTATGTCGTCAATTCGCGGATGCCGACGGGCCCGCGTGCATGCAGCCTGTTGGTCGAGATGCCGATCTCCGCGCCCATCCCGAACTGCCCGCCGTCGGTGAACCGTGTCGACGCATTATGATACAGACAGGCCGAGTCGATCTCGGAAAGGAACTTGCGCGCCACGGCCGCATCGTCGGTGAATACCGCCTCCGAGTGCCCCGAGCTGTACTTCTGGATGTTGGCGATGGCATCCTCCGCCGAGTCGACAATATCGACGCTGATGATCATATCGAGGTACTCAGTGTCGAAGTCTTCCTCGGTGGCCGGGTTGACGCCCTCGCAGACCGCACACACCGCCTCGGTGCCGCGCACCTCGACCCCGGAGGCCTGCAGGTCCGAGACGATGGCCTTCAGCGCCGCGATGTTGTCCTTATGCACCCAGAGGTTCTCGACGGCGTTGCACGTGCCGGGCCGCTGCGTCTTGGCGTTGTTGATGCATGGGACGGCCCGCTGGATGTCGCAGGAGGCATCCACGTAGATGTTGCACAGGCCGCGATCATGCTTGAGCACCGGCACCGAGGCGTTCTCGACGACGGTGCGGATCAGCCCGTGGCCGCCGCGCGGGACGATCAGGCTGACGTACTCGTCCATCCTGATCATCTCCTGCACGCCCTGCCGATCCGTGGACTCGATGATTTCGACACAGCCCTGCGGCAGCCCAGCCTCCGCGCATGCGGCGGCGAACATCTTCGCGAGGCAGATGTTCGAGTTCACTGCCTCCTTGCCGCCGCGCAGAAGCGAGGCGTTGCCTGACTTGATGCAGAGGCCTGCCGAATCGACGGTCACATTCGGCCGCGACTCATACACGATGCCGATGACGCCGATGGGCACGCTGATCCGCTGTATATTGAGCCCATTGGGCCGGACGGTCTCGGAGAGCACCTCACCGATGGGGTCGTCGAACTCGGCGACCTGGTCCAGCCCGACGGCCATGTCCTCGATGCGCGAGTCGGTCAGTTTGAGCCGATCGAGCATGGCGGAACTCAGGCCCATCTCAGCGCCGGCCTTCATGTCCAGCTGGTTGGCGGCTTTGATCTCATCGACGGATGCGCGGATCTTCGCAGCCATGGCGAGCAGCGCTGCATTACGCTGCTCATCGGGTGCAACACGCAACGCCGCCGCTGCGGCGAATGCGCTCTGAGCCTTCTGTAGAACTTCCTGCTTGATATCCATCTGTATCACTCCTGGGTGCTGTGCATGGGCAGTAGCGCGCCTTCCCGGGCCTCACCCCCCGGCCGTGGCCGGAGAGGGGGAGTCATATCGGCCTCCCCATCGTCCGGAATGCCCGCGTAGCGACGCCGTTGGCGCTTGGTCGTTGGCCCCCTCTCCGGCCTGAAGGCTCGCTTGCGAGACTCGGAGAGGGGTCGGGGGGTGAGGCAGGCCCCTACCTCCCCCTGTCCGATCTCACCTTGCCGCGGCCGGTGATGAACCGCTCGGCCATCAGAGCCGCGATGCAGCCCTCCGCCGCCGCGACGACCATCTGCCGTATCTGCTTGCTGCGCACATCCCCCGCGGCATAGACGCCCGGGACGCTCGTCTGCATGCTTTCATCGGTGATGATGAAGCCCTCGTCGTCGGTCTGCAGGGTCCCGTGCAGGAATCCAGTCGCCGGCGCGCGGCCGCGCACATAGAGGAACACGCCGTCGGCGTTGAGCACATGCTCTTCGCCGCCGGGGCCGGCGAAGCGCGCCCCCGTCACGGCATCCTCCCCGACGATCTCCTTGATGCTCATGCCCAGATGGACTGCTATGTTGTCCGCTGCCTGCACCTGCTCGGCCAGGTCGTCGGCGAAGCTGAGGTCCTTCGCCTTCGCGACCAGCGCTACGCTCCTGCATATCTGTGAGAGCGTGAGCGCCTCGCGGGCGGCCTCCGCATCCTGCCCGACCACCAGCACATCAAGGCCCTGGTAGAACGGGCCGTCACAGGCGGTGCAGTAGTTGACCCCGAGGCCGGCAAACTCCTTCTCGCCGGGGAGCGGGTCGGAGGGCGCCATCGCCCCGGTCGCGACCAGGATCGTTCTGGCGATGCGCGTGCCGCCGCCGGTGTAGACCTCGAAGGGGCTGCCGTTTGAGAACTCGACGGCCTCCGCGGGCTCGAGCAGATGCTCGGCCCCGGCCGCAAGCGCCTGGTCGCGGATCATCGCGAGTATCTGCTTGCCGGGCGTGGGCTCGATCTGGGCCGGGAAGTTGGCCACGAGCGGCGCGGTGGCCATCATCCCGGAGAGTTCGGTCGGGCTGACCATCGCGGCCTTCAGCCCGGCCCGCACGGCATAGAGCGCTGCGGTGCAGCCGGCAGGTCCGGCGCCGATGGTGAGCAGGTCATAGATGTCCTGGTTCTCGGTAAATCGTATCCCCCTGTAGCTGGTCTGGTGTCCGGTGCAAAGGTCGGCATCAAGTATCCGCTATGGTAGCCCAAAGGCGGGAAAGGGGCAAATGGAGTTCGCATTCACCGGCGCCGCGCTATGGGCGGGGGCATGGAGCGTCCGGCGATATGGCCTGTGCGCGTGGTCAGATCACCCGCCAGCGGACGGAGAACGGCCGCAACAGGGAGGGCGAGGCCGTCCGGCGGCGAAGTCAACGGTGTGCGCTGTCCGCGGCCCGGGTCGCGGGCAGACGTCTGCAACGGTTCAGGAAGCCCGCGAGGCGGAAGGGCGCCCGCGGCGCCATAGCGGCCTTCAGGCGGGCATCAGTGATCGAGGTGGCAAGCCAATGAGTCAGGCGCGTTTCATGCTCCATCAGCTCCCGGTACCGGCATCTATCATCATCGGCGTCCTGCTTGTGTGGCTGAGTAGCGGTACGCCGGCGCACGCCGTCCGCGATCACGGCGGGTGGTATACGCAGGAGCGCATCGCGAACCTCCGCACCAACTGCGAGACCTATGACTGGGCACGGGCGGAGCGCGACCGTGCCGTGGCGGCGGCGCAGACGTACGTCAAGCTCGATGACGAGTTCATCTGGCAGCTCGTTCCGGGGCAGAAGCTCCCGCGGGCGATCGATGTCAGCATGAATGTCGTTGACGGCACGCGCGTGCGCCCCGGCTGCCCCGTCTGCAGGAACAAGATCGACGTGCATGGCAACTACCCGTACAGCCCCGACATCCTCGGCAAGCCGTGGAAGCTCTCGTGTCCCTCATGCAAAGAGGTCTTCCCGAAGAACGACTTCGCCAAGTACTACCAGAGCGGAATCGACGAACGGGGGGTGTTCGACCCGGAGAAGGCCGACCGCAGCCTGCTGTTCAACGAGGAGCACCCCGACCCGGCCGACGCGCTGCACAAGTATGGCGTCGATGACGGCTACGGCTACTTTGATGAGGACGGCAATCGCTTCCTCTTCATCGCCTACTACAACTGGAAGCTGTGGGGGTTCATCCGCAACGCTTTGAGCGCGCTGGCAACCGCGTATGTCTACACGGGGGAGCAGCAGTATGCGCACAAGGGGTTGCTGCTGCTCGACCGCATTGCCGACGTCTACCCGGAGTACGATATCAGGCCATACCAGAAGATGAACTACTACCACTCCGGCGGCGGCAACGGCAAGGTCGAGGGCAACAGCTGGGAGACCGGCGTCGTCACTGGCTTCGCTCGCTCCGCGGATATGTTGCTCTCGGGGACCAGGGAGGTCCCGGAGCTGTACGCGTTCCTGGCGCAGAAGGCCGCCAGGTTCGAGATTGGTGAGAAGGGTACCCGCGAACTGCTGGTGCAGCATATCGATGACGGCATCCTCCGTGAGGGTGCGAAGGCCGTCATCGAGGGGGCCGCGCGGGGCAACCAGGGCATGCACCAGCGAGCTATCGCCGCGTGCGCCATGGCGCTGGATCAGGATCCGGAGACCGAGCAGTGGCTGGACTGGGTGTTTGCCCCCGACGGCGGCGCGATCCCGGGCGTGATCGTCGGCAGCATCGACCGCGACGGCGTCGGCGCGGAGGCCGCACCCGGCTACGCCCTCGGCTGGGGCGCCAATATCGGTACGCTCGCGGACTGGATTGCCGACTACGAGGGCTACACCAGGAACGATATCTACCGCGACTTCCCCTCCTTCGCCAGGACCTTTACCGCCGGCTGGGAGGTCGTGGTGCAGGGCTACTCGACGCCCAACATCGGTGACACCGGGTCGACGGGCGCGGTCGGCGGGCGCGTGGCGGCCGGCCCGGCCTTCATCGCGCGCGGCTACAAGTACCTCAAACGGCCTGAAATCGCCCTGGCCGCCTACTACGCCAACGGCCAGAGCGCCGAGGGCCTGGGCCGCGACATCTACAGCGCCGACCCCGACTGGATCGCCCGCGAGGTGGAGCAGATCGCCGCCTCCGTCGAGATGAACCCGTTCGAGGGTGGCCACAACATGGCCGGGTACGGCCTCGCATCGGTCGAGTTCGGGTGGGGAAAGCCGGCAACCGGCCTCTGGATGTACTACGGCCGCAACGGCGGACACGGCCATCTGGACCGGCTCAACTTCGACATCTACTACAAGGGCCTCTGCATGCTGCCGGACCTCGGATACCCCGAGTTCGCCACGCGTTGGCCCAAACGTGAGTACTTCACCAACAACACCATCTCGCACAACACCGTCATCGTCAACGAGGTGCCGCAAAGCACCAACTGGGTCGGCCACCCGGAGCTTTTCTGCCAGTTTGACGACTTCGGCGCCGTGCGCGTCGACAGCAGGGAGGTCTACGCCGACGTCGAGAAGTACCAGCGGACCATGGCCTTCGTCAAGATCGCGGAGGGCCAGGCGTACGCACTCGACGTTTTCCGTGTCAGCGGCGGGAACGACCATCTGTATGTGCTTCACGGCCCCCCCGGCGATGTCGTGTCGGAGGGGCTCGAGCTCACCAGGCAGGCGACGGGGACTTACTTCGGCCCCGAGGTCCCATTCGCTGAGCAGACGCCCCGCGGCCCGAAGTACGGCTACTCATGGCTGCGCGACGTCGAGCGCGACACCTCACCTCAGGAGGCTTTCCGCGTCGACTGGAAGGCCCAGGCCGGGTGGCGTGGCGTCACGGAAACAGATGACATCCACCTGCGTTATCACAACCTCGCGCAGTTGCAGGATGTGGCCCTCGCAGACGGTGAGCCGCCCCAGAACAAACCGGGCAACCCGAAGACACTGCGCTATCTGCTCGCGCACCGTGCAGGCGAAACACTCCACAGCACCTTTGCCGGCATCATCGAGCCCTACACCACCACTCCCGCCATCAGGAACGTCGAGCGCCTTCCGGTCAGCGGCCCGGACGCGGAGTCCGCGGTGGCGGTGAAGGTCACGCTGGCCGACGACACAGTCGACTACCTGGTGGCGGGCGACAGCGACACGGAGGTCCACCAGGCGGCGGACGGGCTGGCCTTCGCCGGCGGCATCGGGTGGCTGCGCGTGCGCGGAGGGCAGGTGGTCAAAGCCAACCTGTGCCGGGGTACGATGCTTCGCCTTGGCGACTTCGGCATTGAATTGGATGCTCCCGGCCACAGCGGGACCATCGCGCGGATGGACAGAGACATGGAAGGCAAAGGCTACGTCTGGGTAGAGNNGCTGCCGACGGATGGGACGCTCGTCGGCGCGCAGATGATCATCGACAACGACCGGCAGCGCAATGCCTGCTACACGATCGAGAGTGTCGAGCTCGACGGCGGGCTCAGCAAGGTGTGCCTGGGCGATGTCTCATTCATCCGGGGCTATGTGGATGCGAACAACTACGCCGGCGGATATGTGTATGACTTCGAGGAGGGCGCCGAGTTCATCATCCCCCATGCCGTCGAGGTGATCCTGACCAACGAGCACTCATGCAGCATCCGCTCGACCGGATCGCTGGAGTTGACGCTGCCGCAGGCCGGGGAGCGATAGGGGGAACCCACGGCACGCGGAGTCGCCCGGGTGCGCCGCTCTGAGCGAACCAATTGACACCTACCACGTCATGTACTACAGTAGGAGCACGCTCCCATCCGGGGGCGGGCAAGTGTCGCAGATTGGGTGGCTGGAGTCGTGGGGTCGACGAATCAGGGACCGCGACATCCGGAGCGAAGGCCGGCGCTGCGCGAACGCGTCATGGCCCTCCCGGGGTCTGCAGGCCGCATCGCAAATCCCCCCACGCCATTCTCCTCCCGATTGATGCACTCAGCCCCGGCTGCAACCGCCGGCAACTCCTGCCCGCGGACAACCATATCAGTGCAAGGAGACGCGCCATGAAGAGAGGTTTCACTCTGATTGAGTTGTTGGTTGTCATCGCCATCATCGCGATTCTCGCCGCGATTCTGTTTCCCGTCTTTGCCAGGGCGCGAGAGAAGGCGCGGCAGAGCAACTGCCTCAGCAACACCAAGCAGATCGGCATCGGCATCATGATGTATGCCCAGGACTACGATGAGCGCTACCCCCACTACCGCTATGAGGCGCCGACCGCCATCTCGTTGTACTGGTGTCCCTCCGGGACGAACGAGGGTATGATCGGCCCGTACATCAAGAATCGGCAGGTGTTCACCTGCCCCAGCTACTCGAGTGGCACCTACTCGTATGGCTGGAACTACAGCTATCTTGGATGGGCCAGCAGGGGTGGCACCGATGCGACCGCTGCCGGAGCGATGTCCGAGGTTAGCCACCCGGCCGAGACCATCGTGGTTGCTGAGACGCTGAACCAGACGGTCTCCTATGCCCCACGCAACGAGTCATTCCGGACCACCTACACGCTGGTCTACAATGCTCCATTCCGCCACAATGAGGGCTCCAACTACACCTTTGCCGACGGCCACTCGAAGTGGATGATGGCCACTGAAGCCACCTCCGTGGCCTCCAACACCAGGTACTGGACGGCAAAGCGCTAGGCCGCCGGATAAGCACGTTGAGCAGGCGTACCGGGCCACCTCGTCATCAGATGGGGTGGCCCTTTTACTGCGGCCTCGCGGAGAGCCTGCCGGCGCCTGCCTCCGGGCAGGAAAGCGACCCCCCGCGGACGAAGACTCTCTTTCCGCGGCAGCCGGCGGCATGATGTGCCGGTGTCTCTATTGCAGAGGATGGTTGATATGCGCGATTACAGGACTGAGTATGACATTCTCGCGGCGCGACTGGCAGAGGCCGGCATCGATATCGAGGCCGTCAAGGCGCGCCTGAAGGCCCAGCAGATTGAGACGCCCTCCTGGGGCTATGCCGACGGCGGGACGCGCTTCGGCACCTATCAGCAGGCCGGGGCGGCCATCACAGCCGAGGAGAAAATCGCCGATGCCGCGCAGGTGCACAAGTACACCGGCATCGCGCCCGGCGTAGCGGTGCATGTCGCATGGGACTTCCCCGAGGGCTTCGACCCGGCGCTGATCGACTACGCGAGCAGCCTCGGCGTGCACATCGGCGCGATCAACCCGACGTGCTTCCAGGACCCCGAGGGCATGATGGGCACCATCGCCAACCCGGATGCCCGCGTCAGGCAGAAGGCCGTCGACCACATGCTCGAGTCTGTCGAGATCGGCCGACTGTGCAACTCCGCCTCCCTGAGCCTCTGGTTCGCCGACGGCACCAACTACCCCGGGCAGGATGACCTCATCGCACGTCGCGGACGCGTCGCTGAGTGCCTGAAGATGGTGCATGATGCCATGCCCGAGACGATGACGATGCTCGTCGAATACAAGCCCTTCGAGCCGGCCTTCTATCATACCGATATAGCCGACTGGGGCATGGCGTACCTGTTCTGCATGAAGTGTGGCGAACGGGCGAAGGTGCTCATCGACCTGGGGCACCACCTGCAGGCGACCAACATCGAGCACATCGTGGCAACGCTGCTGGACGAGGGCATGCTCGGCGGCTTCCACTTCAACAACGCCAAGTATGCCGATGACGATCTGGCCACCGGCTCGGTCAATCCCTACCAGGACTTCCTGATCTTCGACCAGTTGGTACAGGCCGAATGCCGGCCCGGCGCGGCCCCGGTCGCCTACATGATCGACCAGAGCTTCAACGTCAAGCCGAAGATTCCCGGGATGATCCAGAGCTGTGTCAACATCCAGCGCACCTATGCCAAGGCGTTGATCGTGGACCGGAAGAGGCTCGCGGCGGCACAGGCCGAGTGCGATATCATCGGCGCCGAGGAGACGCTCAAGGATGCCTACCATGCGGATGTCGAGCCGCTCTTGATGGTGGTTCGCGAGGAGATGGGGCTGGCCCCGGACCCGCTGGCGGCGTACCTGGCAAGCGGCTATGGCGAGAAGATCGCGAAGGAGCGCGGAGTGCGGCAATCCGGTGGCGGGTTGGGNNGTAGGAAGCGTGTGCCGGCCGGGGACGCCCGCCGAGCGGCCACGGCGCACGTCGCTGCCCATCGGCGTCCAGTATCATTCTGGTAATATGTATGCTCGCGTTCTTGGCAGGGCCGGCGGCAGCTTGAGGAAACTACGAATCTCGTGAGCGCTTGAGCGCGTCGGTTTTCCTCATTTCCTCATTTNNCCTCATTTCCTCAAAGTTCCACCATTGGGCACTTTTGAGGAATCGGTGAGAGAAAGACTGTGCTTCTGCCGCTAATAGGGCGGCGCACAGTCACAGCGATAATGAACCCCGCCTCGGCCCGCAGCGGTCCGCGTCGGGCGGTGCGTGGTGGGAGTCTCATCCCCGCCACGTCGCTCAGCACCCGGCATCAGAAGTGGTCTGAGGCGTAGAAGACGGGGTCCTGTCTCGGGAACAGCGCCCGAAGCACCTGGTGGTACCGCTCCGGGATGCGCACTCCCCGCAACGCCAGGATGTCGGCGAGTTCGTCGATGGTCGCCGCGCCGCAGAGCAGCAGGAAGAACTCCCGCCCACTTACGTCAAGCGTGAAGTCCGGCTCTGACGCGCACACACGCGCCTCCGGCCCGTGCACACAGAGGGTGACGCGTTGGCCGGCCTGCTCGAAGCCGAGTGTCAGCGGCTGGGCAACCGCCAGTCCCGCGTGCTGCAGACGCCTGTTGAACTCGACCAGGAGCTTCTCGAACAGCGGCTGCAGGCGGATGACGCGCAGCATCATGCCCTCACCGAGAGTATGGCTGATGCGGGTGGGAGAGAGGCTGCGCATTTGGTCGACGAAGGGGTGCGCGAAGGGCAGGTTGCAGGCGATGCTGTCGACGCCCTCCTCCGCGACGGCCGCCGCCATCGCCGCGCGTGCGAGCGGAACAAGCGCCTGGAGATGGCCGTCCAGGCAGCATGCCTCATGCACGCGCCTCGGCGACCCGCTGATGTAGGCGACAACGCGTCCATCGACCTCCGCGACCAGCCAGGGCATGGCATCGCCGTAGTCATAGCGGGCATCGCGCTGCCAGTGGATTGGCTCGCGCACCATCGAGAGCGTGCGGGAGACGTTGAACTGGTCGTAGCAGGCCATCAACGCCTCGACATCGGCCGCATAGTCGCACGGGCGGACGGTGTAGGGGCTCTCGATCTGCTCGATGGTCTCGGGCACAATGATGCTGCAGGAGTGCTCCGGGAAGGGCTCGTATCCCAGGCGCCCGTAGAAGCCGGTCAGGCCGGTGAAGAGCATGCTGATGTCATACTCGCGCCGGTCCATGTCATCCAGGTGCGCCTCGAGCAGTGCAGTGCTGTGCCCGCGTCCGCGGTAATCGGGGTTGGTGGATACCCCCCCGACGCCGCCCATCTCCACCCGCGTCGAGCCGATACGGACCGGCTT
>DPJP01000232.1:29600-30932 GCA_003542955.1 Armatimonadota bacterium
AGCACTCGTACCGCGGAGACAATCCTGCCGTCCTCGATGATGACCTTGGTCTGCGATGGGTCTGACGTGGGATTCGCCCCGTAGGCGCGCTCGAACAGCTCGCGCGGGGCGCCCTCGAACACCGTGTCCAGATGGTCGATCAGCTCGGGTAGCTCCTCGGCCCTGAGTTCACGAAGCTCCATGGATGCTCCTCCGTGTGTCGCTTGTGCGGTGCAGGTCAGACAGGGATTTCCACAGCGGGTGAGGAAGTCCCTCCGCGAGATGCGCCGTAACCACGCCTGATGCCACGACGCCGGGAGGGGCTCCAGTGCCTGAATACAGACTTGTCGACTTCACCGAAGTGCCCGATGCCATGCTGCAGGTCGCTGAGTTGAGCAATTCGGCCTTCGCGGAGTACGAGGGGGCGCCCACTATCGACGCGGCATTCGCGGAGTGGTACCTGCGACGCCCCGGGTCGACCGCCGAACTGTGTGTCGGAGCGCTCGACGGCGAGACGCTGGCCTCGATGGTGCTCGTGGCGCTCCAGCCAGTGCAACTCGGCGGACGCGTACTTTCGTGTGGGATCATCGACTCGGTTGCGACGCGCCCGGAGCATCGCAAGCAGGGCCTGGCGCGCAGACTGATGGATATGGCCCACGAGCGGATGCGGGAGGCGGGGGCCGACGCGGGGGTGCTCTACACCAACCCGGAGGACCATCCATACCAGTTCTACGGGCGTCTGGGCTACCAGACCCGGGCTATGTGCATGCTGATGCGCGGGAGCCGCCCTCTCGACCGCGAACTGCCCGTCCGGGAGGCCGAACCGGCGGAGCATCATGGGCTCGCTTCGCTGATAAACGGCTTCTACGACGCGCATGAGGGCTATGCGCCGCTGGATGAAGAGCTGTGGGCGTGGCACAAGCTGCGCCGGCCGGCCGGGATGGAGGCGAGAGTGATGGTCACCGAGGTTGAGGGCGTGGCGGCGGGGACCTGCACCTGGTCGCGGATCGAACTGCTCCTCGGCGGGGAGACGAAGCCCGTCGCCGCAATGGTGGATTTCGCCTGCATCGGGGATGTGTGCCCCGGCCCGAAGGCGCTGGAGAGCCTCATGGCCTCGGCGCCTGAGAAGGACATCGTGGTGCTCGTCGACGCGGCGGATCCGCTGGCCGACGTCTACGGGAGCGCGGGTCTTGAGCGGGTGGTCGGCGAGGTGAGCATGGTGCTGCCGTTCTCGGAGGCGGCCCACGCGGCGATGGCGAGCCGCTCGGGGCCGTGGTACGTGATGGCCGAGAGCGTGATTGGGGTGTGATGGTCGGCTACGACGAGTACGGCCCGCTTTCCGGCCTCACCCCC
>DPJP01000232.1:30938-36661 GCA_003542955.1 Armatimonadota bacterium
CTCCGTGGCCGGAGAGGGGAGCGAGGGCATGAAGCGAGGACACGGATGGGGATACGTGGGATGCGGCCGGCCGCGGCAGTTGGGCAAATGCCACGGGCGTGTCGGACCGTCAGGACCGGCTCTCCCACGCGCATGTACACCGTAACTGCCCTCCCCGGGCTGAAGGCTCGCTTGCGAGACTCGGAGACGGGGCCGGGGGTGGGGCAGACGTCCTGCGCCGGAGCGGCCTCCGCGGCAGGTATCAGCCACCCCGGCCGCGAATCACAGCCTCGCACCGCCAACATGGTGCGGGCGCCCGGCGCCCCACGCCCGTCCGTCGTCTCGGGCGGGCCACACTCGTGTACACGTCGGCAAGGAATGAGCAGTGTAGCCCAAACGTGACTGAGCACCGAGACTCACACTCGCGCTTTCAGATAGACCGGCTGCTGGCCCGGCGCGGCCTGCGGCATGGTACGCTGGGCCCGACGGGCAAGCGGCTCTTTTGCGATCACCTGGAGAACCTCCCCGGCGTGTGCGGGCGGTTCTGCTACCTGCACGATCGTTCGGATCAGGAGGCGATTGAGGACCCCATCACGCTCGAACTGACTGTCAACGGACGGGCGCTGGGGACGCGTCGTGCCGCCGTCTACTGGTACCCCTCGCACCTCTACCGGCGTACCACGCAGTACGGCCTGCGGCTGCAGGAGTACAAGTTCATCACCGATGACGACGTTGTCTGCGACCAGATCGAGCTCACCAACGAGGGCGATATGGAGATGACCGTCGAGTTGGCCTTCAGCAGCGGCGCGCTGCAGGAGACCGCGCGTGTGGGCCGCGACGGCATTGCGACGGGGTGGCGGAGCTACGGGATGCCCGTGCGGATGGTCCTGGCTGCGCCCTCGCGGGCTGGTTCTGATACGCGGGTGCTGCGCTCGTCGGTGCGTATCCCGCCGGGCGGCAGCACGACTCTCTTTGCCGCGGCGGCATTCTCGAACACACAGATCGCCGCTCAGAAGGCCCTCAACGACTGGGCGAAGCTGCCCGATCCGCTGCTGGCCCACCGGCAGGCCTGCCAGGAGTGGTTCGATACCAACTGCCCGAGCTTCGAGTGCTCCGACCGGCGCGTGACCCGCATGTGGTGGTACCGGTGGTTCGTGGCGCGGCACAACCTGGTCGAGCCGGAGGCGGGCAACATCCGCTATCCGCTGTTCTACGAGGGCAAGCACGGGGGCTATGCGCGGGGGATCACCGCCTCGGCGCCGTTGATACTCAATGAGGTGCGCTGGCTGCGCGATGCGCGCTTCTGCCATGGGATGATCCGCAACTATGTCGAAACCCAGCCCGCGCACGGGCTCTATCGCGACATCTGGGTAGACCGCACTCGGGGGCTTGAGCCGGGGCTCGAGGGCAATCCCGACCCCGGTTACGAGGAGTTCCTCCCCGCCGCCTTCCGCGGCGCCTTGATGATCCACCCCAAGCCCGGATTGATGGAGACGGTGGCGCGCTCGGTTGCCCGCAACATCGAGGGGCTGCGGAAGCTGCGGGACACCAACAACAATCTGCTTCTGAACCCGGGCGGGCACCACATGACCCAGGAGCACGCGCCTTCGTTCACCCACTTCCACGACTACCACGACTGGTACGATTACACGGAACTCGAGCGGCCCGACTACTCGTCCTTCTTCTACGCGAGCCTGTGCGCGGCCGCCGCGCTCCACCACGCCGCGAACCTGCGAGACGACGCCGCGTGGTTCGAGAGCATGGCGGTGCGGTGCTCCGAGGCCATTTGCGAGCACCTGTGGGACGAGGAAGACGGCTTTTTCTACTCGATCCGAGAGACCGACGGCGAGTTTGCGCGCTGCCGGGAGGCCAACGGGTTCTTCCCGTTCGCCTGCAACGCCGTGCCCGACGAGCCCGAATACCACCGGGCCTTCGGCTACCTCCTGGATCAGCACGAGTTCCTGACCAGGTGGCCGTTTGCCACCGTCTCGCAGCGGTGTCCGGCCTTCTCGGCGCGGCCCGGATACTGGGGCTCGGAGCGCAAGCCGAGCCGGGCGATGTGGAACGGGCCGACCTGGCCGTATGCCAACTCGATTCTCATCGAGGCGATGGGCAACCTGCTCCGCCATCACACACAAAAACGCGTAACGGCGGAACTGCTGTGCGCGGTCATCGGCAACTTCGCGCGGCTGATGTACGAGGAGGGGGATACCGGCTCACCGATGGTCAGGGAGGTATACGATGGGGAGACCGGCGAAGGATACGGCTGTCCGGACTACTTCCACAGCAGCTTCAATGACCTGATCGTCAGGTTCATGTGCGGAGTGGTGCCGGTCAGTGAGCGGGAGATAGTGGTCGACCCGCTCTGTGAGGGCTGGACACACTTTCGGCTCGAGAACCTGCCNNCCGTATCATCGGCACAGGGTGAGCATCATCTATGAGGCGCGACCGGGCGGCAAGGCGTACAGGGATGTCGAGCCCGGCCTGACCGTCATCGTCGACGGGCGTGTTGTGGCGCACGAGGACCGGCTCGAACCGATCGTCGTCGCGCTGCCACGCAGCGACGGTTCACTGCGCAGGCCCGGTTGAGTGACGCGAGCCCCGGCCGGGGCGGATAGCGGAGGACGCCGAGTGAAACTGCTCTTCCAGGTACTGGCCAGATTCTCGGTGGCGGTGCTCATCCTCGGGGCGCTGTTCGGCAGCGGCTACGTGGGCGGCTGGCCCTTCTTCGTCTGCATCGCGGCGATGACGGTCATCGCGCTCTATGAGTACTACTCGGTTCTGCCGACGAAGAACATCTACCCGAGCGTACGCCTGGGCATCTCCTGCGCCCTTGCCCTGCTGGTTATCGCGCAGTTGAGCGAGGACCTGCGCCGGGCGGTGCTGCGGATGGAGGGGGCCCCGCTGGGGCTCTCCGACCTCAACGTCATCAACGGCGCCCTGCACATGACGCTCATCGTGCTGCTCGTTTGCGTGGCCGGCACACTCATCGCGCAGTTCCGCATGAGCGAGGGGCAGTCGCAGGTGGCCAACGCGGCGACAACGGTGTTCGGCGTCGTCTATGTGGGCCTGATGTTCTCCTTTGCCCTCCACATGCGCTACATCGACGTGCCGGCGCTGATGGGGCAGGAGCACGCGCATGAGTTCGCACGCCGAATGGGGGCGCTTGCCTTCGTCATCGCGCCGGTCTGGCTCAGCGACTCGGCGGCCTTCCTGGCTGGGAACCTGTTGGGCAAGATCAAGCTCGCACCGATCATCAGCCCCGGCAAGACACTCGAGGGGGCGATCGGCGGCCTGCTGGGCGCGGTCGCAGGTGCGCTGATCATCGGCATCTGGCTCGGCATGAGTCCGGCCCGCGCGGCGGCTCTGGGCGTTGTCATGGGCACCGTGGGGCCGCTGGGTGACCTCGGCAAGTCGGTGCTCAAGCGCGACCTGGGGATCAAGGACTTCGGCACCATCTTCGGCCCGCACGGTGGCGTTCTGGACCGCTTCGACGCGATCCTGTTCAACATGCCGCTCATCTACTGGTATTTCTGGTTCCTGGTCATGGCCTCACCGTGATGGGGCGGTCCGGGAGGACGGCCTTTCGGGGGCATTTCTGATCCGTGATTGAGCACCTGAGCGTCTCTCTACCACACCTGCCGCAGGAGTTCGATGGGCTCACTGTCGCCGCCATCGCCGACCTGCACGCCGGCCTCCCGTGGCGTCTGGCGCCTGCCGTTCGACGCACCGTCGAGCTTGTCAACAGCCACAGGCCGGATGTCATCCTGCTGCTCGGGGACATCGTGCACCGCCTCCCTCACGCACCCGCCTACCTCGAGCTGCTCTCCGACCTGCGGGCCGCGGAGTGCATCTACGCAACGCTCGGCAATCACGAACACGAG
The DNA here is from genome assembly GCA_003542955.1 of Armatimonadota bacterium. Taxonomy (GTDB): domain Bacteria; phylum Armatimonadota; class Zipacnadia; order Zipacnadales; family UBA11051; genus UBA11051. The sequence goes on from DPJP01000232.1 coordinate 34,802, forward strand.
TACCGGTGGACGAGCCGCTGGATGCGCGGACGGCCGCTGCTCGAGAGGCGAGACTGGGAGAGATTGTACGCGGCAGCCGGCATCCCGCTGCTTGTCGATGAGGCCCGCGCTCTCACGCGCGGCGCCGCCCGACTATGGTTCGTCGGCATCGATGACTGCCACAGCGGTCATGGCGACCTGCCTGCGGCGCTTCAGAGTGTTCCCGCGGATGAGTGCTGCATCGGCTTCACCCACCATCCGGACTTGCTCGACCACCCGCTCACACCGCGGCTCGACCTGCTGCTGGCCGGGCACACGCACGGCGGGCAGATGCGGCTGCCGCTGCTGGGGGTGCGGCATGTATCGTGTCGCCACCCGGAGGAGCGCGCCGCCGGCTGGGTCGAGCACAGGGGCATGCTCATGTACGTGACACGCGGGGCGGGGGAGGGCGTTCCGTTGCGCATACGCTGCCCGCGGCAGATACCGATCTTCACGCTCCACAGGGGCGAGAGACAGGGGACGGAGGCCTGAGCGCAGATGGAGCAGCACGCCGCCGATAGCACCTCACCCGCTCCCAACGGGCGCGTGCCGCTCAGGCACAAGATACTCTACGGCGTCGGCTACCTGAGTGTGGCGCTGACCGCCGACATGACGCTGACATGGATTCTCAAGCGCTACCGCCCCGACCCCACCGACACGCGCTGGGAGGTGCTCGTCACCGCGACCGCCTTCGCGCTGGCGATGATGCTCGGCCGTCTCGTGGATGCCATCTCGGACCCTGTCGTCGGCTTCTGGAGCGACCGCATCAAGACGCCGTGGGGCCGCCGGAAGCCCTTCATCATGATCGGCGGGCCGATCCTGGCGCTGGTCTTCGTTCTGGTCTGGATTCCCCCCACGCCCGCTGCATCATTGGCCAACGGCATCCATCTGGCCGTGACGGTCTCGCTGTTCTTCCTGGCCTTCACCATCGTTGTCTGCCCGTACCTGTCGATGCTGCCGGAGATGACGGACGATCCCCAGGAGCGGGTGAAGCTGACCGCCTGGCAGGGTGTGTTCAACATCATCGGCGTCATCGGCGGTACGATGCTTGCGGGCTATCTCATTGAGCACTACGGCTATCTGCGGATGGGGCTGTTCTTCGCGCCGATCGTCTGGCTGTGCTCGTGGGCGCCGCTGCTTGTTCCGACGCCGATTGCCGGAGCAGAGCCATCGCCCTTCTCGCTCACGCAGGCTGTTGTCACAACACTCCGCAACCCGCTTTTCCCGCCCTATGTCATCGCGCAGTTGCTCTTCTGGATCGCGCTTCGGATCATCCTGGGCGCGCTCACCAAGCTCGTCGAGATCCGTGCCGAGGTCGGGGAGGCGCAGCAGGGGATGGTGCTGGCCGCGGGGATGATAGTCGCGGCGCTGCTGTTCCCCTTTACACCCGCGCTTGCGCGCCGCTTCGGCAAGAAGCGCCTGCTGCGCGGCGCGATGGTGCTCTTCGGGCTGGTGATGATCCCGCTCAACTGGCTCGGTTACCTGCCCGTGCCGCTGGCGCCGATCTGGCAGGCGGTGCTGGTGATGGCTCTCGCGGGGCCCGCGATCTCCGCGCTCTTCACGCTGCCGAATGCCATCGTCGCCGACATCATCGACTACGACTATCGGCAGACGGGCCAGCGGCGGGAGGCGATCTACTATGGCGTGCAGGGGCTCATCGTCAAGGGCGGGCTGGGCTTCGGGGTTGGCCTGGCCGCGATTCTCCTGCATCAGTTCGGCGAGACGCCCGACGATCAGGGCGGCTTCACGGCCTGTGCCGTCGCCGCGGCGGTCTTCTGTGCCCTTGCCGCGCTGGTGATGGGCTGGTACAAGGGCGATTGAAACGACTGGGGTCAGGTCTTG
>DPJP01000232.1:36693-55050 GCA_003542955.1 Armatimonadota bacterium
GCAAAAAATGAATTTTCAAGACGTGACCCCAGCCGGACGTAACCCCGTTACAGACCGATTCTGACGAGACAGCGGGTAATCGGGGCGAATCCACCGCCTGCGCGGTTACTACTTCCGTCTTTTCTGGTATTTCTGCGCTGGTGATTGAGAGGCGCGAGGGCGACTGCGGGGACGGACGATACCCCATGCACGCCGACGTCACAGCTCGCACCAGTGCCTGACCTTGGCGCAATGAGGCCCTGTGCAATCGGGGCTCATCGGCCTAATGCCCGTGGGGAACGGCTGACCCCCGCATGAGGGGATCACTGCGGTCGCGATGCCATGCGAGAGCGAAAAATGAATTTTCAAGACCTGACCCCAGCCGTACAAGGAGCTACGAAGCAATGCCCAGAGAAGCAAGGGCTCAGACTACCGAACGAGCGGCGAAGATACTCAAGGCACTCCGCGACGAATATGGTGCAGTTCACAGCGCCCTCCGCTATGAAGACCCGTGGGAGCTGCTCGTGGCGACCATTCTGTCCGCGCAGTGCACCGATGTGCGCGTGAACGAGGTCACGCCGGAGCTGTTCAAGAAGTATCCCACGATCGAGCACTTCGCCAAGGCGGACGTGGAAGAGATCGAGATGATTGTCCGCCCGACCGGCTTCTACCGCAACAAGGCCAGGGCTATCCACGAGTCCGCGGGCCAGATCATGGCCGACTTCGGCGGCGAGATGCCCGACACCATGGAGGAGCTGACGCAAATGCGCGGCGTCGCCCGCAAGACCGCCAGCGTTGTACTGCAGGAGGTCATCAAGCCCGAGGGACCGCATGACGGCGTTGTCGTCGATACGCACGTGCAGCGGCTGTCACGGCGCATGGGCCTGGTCCCCGCCACATGGGAGAATCCCGACAAAATCGAGAAGCGCCTGATGGAGATCTACCCGCGGGAGGAATGGAACCTCGCGTTTGTGTTCATAGAGCACGGGAGAGCCGTCTGCATAGCGCGCAAGGCCAGATGCGCGGAGTGCATCGTGAACCACCTGTGCCTCCGGCGCGGGGTTCAATGACGCGGCCCACACACTTCAGTGACATGACGGTGACATCATGGCCCAGGCAATGATCGGCAGGCCGATCCAGGACATCGACACCCCCGCGCTGCTGGTAGACTACACGATCCTCGAGCGGAACATACAGCGGCTACAGAAGCTCAGCGAGGACGCGCGGCTGGCGGTGCGGCCGCACATGAAGGCCCACAAGACCCCGCAGGTCGCCCACATCCAGCTCCGGGCAGGGGCCATCGGCCTCACCTGCGCGAAGATCGCCGAGGCGGAGGCGATGGCCGATGCCGGTGTAGACGAGTTGCTGATCGCCAACAGCATCGTCGGCGAGACGAAGATGCGGCGGCTCGTGGCACTGGCGAAGCGTGTCCCGCGGCTGCTTGTGGCCGTCGAGAGCCTTGTCTCCGCGGCGCAGATCGACGCGGCGTTTTGCGCGCGGGGCATGACAATCGACACCGTCATTGAGCTCGACATCGGCTCGCACCGCGCCGGCGTGCTGCCCGAGAGCGCGGTCGAGTTCGCCCGCGGGTTGGCGGAGTACGGTGCACTCAACACCGTCGGCGTCATGGGCTATGCCGGGGGGCTGATGTATGGCGCCCGGACTGAAGAAGAGCGGCTCGAGGCCGCAGCCGAGGAGGGCCGGCGACTCGGGGCAGTCGCGGCCGAGTTGCGTGCCGCCGGCTTCCGTATTGACATCATCTCCGGCGGTGGCACGCCGACTGCAGGGAGGTATCGCGAGGGCTGCGGGCTCACCGAGGTCCGCTGCGGGACCTATTGCCTCAACGATCATAACCAGGTCGACCTCGGAGCCTGCACAGTCGAGGACGTAGCCGCGACGGTGCTCTCAACCGTGGTCGCCGTGCCTGCAGATGACCGCATCATCATCGATGCGGGAACCAAGTCGCTCGACCAGGCCGTCGGCCCGCTGACGGAGGGCTACGGGTGGGTCAAAGGCCACGAGGGCGGCAATGTGCACAAGATCAATGACGAACACGGTTACATCGACCGGAAGCGGCTCGTTGGCGATCTTCAGATAGGGCAGAAGGTCGAGATCATCCCTCCGCGCATCTGCACCTGCCTGAATCTGTACGACGGGATGTACGTGTTTGAGGGCGATCGCGTAGTAGATGTCTGGCGCATCACTGCGCGGGGCGCGAATCAGTAGAGTGTACAAGTTCAGCCGCATAAAGAGGTCTTAACTTGACAACGGATTCCCGTGACTCCTATACTCGACACAGAATGACTGATGCAGCCGATGTCCTCATCGCAGACGCAGTCACAGACGACATGGAGCAACTCCTCGCTGTACTGCCCCAGCGGGCCCAGACCCGTCTTGCCGAGCACCATCGCTTGAGCGACCTCATCGAGGTTGTTCTGGACCTCGGCAGACCGATGGAGGCCCGTTTCCCTGACGGCTTCGACGTCCTCGGCAGCGATCCCGTCACGCGCGAAGACATGGAATTCGTCGTCGGCAACATCGGCGAGTTCGATCGCGACAACAGGGCGGGGATCGAGCGCACCCTGCACCGGATCTCGGCCATCCGCAATCGCCATTCAGACATCGTTGGCCTGACCTGCCGAGTAGGGAGAGCCGTTCAGGGCACGATCGACATCATTCGCGATGTCATCGAGACGGGCGACAGCATCCTCTTCATGGGTCCCCCCGGTATCGGCAAGACGACGAAGCTGCGCGAAGTGGCGCGCGTGCTGGCCTCGGAGATGCAGCGTCGGGTCGTCATCGTCGATACCAACAACGAAATCGCGGGTGATGGTGACATCCCTCACCCGGCCATCGGGCGTGCGCGCCGCATGCAGGTGCCCAACGGCTGCAAGCAGCACGATATCATGATCCAGGCCGTTGAGAACCACATGCCCGAGGTCATCATCGTCGACGAGATCGGCAACGAGGCGGAGACCGCCGCCGCGCGCACCATCGCCGAGCGCGGCGTGCAGCTCGTCGCCACCGCCCACGGCAACGAGATCCAGAATCTCATGGCCAACCCGACCCTGTGCGACCTCATCGGCGGCATCGAGGCGGTTACGCTGGGTGACGACGAGGCGCGGCGGCGCGGCAGCCAGAAGATCGTGCTCGAGCGCCGGGCGCAGCCGACCTTCGAGATCGCCGTGCAGCTTGAGAGCATCCACCGGCTTGCCATCCACCACGATGTCGCCAACACGGTGGACCGTCTGCTGCTGGGGAAGGTCGCCGAGCCCGAGGTGCGCGAGGTCAGGCCCGACGGCAGGGTCGAGGTCGTCGCCAGAGCCCAACTCGAACTGCTCAGTGTCGAGCGGGAGAACCCGGCCGCCGAGCGGCTGCGCACCGAGATACGTCATGCGCAGGAGGCCGTCTCCGGGCGCAAGCTGTTCATCAAGGGAGTCACGCGCGGGAAGGTCGAGAAGGCGATCCGCGCGCTACGGGGCAATCTCACCATCATCTCCGACCCCTTCGAGGCGGACCTGCTGCTGTCGTCGAAGAACTACGCCGACGAGGTGGCAGCCTTCAGCAGCATGGAGCGACCGATGCTCACCGTCCGCAGCAATACCTACACGCAGATCTACGAGGCGCTGCGGGAGGTCATGGCTCCCGCGGCCGGCTCGCTCGAGGAGTTCGCCCTGCAGGAGGTCCTCGACGCCATCGACCAGGCCGCGCGCACCAACGAGCCCGTCGAGCTGCTGCCGCAGAACGCCTACGTGAGGCGGCTGCAGCATGAGACGGCCAACAAGCACCAGTTCCGCTCCGGCTCCATCGGCAGGGAGCCCCGCCGCAGGGTGATGATCTACCCGGACTGATCACGTCCTCCGCCAGCTAATCTGCGACGCCGAAGTCCAGCCTGGAATCCAGCTTGGCACCGGCTGCGGGGAATGGCCGCCGGTAGATGCCCCTGAATACGGTGTCTAGCGTCTGGATTGCCGCCTGCAGGAAGCGCTCAACGTCTCTCACGGTGAGAGGTACCAGTTCCCTCGCGTGGACGATGTCGTTCCTGAGGGCCAGACCCTCGTTTAGCTGCCCCCAACTGGACTGCGAGCGATCATATGGCCTGCCCGCGAACAGGCGATATGCAACCACGATACGGTCAGCTAAGCGACTCATCTTGAGGGCGGCCCGATTGATTGTGTGCGTCCCGTCAGCATTGAGTTCGATCTCGCTCTCGACAAGCATGGCCATGGCCACCAGCGAGTAGTTCGACGCGCTCGGCGCATCGGCGAACTCAGCGGCTATGGAGGCTATGAAGGCCTCGAGACTGGCAGCGCCCAGTAGGAGGGCCGCGCGGAGATACGCTGTTGCGCCCTCCGGATCGCTGCCCTCACAACCCTTGGCCAGCTCCAGGAAGCGCTTGGCTTCGTCCAGGTATCGCTCGCCCGCCTCGTGCGCACCTGTCATCGGGCTCGGCTCTCGACCTTCTGTTGCTCCAATAGAGCGGCCTTCGTATGGTAGCGAGCCAGAGCAACATCAATATCCTTCTTGCTTGGCCTTCCTCCGTGCTCTGCCATTGCGTAGAACAACTCAGCCATACGTCCGCACTCGCGTGGGTCCGTGCGATACCCGAGGCCGCGGTAGGTGGCCGGGTCGGTCTTGTGCCGGGCCTTGGCCAGCCCCTCTGCATTGAGGGGATCCCCTCCCTTGGCGTCCGCAAGCGAGTAGTGACGCCTCAGCCGTGTCTTGTTGGCCTGGAGCACTCCCGCGACGAAGGCCCAAGCTGAGAGGACCGCTCGGTTCATAGCCTTCTCGGCGAAATCCGTCTTGTTCCGTCCGCCCTTGCCACCAGTGAAGGCCGCGCGCTGTGCCTCCATGAGCCGCACGAACTCCCTAGCTGCCGTCGACAGCTGGGCGCTTTTCCAGAGGTCGGGGTTTGCTTGCTTCACCCGCTCGTAGTCATCGTCCTGTTTGAAGCCAGTTCCGCAGATCACGGGCGTCGTCTCGACCTTCTCGAAGCCCTCTGGGTCGATGCTCATACCAATGTAGAAGTTGGTTATGAATGTCCTGGCATAGCGCACCGTGAAAGGGCCTCCGCGTTGGTACCTGTCAGCAAAGTCCTGGCCTGAGACTAGAAGCCCTGTGGACTGGCACCAATCCCGTAACTCGGGACCCAACCTCGTCTCGTACATCCTGTCCAAGAGGTCTGCTGAAACGTCGATGTTTGTGTTGGAGATCAGTTGAACGTCGAGGCGCTGGTCCTTGTTGAGGCCGAAGTACACTTTCACGCCGTGGACCTCCTCGACACCATCGGCGAGTCCCTTCTCGATCGCGGACCACCTATGCTGTCCGCCAATGATCTTCAGTGGCTTGTCTGTATCCAGATCCTTGGTGTACTCCGCCACTAGATTGCTGAATGCACGACGGCCGAGTGCGTCGTCAATCATCTTCCGGTATTCAGGGCTCGTGCTGACGATTTCGCGGTTGGCTCGGTAGTCCTCCTGCTCCTCGGGGTCGAGCGGAACGTCAGTCGTAGACAGTGCCACCAGAGGTCCAGCTTGCAGATGGCACTCCGTGAACCAAGCCCCAGTCCTGTTATCACGCAGCAGCACAATGGGCACATCTATGCTAGCCTCATGCGGTTGAAGGCTCTTGATGAAGCCATTGATGAGAGCAATGATCTTCCTGGGGGGCGTCCGGCCTGCGCCGCTGGCGAAGCCCTGCATGCGCGACCTCCTAAGCGATAAGTCTGGTACACACTAGCAGCAGGTTCTCCGCCAAACGGGAGATTCCTGCCGTGCCCGACAGGGGTAGTCTGGGGCTGAGCGCTTCACGGCCAGGAAGCGCCTAGGGCCCGCGACGGTTGGCGAAAGCAGGTGGTGCGGATCTGGCCGAGACGCTGCCTGCGCGCCGCCCACCAACGCGTAACAGGGATGATTGACAGGAAATGGCGTAGCGTGGTATAACAGCATTGTGGCGGGGCAGCACTGATGTGCCATGCGCGCGTTGGGCCGTGCGGCATTCGCGCGCCCCCTCCACGTTCGGGCAAGATGAGCCCCCATGCTGCGGTGTGCAGCAAGCCATAGCCGCCGCGTTTGTGGGTATCAATCACGCGGATGGTGATACGAGAATGCGGCTCAATGTGGACACCGTGCTGCGGAACCCATTCCGGCGCAGACCACCTGACAGCCTCTCCGACACCGAAGTGGTGGAGCTCTTCGCGCGACCATCCTGCTACGAGGAGTTCATGGAGCCACAACACCTCCTGGTGCTAGGAGGACGGGGCACGGGGAAGTCCATGCTCCTCAGGTCGGTCTCTCTGCCTGTGTACGCCGCGACGGTCGGCGAGGGGCTCGGCGCAATACCCTTCTACGGGGTCTACGTGCCCGTGAAGCAGAACTGGGTGAAGCCGTTTCAGCAGTTGTATGACGAGACCCTCGACGAGGCCCCGTTCTCGCAGTTCATGACGGCCTTTGTTCTGTTTCATGCTGCCCAGCAGCTCGCGGTACTGCCAGGAGTTGCTGTTGACAGGAACGTCGCGACAGCCCTGTCGGGCGTCTGCCCCGCCCTTCGTGTCCAGCCTGCAGAGGCACCCAGCGACCTCGGAGGAGTAGCGGCCGTGTACGACCGAGCATGGCAGGACTGCTGGAACACGGTCGTCGCCCGGGATGCGGCGCGAGAGCTCTCCGTCGGGCATTGCGTCGAGGCCCTCTCCTTGTCCCTCGCGCGAACGTCTGAGGCGCTATGGCGACTCGGCCTCCCCCGCGTACCAGTCGCGCTGCTGCTTGACGGGCTGGACGCAGTTGGACCAATTGCGCCCACTTTCCTTCAGCTGATGCGCAAGGAGAACCTGGACGCCCTGATCGTCAAGGTCGGTGTATTCACACTGGAGAACCTGACGCCTGCGGCCCTAGGCGATGTTGGCGCAGAATACGCATCGGACTACAGGGTGATCTGCATCGAGCCGGAGTTGGCGGACGATCGCTACGCGGAATTTGCCATGTCGGTGCTACAGAAACGCTGGGGGGCCTGCATCGCGGAGGGCAGAGCGCAACGCGCGATCGTTCCCGCAAATGTCTGTGACGTGTTCCCTGGGACTCGCGACCAGTACACGGGTCTCGATGCTCTTGTGCGGCTGTCATCTGGCAATATCCAGTGCCTGCTCGAGCTATGTGAGATGGCGTGGGACAACTCTGAGAACGACAGCAGCGGTCAGGTGCACTCTGGGGGCATCCAGCCGAAGCACCAGACCAGCGCGGTGGAACGGATGTCCAGCGACTACTATGGAGAGGTTATCCCCGTGCAGGCAAGGGAGTTCGGTTTGGAGGCTCAGAGTCTGGTGTACCAAGCAGGGACTGCACTCAAGAGCTGCGGCCGACCAGCGTCCACCATCCGGATACCGGATGTCCACGCACTTGATGAACGTACTGTGCCTGTGCTAAGGCGCGCTGTCAGTCGTGGAATACTGCAGCCAGACCTTGACGAGCGAGTGAGCACAGAGCTGTCCGACGGCTACGTTCCTCAGCTGCTGCGGCTCAATGGTATGCTGCTCCCCAAATTCGGATTGCCTATTGATGCCCACGATGTGATGGATGTCTCCTCCGCGCGCGTGACCGTCTGGTGCCAAGAGCCAGCCGAGGGGCAGCTCGATTTCTTCCGAGGAGGAAGACGACCTGCGCAGGGGCGGATGTTTGACACCAAAGCGTTCTTGTCAGCGCCGATGAGGACGGCCAAGCGCCCCAAGCGCAACAAGCGTCTCCTAGGCGCATTGCATGGCGCGACCAAGCTGCGCATAGAGAGCGATGAGCGCCTGGGCCAGAGCCCGAAATGGCGAGACGTGTGTGAAGACGTCTATGATCTGCAGTTGCGGGGGGACTTCTCCCAATGCATACACGACGTGATCAGGAATGCCTACTACGTCGTCCACGATGTGACTGACCTTACCCCCGGGGTTTCGTTCGAGCTTGGCCTGTCAATGGGGGAGAAGCGCCCGTACTTCCTCATATGGGATAGAGATGAGAAACCAGAATTCGATAACCTTGCGCTCCCCAAGCTTGTGCAGAGGATGGTAGACGTCATTGGCTTGAGCTTCTCTGACAGAAGCTTGAAGGCAGAGCTGGACACGCGCGTGATAGAGCCGGCCTGGCAGCAGAACGGATCGATCCAGTGCGCGAGGCACTGGAACCAACCGTGTTCCCACAAGAAGTATCAACTCAAGAAACGGAACAGGTACTACTCATACGTCCCTGCAGTCAACCGGCAGGTGGCTGACGCGATAGACGCATCCTTCCGGAAGCGGGACTACGCGCCGATGTTGGGCGAGGACCTACCTGGTGATCACGACTACTGCGACAGGTGCTGTGCCGCTCTCGCAGCATCTGTGTGCATTCTGGTATACGAACCGGACACTTCCGAATCTGCCCTTATGGCGGNNTCGCGAGCGGCACTCCCACAGCGGTCCTCTACCGAGCCGGCACTAATCCACTGCCAATGTGGGGCAGCCGCAAGGCGTACCCTTGGGCCCTTCCCACCCTGCAGAACGACGTTGATGACGCGATTGAGCAGTTCCTCCACACGCTCCCGGAGGTGGCTGACGATGCTTAGGCGTGGACACATAGTAAGGCAGATCGCGGAGAACGCCCCAGACGACATCTGGCTCGCGGCGATATCATTCGAGCCCCGTTGTCTGAATGCCGCCCATCTGTTGGCCCCCGGCTACCGGACACGCCGAGCGGTTCTCTTCCGATACCACGNNTCAGGGACACCCACCAAGATGCGCTAGAAGCCGCGCTTGCAGTGCACCTCGAGGGTGCGACCCCGGTCGATGTGTTGTGGTGTGACAAGGACGATCCCATGCATGGGATGTTCAAGCTGCAGGAGATCCTTGGGCGGGATCGTACGGCAGACCATCTCCGCATAACAGTCGACATCACGACATTCACGAAGCAGTACCTGCTGGTTCTGCTCAAGTGGATTGAGCATCACCTCCCCAACGCCGCCGTCAGAACCGTGTACACCCCGGGCCAGTACGGCGAGACCAGAGCCCAACAAGCTCGCTTCACCTGGGGGGTGAAGGACATTGTGACAGTCCCGATGTACGGGATGCCGCCCAGCCCCGAGAGCTCAGATGTGCTTGTCATCTTCCTGGGGTATGAGCGCGAACGAACCTACCGGCTGTGGCGCACACTCGAACCCGACTTGACCATCGCCGTCATTGGGGTACCCCCCGCCTTTCCAGGCGCTAACTACACGAGCGAGATACTCAACGCCCGCATACTCAACAGCAAGACGGATGACATTGCCATACGTTCGTGCTCGGCAGTGGACCCCGCAGATGCGGCGCGGCTCCTGTGCGACGTGGCCGCCGAGCACGAGGGCTGCAACTTGGTTGTGGCGCCCCTCGGCACCAAGATGCAGACGCTAGGGCTGTACCTCTTCTCGCGACGTCGTGAGGGAAGGGCTGCTCAGATCATGTACGCATTGCCGCTACGCTACGACGAGAAGTACTACACAGTTGGCCACACCAGCTACGTCTACGAGTTCGACTTGGCGGGTGCGCCCAAATAGGGTACGGGAATGCGCCGCAGGGTGATGATCTACCCGGACTGAGCCCCAGCCGGGCAATCGCGGAATCCGCAAACAACGTGGCGTATGCTATAATGACGCCACGTTTCCATTTCCCCGGGCCGCACCAGGCACACAATGGAGAAGCCCACACGACCGTGCTTTATCGTTCTTGACGGCCCCGACGGCTGCGGGAAGAGCACGCAGGCCCGGATGCTTGCCGACCGCCTGGCGGCGGGGGCTGACGTGNNTGACCCCGAGACCGGCCACCTGGACCCATTGGCCGAGGCGTTCCTCTTCTGTGCCGACAGAGCCCAGCATGTGCGGACGCTCATCCGTCCGGCGCTGCAGGAGGGGAAGGTGGTCATCTGCGACCGCTTCGCCTCCGCCACCGTCGTCTACCAGGGCTATGCCGGCAGGCTGGGGATCGAGCTTGCCGAGCAGCTCAGTGCGATTGCGACCGACGGACTGCAGCCGGACCTGCTCATTGTGCTCGATGTCGACGCCGAGACGGCGGCCCAAAGGCTCGACCCCGAGCGGCTGGACCGCATCGAGCGCAATGACGGTGAGTTCCACCGCCGCGTTCGGGAGGGATTCATCGAGTACGCACGGAAGTGCGGGTATAGCGCCGTCATCATCGATGGCAGCCGCACCCCCGAGCAGGTTCACTGTGCCGTTGTAGAAGCAGTGGAGGGTATCATCGGCCAATGAGCTTTGGTTCCGTTGCAGGTCACGAGCGNNGCACATTGACGATCCTCAGGCGGGCGGTGCTCACCGACCGCATCCCGCACGCGTACCTGTTCACCGGCCCCCCCAGCGTTGGCAAGACGCTGGTCGCCTTCGAACTGGCCAAGGCCCTCAACTGCCTCAACATCACCGACCCCGGCAGTGTCGATGACATCGAGCCCTGTGACCGGTGCGCCAGCTGCACGGCCATCAACCACGAGAATCATCCCGACTTCATGGTCATCCGGCCGACGCAGGTGCTTGAGCGAAGCAAGGCCGAGGAGGATGGCGAGACGCCGGAGCAGACGCACAAGAAGCAGACGGAGAGTATTGACATCGAGGACGCGATGATCCGCATCGAGGACATACGCGACAGGCTGCTGCCGCACGCTTCGCTCAAGCGGGCATCGGCCAGGCACAAGGTCTACATCATCTGCCGGCCTGAGACGATGAATGATGTTGCCGCGAACGCGCTGCTCAAGACCCTCGAGGAGCCCCCGCCGTCGACGACCTTCATCCTCTGCTGCGCCAACACCGGCCCGCTGCTGCAGACGATCATCTCGCGCTGCCAGGTGGCCAAGTTCCACCCCGTGCCGCCGTCTGTCGCGACCGGGTTTCTGGCTTCAGGCTACCCGGAGATCGAGCACGAGCGCATCCAGTCGGTCGTTGCGCTGTCGGGCGGGAGGATCGGCTGGGCGCGGCGACTGCTGCAGTGGCCCGAGGTGCTGCGCACCCGTGATGACATCCTCGACCTGTGCGTGCGGCTGCACGGCTCCGACTGGGTCGAGTGCCTGCGCGGTGGGGAGTTGCTGGTCGAGGCAGCGGAGCGCTGGTGGCGGGCCACCAATGACGAGGAGACCGCGGAGAAGGCGCTCAAGGCGATTCGCGATCGCATCCTGCGGACGACCATGCATGACGTCCTCGACATCGTGTCGACGTGGTTCCGCGACATCCTGCTGCTGTCGACATCGGGGCAGGCGGAGGGCATCGTGAACGTCGACCGCCGGGAGCAGTTGCTCGCGCTTGCGCCCGGCTACGACGCGCAACGCTGCATGAATGCGTGCCGGCACTTCCAGCAGATGCATGCGCAACTGCGCCAGAACTCGAATCTGCGCCTGAGTGCGGAGAACCTCGCCCTGCGGTTGATCGTTACCTGAAGGCGTCCGAGGCAGGGAGCGTCGTGGCCGGCGGGGAGTCTCAGTTGAACTTGTTCATCGCGGCATCGACACCATTGTCGAGCAGGTAGCGCACGCAGTCGGCGGCGTCGGCGACCAGTTGCTCGGCGGCCTTGAGCTCGGATGCCCTGAACGGGGAGAGCACGTAGTGGCGGGAGTCCTGACCTGGCGGCGGAGTGCCGATGCCCAGGCGCAGGCGCGGGACCTCGTCGGTGCCCATGCAGTCGATGACGTTCTGCATGCCCCTGTGCCCGCCGGCGCTGCCTTTGCGGCGCAGGCGGATAGCCCCGAGTTCCAGCGCAATGTCATCGTAGATGACCAGGAGCTTCGCGGGGTCGAGCTTGTAGAAGCGGGCAACCAGATCAACTGGTTGCCCGCTGTTGTTCATGAATATCTGCGGCTTGACCATGAGCGCCTCATGGCCGCGGATGATCCCCTTGCCGAACAAGGACCGGAAGCGTCTGCGGTTCACCGCCACGCCGTGGGCCTGAGCGAGCGCGTCAACAACCCAGAAGCCGATATTGTGCCTGGTGTTGCCGTACTCGCGCCCGGGGTTGCCCAGCCCGACGATGCAGTGCATCAGCGATCCTACTCCGCGCTGTCGCTCTCGGCCTCGGCTTCGCCATCGGCCTCGGTGCTCTGCGCAGCCTCCGCGGCCGCCTCGGACTGCTCCTCGGCGAGCGCCAGCTCCTCGAGCTCGCCTTCCGGCAGTTCCTCATCGGTGCGGACCTCGAGGTCTGCAGCGGAGATCGGGCGGGCGATGGTCGCGATTGGCTCCTCGGGATCGAGCAGCAACGTAACGCCCTCCGGCACCGCGAGGTCGCTTGCGAAACGCGTCTCGGAGATCTGCATGCCCGTGACGTCCATAGTCAACTCTTCGGGGATGTCGGTGGGCAGGCACTCGACCTCGGCCTGGTAGCGGATCTGGTTCATCGACCCGCCCTCCTCGAGGCCTGTCGCGTGGCCGTGTATGGTGATATTGACGCTCACGGTGACCGGCTCCTTGAGCGATATCCACTGCAGGTCGACGCTCAGCGCCTCCTTGTGGACGGGCGACCACTGGATCTCCTTGATGAGAGCAGCGGTGTCGGCGTCGATCTGCATGTCGGGCATGTCGAGAGAGATCAGCACGTTGCCGCCCGTTGCCTTGTCGAGCAGATCGTACAACTCGCGCCGCTGCACGGCGAAGCCGACGGTCTCCTTGCCCAGCCCGTAGATCACGCCCGGCACCAGGCCCTCGGCCCGCAGCTTGCGCGCCGCGCCCTTGCCGGACTCGTCCTTCTTCTGTGCCTTCAGAACTACCTGTTCCATTGCCGTCCTACCTCCTGGAGCATCCTGCCGCTGCCGCCTAGAACATCCGCCGCTGTCGCGCCGGACGCCGCGCCAGACACAGACTGACCGACTCGTCGCAGTGGATACGGTCAATCGCATCCGCGAACAGGTCGGCGACGGTCAGGATTGTCATCTTCTCAAGTCTATTGTGCGCCGTAAGCGGGATTGTGTCTGTGAATATGGCCCTCGTGAATGCGCTGTCTCTGAGTCTCTGTATGGCCGGCCCCGAGAGCACCGCGTGCGTCGCGGCGCAGCAGACCTCCGCGGCCCCGCGAGCCATCAGCAACTCGGCCCCCAGGCAGATGGTGCCTGCCGTGTCGACCATGTCGTCAATCAGGATAGCGCGCTTGCCTTCGACCTCGCCGATCACCTCGATCGCCTCGACCTGGTTGGCCACGCGCCGCCGCTTGGCGATGATGACGAGGCCGGCGTCGCACTCGTCGGCGACGATCCTGGCATCGTTGACACCGCCGACGTCGGGAGAGACGATCACGGTGCTCTCCCCGCAGTAGCCCTCCGAGATCAGGTAGTCTGCGATGATGCGCCGCGCCGGCAGATGGTCCACGGGCAGGTCGAAGAAGCCCTGTATCTGGTCCGCGTGCAGGTCCATCGCCAGCACCCTGTCAGCGCCGGCGGCGGTGATCAGGTTCGCGACCAGCTTGGCGGTGATCGGCTCACGGCCGCGCACCTTACGGTCCTGGCGTGCGTAGCCGTAGTAGGGCAGCACGGCCACGATGCGCCCGGCCGATCCGCGCCGCAGAGCATCGATCATGACCAGCAGTTCCATCAGGTGCGCGTCGGCCGGCGGGCAGGTGGGCTGGATGATGAAGCAATCCGCTCCGCGAACGCTCTCGTTGATCTCGACGTGCACCTCGCCGTCGGAGAAGCGGCTGACGTCGGCGTCTCCGAGTTCGACGTGCAACGCCGCCGCAACCGCCTCGGCCAGGGGACGATTAGCATTCCCGGAGAAAACGATCATCTCGCCGTGGTCCACTGCCGCGGCCTCCCACCAGCGCCCTGCACACACAGCCGGACCCAAAGCGCGTACCGCCCCGGGTCCGGCGGATATCAGACACCATGGCTGGGGCGGAAGGATTCGAACCTTCGAATGCGGGATCCAAAGTCCCGTGCCTTACCGCTTGGCTACGCCCCAGTCACCGCAGGCGGCCGGTTGCCGCCCGGCGGCAAACTACACACAGCCCGGCAGAGATTAGTGGCCTGCGGCCCACTGCCGGGCAAGCTCGAGGTCATCAAGCTTATCGACATCAAAGGCAATCTCGGCGTGCGGGCTGATCACGACCAGGGCCTCGCACCCGAGCAACTCCTCGGCACGACGAACTATCGACACCAGCGACAGGCGCCGCAACAGTAGTTTACCCACAAATCGCCAACCTAGCAAGCGTCCGAGTGCAATTTTACTCTTGCGAGCGGCAAATGCAGCCTGCAGGCGATCCATGTTGGTGTCCAGAAAGCGCCTCGTCATCGCCGCGAAGCAGCCGCTTACGAAGCGCCCCTCGACCAGGTCGACCGTGGTCCTGACCGTCCTCGGGTAGGCCCCCTTCACCACCGAGCCCTTCACGATGCCGTAGGCAAAGTCGGCTCCGGGGCTGTTGCGGCACGAGGTCACGAAATGCCGGATTGCCGTCTCGGTCAGCATCGGCGCGTCGCAGGTGCAGGTGAGCACGTAGTCGCAGTCAGAAAGCTCGTGCGCGGCCGCCACGATAGCGTCATCGAAGCCCTGTCCCCGCGGGCGAATCACGGGCACATCGGTCTGCAGGTGTGGCGCCGCGCCTGTCTCATGCGCGACGATGATGAGCCGGTCGATCTCCTCACACGCCTGCAGTGCATCGGTGACGTAGTCTATCATCGCCCGGCCGCCGAGGTCGATGAGTGCCTTGTGGGGCGCGCCGAGTTCGCCGGCCAGCGAGTCGGGGGGGCCGTTCGCCAGTATGGCGGCGCCGAAGCGCGCCCTTGCGCCATCGGATTCTGTCATGATTGGTGTGTCCGGCTCCATTCAGATGCTGCTACCGTGTGCCAGAAGGCCCACAGTGTAGCATTCTCGTGGAATATGTCCAGTACCCGGCCTCGGATAGCTCGCGGGCGCAACGCTCCGCCGCCGCGGTCTCGGCGAACAAGCCGAACACGCACGAGCCGCTCCCGGAGAGCATTGCCCGCGCCGCGCCGGCCCGCTCGATGCTCACGCGTACGTCGGTCAGTTCCGGGTATGTGCGCTCGATGGGCGTCTGGAAGTCGTTTCCCATCAGGTCGGTTAGCTCGAGTGGGTTGTCGCCGGCACTCAGGCGGGCGAACAACTCCAGCGTGCGGGTCCCGTCGCTGTAGTCTCCGGGTGTCAGCAGCGCATACGCGCCATGGGTATTGATCCCTGCCTTCGGCTTCACGAGCACCACGGGGGTGGCGTGGACCGTGGGAGCGTGGAGGAGGTGCTCACCGCGCGCGGTCCCGAGCGCCGTGCCGCCTTGTATGAAGAAGGCGACGTCGCTGCCGATGCGCGCCCCGAGCTTCTCGAGGTCCACGCCGGCCCGGTGCATCTTCTCCAGGGCACGCAGTGTCGCGGCCGCATCGGAACTGCCGCCGCCCAGTCCGGCCCCGACGGGGATATACTTGCGGCAGAAGATGTCAAACGCGGGCTGTATGCCTGTGGCCGCGCAGTACACTCGTGCCGCACGCGCGCACAGGTGGCGATCGTCGTCCCGTATCCTGAAGGGGCCGGTACTGCGGGTATGCAATCCGGGCTGGGAGGGGTTCACGGTGACCTCGTCCGCCGGCCCGACCATCTGGAACACCGTCACGAGGTCATGGTAGCCGTCGTCGCGCCGCCCGGCGATCTGCAGCCCCAGGTTGATCTTGGCGTAGGCCGATTCCGTGGCCCGTTGCATGCTAGCTCCGTGCCTCCTGGTCGCGGGCTATCTCAATCGCGATGCGGACGAACACCTCGAGTGGAACCTGTTCCGCCCTGCAGCCTGCGTCAACTCCGGCGGCGGCGAGTGCCCGGCCGACCGCCCGCTTGTCGGCTGAGAGGAGCGGGCTGGTTGCCAGCGAGTTACGCAGCGTCTTGCGGCGGTGGCCGAAACCCGCGCGGATGACCTCGAGCAGAAGCTGCTCCTGCNNCCGCCTGTGCCGGGGCCTTGCGTGGCGAGAGCGCCAGCGCGATCGAGTCGACCTCCGGCCGGGGGAGGAAGACGCCCGGGCCCAGCCTGCGCACCACCTCAACGCGCTCCAGGTAGTAGGCCGCGAACACCGACAGCACCCCGTATGAGTCGTCTCCGGGTTTCGCGATCAGACGGTCACCGACCTCCGCCTGCACCGTGATGACCGCCACGTCGCACCTGTGACCGATCTCCATGATATTGCGCAGAATCAAGCCCGTCAGGTGGTACGGGAGGTTGCCGGCTATGGCCAGGCGGCGCCCGGGCGCGAGGTCGGCGAGTTCAACCTGCGTGATGTCCGCATGCTCGATCCGCACGTTGCCAAACGGCTCCAGCAACAGCCGCAGCACCGGAACCAGGTGCGGATCGGTCTCGAAGGCGACAAGTTCGTGCGGTGACTGCGCCAGTGGAACCGTCAGTGCGCCGAGTCCCGCGCCGATTTCTATGATGATCGTGTCCGGCCCGGCCGCGCCCGTTACGGCGTCAGCCAGCTTCGACGCGGCGGTGTCGCTGATGAGGAAGTTCTGGCTCAGTGACCGGCGCGGGCGCAGGTCGAAACACCCGAGCAGTGCCTGCGTGCGCTCGCGGAGCGGCATCCGCAACAGCGTCTCCGCCGGCGGGAGGTCGTGCTCACCCGCGTGGGACACCCCGTCCAACTCATCCCGCGGTCCCATGATGTCTCCATCCACGCCCGGATTGCCTATATCAGCTTCCGCAGGTAATGCATGCCCCGCTCGACGTCGCCGAGGCGGTCGTCGCCGGTTTCGCGCTCGATGCACAGCCAGCCGTCAAAGCCGACGCCCCGCAATGCGTCGATCCACATGCCGAAGTCGATGTCACCTTCGCCGATTGGCGTCTCCTCGGCGGAGCCATCGGCGTTGCGCTTCGCATCCTTGGCGTGCGTGTGGTCGATGAGGTCGCCGAACATCTCGACACCCTCGAACCACTCGAACCCATAGATGATGAAATTGGCAGGATCGTAGTTGATGGCCAACCCCTCGGAGTCAACCGCCTCGATGAAGTCGAGCATCGTCCGGGCATCCTCGGGGCCGGTCTCGCAT
This sequence comes from Armatimonadota bacterium, assembly GCA_003542955.1. GTDB lineage: Bacteria > Armatimonadota > Zipacnadia > Zipacnadales > UBA11051 > UBA11051. The sequence goes on from DPJP01000232.1 coordinate 53,674, forward strand.
GCGAGCGTTTTGCCCAGTCGCGCCGCCTCGTCGCCGACAATGCGGAGCGCCTCGATCATCGCCTCGGCCTCCGGCGTGGACAGGTCCGCGGGCATTACCCCGACGTGGCCCGTGATGCGGGGGATGTCGAGCATCCGGCAGACCTCAAGCTCGTCGCGGGCCTTCTGTATGGCGACGGGGCGGTTCTTGGGGTCGGCGAAGCTGCCGAGCCCGGCCGTGATGGCGCAGATCTCGAGCCCCGCCTTCTCGCAGGCATCCAGCACGCTCTTCCCGCCGTCCTCCTTGACCTTGGGCAGCCACAGGAAGTCCTCACTGTACCAGAGCGCAATGCCGTCCAGCCCCATCTTACCGGCGGTCTTGATGCCCTCATACATCGGTAGCCCCAGGTTCATGCTCCGCACACTGATCTTCATTGCGCGCTCCTCCCTCTGAGCATTACGGCGCCGCGACGGCTCGGCCCATCACTGTTTGCGGAAGTTCAGGCAGTAGTGATGCATTGTGTTCGACACCCAGCAGTTCCCCATCCCATAGGGTGCCAGGCGCAGATCATCCTGGCACCAGATCTTCTCATCCTTGAGGGTCAGGAACTCTCCCACCCGTGCCGCCAGGTCCCATGCCAGCGGGTAGATGGTCCCGCCCTTCTTCACGTTCTTGACGATGACCGTCATGTAGGCGCCTTCGCGCAACACGCCGGCGACCTCACGATAGATGGCCGTTAGCGCGCCGAGGAACTCGACGTAGTCGTCGATGTTGCCGACGTCTGCCTCGTCCTCGGAGTAGTAGACATCCAGCCCCTCGCCCTCGCGCCGCTGCTTCTGGGTCTCGAAGCCCTTGCGGCGGAGCATGTCCCAGTATGGCGGAGAGGTGATGCAGTAGTCGATCGGCGGGAAGCCCAGTGTTGCCACATCAGCGGCATCGGCGTGCTCGAGTCGCCAGGCTGCGGGCTCCTCGAGGCCCTCGGCGGTTCTCTGCAGGCGCTCGCGCGCGACATCCGCGTACCTGGCCTGCAATTCGATGCCGTAGGCCTGCCGCCCCTCCTGCAGCGCCGCCACCAGGGCGCTCCCCGTCCCTGCCATCGGGTCGAGCACCGCCTGACCGCGCTTGGTGAAGAAGCAGATGAACTCCGAGGCCAGGTCCTCAGGGAACTTCGCAGGGTGCAAGAGCACATCGGACTCGCGTCGTGCGGGGCGGTGGACGAACCACGACTTCTGGAACTTGATCCACTCTCGCGAGTACAGGTCGTTAAGCTTGTTATTGTTGAGTTCCCTGCCACGCTCCACTCGGCGTCCTCCGGTCCCACGTTGCTCCGCGGTGGTGAGTTCTCCGCAACCGCGGGCGTCTCCTGCCGATGATGCTCGGGGCTGTACCGAAGTCTCA
>DPJP01000392.1:0-5958 GCA_003542955.1 Armatimonadota bacterium
ACGGATGCGCGCCGACCCGATGCGACGGAGCGTAGCGTCGCGACCGCTGCGGCCCGGCGGCGCGGGCGCGAGCGGTCGCGCCACCAGCCCGGCCCACCCCTGCCTCCCGCCTCGAGGCCACGCGCTTGTAGTACGCGGGCGTGACCACGTCCTGCAGCCAGCGCGGGAGGCGGTCCAACTCGGGAAGCACACCGGCCAGTTGATCCGCTTCGCCGCCGCCGGTGACCGTCTGACTCGCGAAGACCCGCAGCAGCGCCGTGTAAGCCGGCTCGTTCTCGGGGTCCGCGCGCACGGCTCGCAGCAGCGCCTCCTCAGCCTGCTCCGCGTAGCCGTCGAGCCCATAGAAGATACCGAGGCGGTACTCGGCGTAGGGGTTGGCGACGTGAGCGTCGGGGGCGAGCACGATCGTCTCATAGCCGGCCAGCGCCCGGTCGCGCAATGCCTCCGGCGAGATCGGGGCGGGCAGCGGCAGGTGCCGACGCGAGCGGACCAGGTCCGCGAACAGCGAGGCCCGCATGGTGAAGTCATGCAGCAGCAACTGGCTCTGGCTGAACTGCTGCCACACCGGGTAGGGCAGCCTTCCACCCTGCTCGATGCCCTCCTGCCGGCGGTTCAGATGCAGGCCAAGGCTCAGGGCCAGTAGGAGGCCGATGGCCATGATGCGGATGAGTAACACGCGACTGATATTGGGGATCTGCATAGCGGGCCTCATCCGTACGGGGGCATCAGGCGCCTATCCCAGTCCCATGTACAGAACGCGGACCAGCAGGTTCCTGACAACCATGACCGCGACCATCAGAATTGCGACGGAGAAGTCAACCGGGCTGTTGCGCTGATAGGGCGCAAGCCATCGACGGATCGGCAACAGCAGGGGCTCGGTGATCGCATACATGGGCGGCAGCAGATGCCGGGCTACGGGGTGGTACGGAGGGAACTGAACCCAACTGAGCAGTGCGCGGAAGAACAGGACCGCCAGGTAGAGCACCAGGATGAGATCGAGTACCTTGTAGAGCAGTATTGCCATGTTCCGGGCTCAGCTCCCCAGCCCGCGCGAGCGCTCGGCGGCCGCGACGACGGCCTCGATGGTTGCGGACCGCAGTCCGCCCTCCTCGAGCGCGCGAATGCCGGCGATTGTCGTCCCACCGGGCGAGGTGACCATATCCTTGAGTTGGGCAGGTGAAGCGCCCGTCTCCTTCAGCCAGCGCCCCACGCCCAGAATTGTCTGCGCGGCCAGCCTGGCCGCTTGAGCCCGCGGCAGGCCTGCCGCGACGCCGCCGTCGGTCAGCGCCTCGGCGAACAAGGCGACAAATGCCGGGCCACTCCCCGACAGACCGGTCACGGCATCCATCAGCTTCTCCTCGACGGCGACGGCAGTCCCCATCGCGTCAAGCAACCGCGCCGCGAGCGCGACGTGCTCGGCCGTGCACGCGGCGTTGGGGCTGTATGCACTGGCCGCCTCCCCGACCGCGCACAGCACATTCGGCATCACGCGGATGATCGGGGTATCGGCGCCAAGTGCCTGTTCGTATCGCGCTATCGGCACACCGGCCGCTATCGAGATGACCAGCCGACCGCCGACGGCGCCGGCAACGGCATCGAGAACCGCGTCGAGCACCTGCGGCTTGACGGCCAGCAGCACCATCTCGGAGGCCTCGATGGCCGCGACCGCGTCATCGGTCCCTGCCATACCGAGCCCGGTCAATGGCTCCAGGCGCGCCGCGTCGGTGTCGCAGCCGATGACCTCCGCGGGACTGAGTGCCCCCGCGGCGATCAGGGACGTGACGATACCAGAACCCATTGCGCCGCAACCGATGACGGCGATCCTGTATGCAGGCCGGTCAGCCATGGCAGAGACTCCATTGTGTTTGCACGTGCCGGGCATGGCGCGCTCTGGGGCACAGGCCCGGATGGCGCCGATGCGGCGGCCCGATGCCGGACGCGCTCAGGAGGCGCCGCAGATGTCGTCGTTCTCGCGGCTGCCGATGCTGGTGCCGCGCAGCACCAGGCGCTCGACCGGCATGTCGAAGGGAGAACAGATGTAGACCCACTCGGCGACACGCCGCATGTGCCCGTTCAGGCCGTAGGTGACGCCGCCGAGGAAGTCGCGGATCCGTGTGGCCTCGTGCTCCGAGGCAGACTGGAGGTTCAGCAGTACGGGCAGCCGATGCTTGATCTCATCGGCGACCGACGTGGCCTCCTCCATGTCTACCGGCTCGGCGCGGACGATCGTCACGCCCGCGAACTCGGCACGGTCCGCCCGGAGGGGAACAACGTCAGGATCGGTCTCCTGGGGCCTCCGGTAGCTGTGACGGTCATACTCGACGTCGTCCTCGTGGTCGTAGGGGCCCTGAGACCGCAGTGTCAGGAAGTTCCGCAGGCTGTCCACCCACGTCGGCAACGGATTCGACATCATTGATGCCTCCATTTCTTCGATGCATGCTGCGATGATGAGTGTGGAGATGTCGAGGCTGCAGTTGATGTCCGGCGTCGACACGAATGGCCGACTCCGGACCCAGGTTGTCAATTGCCCACTCGTTCAGCCCGTGCTACTGCCTGGGACCGAAGACCGCGGTCCCCACTCGGACTATGGTTGCGCCTTCCTCGATGGCAACCTCGAAGTCCGAGGTCATACCCATCGACAGATGCCGAAGGTGCCGGTCGGGCACCCCCGCCTGTGACAACTGCTCGGAGATGGCCCGCAGGCGCGCATAGTACGGGCGAGCCGTCTCCGCGTCGTCGCTGAACGGGGCCATGCACATCAGCCCCTGCCAGTCGACGTTCGCCGCTGCCTGTGCGGCCTGGACGAGTTGCTCGAGCTCGTGCTCCGCCGCCCCGAACTTGGTCTCTTCCTGCGCCAGATCAAGCTGCAGGAGTATCGGCTGCACCCGGTCGAACTGCCCCGCGCGCCTGTCAAGCTCCTCGATCAACCGCGCGCTGTCAACAGAGTGCACCAGATGGCAGAAGCCTGCTACGTACTTGCACTTGTTGCGCTGCAGATGGCCTATGTAGTGCCAGCGCGGCGCCGCGGCTTCGGTTCCGAACGCCTCCGCCTTCTCGACCATCTCCTGGACGTAGTTCTCGCCCAGATCGACGGCGCCGGCCTCGATCGCGGTGCGTATCTCGGCGATCGAGCGCGTCTTGCTCACCGCAACGAGGCAGATGTCTCCGGCCTTCCTGCCCGCTGCTTCGGCGGCTCTGCTCACTCGCTCGGCGACCGAGCGGTAGTTGGCTGCGATATCTGCTTGTGCCATTGCGGAACACTTCACGTGCACGGCGGCGTTCAACGGGCGGGCCGGGCTCACTTCTCTTCGTCAAACTTGAGTGACCAGCCACCGAGGGCCTCGCCATCGGTCTCCTGCTCTGAAGCCTGTTGCGCAGGTTCGGCCGCCGGCGGCGCAGCGGCAGGCTCGGCGTCATCATCATCAAGGCCGCCAAGGCCCTCGGGTACCGGCGGGGCCAGGGCCGTATCGTCAAGCGCTTCCGGATCGCTGAAGTCGATCCCATCGTCAAAGCCGAAGCCATCCATCGGCGGCGGTGGGGCGAGGTCGGCGTCCGCGGCTTCGGCGGCCTCCGCGGCAGGCGCCTCATCCCCGAGACTGAGACCGCTGTCGATACCGGCCTCCGCGTTCTCGCGTGGCGGGCCCTGATCCGCATCGTGCAGATGCTCCGGGATCGCTCCCGACATGACTGCATCAAGCGACAGCTCGGGCCCGGCGCTCTGCTCGAGTGCGAGCGCGGAAGGTGCCGCAAAGGCGCCTTCTTCCTCGTCCGCTGGAGGCGCACCAAGGGCATCGTCGCGCAATGCGGCCTGCTGAGCCTTGAACTCGGCGAACGCGGCCGCCTCCTCGTCGCTCATTTCCTCTTCATCGTCCGCGTATGCCGGGCCCGGGCCGATGCCCTCGTCGTCGGTGTCGATCTCTCCACCAGTCGTCTCGAGCAGCGCAAGCGCGGCCGCAACGATATCAACGGCGGGGTTGTCGCCGACGTATGGGATTCCGGCGTCATCGCCGTCGAGGTAGTGGTAGCACATGAGACATGCGCCCCGTGCGGGGGGATTGAGGAAGCCGCACCTGGTACACTGCTTGTCTGCCACGGCAGATACCACCCTTGTGCCTCAATTCGGATGCCGTGCGCGATAGCCGGCCGGGAGTCCGACGAGCACTCCCGAAACCGGTGTCTATCTGGCGAGTATAACTGACGGCAAGGACCATTGTCAACACGCGCAGGGGCACGGACTCAGGCGCGCGGACCGAGCGCTGCCACCGCCCGTGCGCGGGGCCGACCGGCCTACTTCGCCACCCTGCTGTAGCGCGGCAGATGGCGTGCCAGCGAGGTCAACGCCACTGTGACGAAGACCACGCCCTCGGAGTCGAGCAACTCCTGCGGGGCATGCTCGAGGTACTCGGTGATAGCGTAGCTTGCCGCCTGTGACTTCGGCGGGTTGCCCCGGCGCCCCCCGATCAGTGACGCAAGCGTGTGCGCATGCTCGAGAAACTCCGGGACACGGTCCGCGGCCAGCGCCGCAATTGCCTGCTCGACCGTCTCCATGGTCTCCGCGTACAACTCCCAGTCGCGGAGTTCGGAGGTCTGCAGAAGTCGCCTGATGCGCGACATCATGCTCTCTCGGATGGCCGCCCGCTGCAGGGTGCCGGCGGTGGCAATCTGGTAGAAGTGGTTGCGCTCCCCCAGCAGCCTGCAGATGGCGTTGATGACCTGCAGCCGCACGACCGGCAGGCGCAGGCGGCGCAACCCGTGCAGAGCCGGGTCGATGGCACGCAGATCATCGTGCCGCGCCGCCGCATCGGCCAGCACCGGGAAGACATTGACGTCGTACGGCCCATTGAGCTGCTCGAGCAGGGCTTCGGAGGCTTCCGGCGTCCGGATGTAGCCCAGTGCGCTGACGGCCGCGGTCCGCACTCTCACGTCGGGGTCGCTCAGCGCATGCAACAGCGGGCCGATGCCGGCCCCGTGACCGATCTTCCCGAGGGCCTCAGCCGCCTCCGGCCTGATGTCGGAGTCCTCGTCCTCGAGCGTGCGGATCAGTGGGTCTACGGCCTCGGCGAAGCGCCCATCGCCAATCCCCCTGGCAGCCTCCGCCCGGACCTCATGCGAGACATGACCAAGCGCCTCCAACAGGCGCCCCAGCGCCAGCGGGCTGCCTGAGCGTCCGATACCCCTGATTGCCTCCGCCCGCGTCTCGTCCTGCTTGGCCACCACGTAGACGGCGGTGTTAAAGGCGTAGGAGAGCAGGTTGCCCCGGAACTGTCCGAGCACGTAGCCTGGTGAGGCGGCCTCGTCCTCCTTCAGCAGTGTCGAGCAGATGAGCGCGACCACGTAGAAGGCGGCGGCGACGACAAAGATGGCCTGGATGGGGTTGAGCGTGACGCCCGTGATCGTGAGCTGCTCCGGCAGCGCCTGCCGCAGGTAGCCCCCCAGCGCCGGACCAACGCCCGAAGCCAGGGCGGCGACGGCCATCCAGGCGGCGAAGTACGCGCTATTCTCCTTGCCCCGCGGCACAATCCTGAACAGCAGGTTGGCCGTGCTCACGAATATCCCCGACCAGCACAGCCCGTTGATGACGAACAGGATCGGCAGAAGCCACCCGGCATTCTCCTCAGTGGTCATTGCCCAGAGGACGTTGATGCCGATGACCGGCACCGCCAGCATCTCCAGAATCGGCTTCGAGCCATACCGCTGTGAGAGCGCGCCGAAGGCCAGGTAGCCGATGGTCATGAAGAACAGGGTCAGGTTCGTGTACCCGGCGATCCAGCTGTACCCCAGGTGGAGGTAGTTGATCATGTAGATATTGTAGAACGCGCCGGCCATCTGCAGCGGAACCAGCCGAGCGACCAGGTAGATGCACAGGCGCAGGAAAGCCCGATCGCGGAGCGGAGCCAGCGCACTGCGCCCGTAACTGCCCGCCTCCGTGTCGAGTTCCACCGGCGGGTATGGCGTCGA
>DPJP01000392.1:5978-17003 GCA_003542955.1 Armatimonadota bacterium
GCCGATCCCCGCAAGCCAGGCCACGACCCAGATGATCGCGAAGCCCGCGTAGCTCTCATCGGTGGCGTCGATCAGCCAGCCCGCGGCGGCCAGATGGGCGATCCCGACGATCGTAGTCGCCGCCATCTGCCTGCCCATGAAGGGGCCCTGTTCGCTCGTGGGCAGAACGTTGCTGAGCCAGTTGTTGTACATGGGGCTGATCGTGTTGCCGATGAGGTAGGCCGCCAGCAGGCAGCCCACTATCCCGTACACCCGGTGCTCCGCCGGCAGGTAGTAGGCCAGGATGGCGCCGCACCCGGCCGTGATCTCGATGGCGCCGAGTACCAGCACGAAGCGCGGGCGGTTGCGCACGCCCCGGCCAATGTAGAAGCCGACCATCTGCCACAGGCCCACGAAGCCCGCGATACTGACGATGTAGGCGATCTGGGCCTCGGTGACCCCGGCCATCAGCGCATACCCCGTGAAAATGGCCGAGGCCGGCAGCGCAACCGGGTTGTACAGCGTCCACAAAGCCGGCGTCACGATGAAACGCCGGAGCGCGTGGGCTGTGGCCTGCTGTGGAAGAGTGGTCTGCTCTGCCATGGGGGCTCAACTCGAGAGCGAATCTGGGTACTCAGCACACGAGGTATAGCAACACTGGACCGCAAAGTCAAATGCAGCGCCCGCCGACCGGGTGATCCCGCGCGCAGTAGCCGCTTCCGTCCCGCCCCAACCGCGCGGCAGCGCTACCAGGCAATCTGCAGGCGGCTGCCGCTCTGCGCCGAAGCGTAGAGAGCCTCGGCAACCTTCAGCACATACAATGCATCATGCTGGGTGGCCGGTGGCGGCGTGCCCTGCTCGTGGGCCTGCAGGAACTCGCGCAGGAACTCCGGGCCGTAGCCGCTCCTGTCCGGTTCGGCGACCTCGACCGGGGCGCCCCCCGCCGCCCACTCGTAGCCCGGAACCCTGCTGCGCAGACGGAGCTTCCACTCGCTCAGCCCGTTGGGCACATACGCCAGAGACCCGGCGGAGCCCTCGAAGGCAACCATCAGATCGGCGCAGTCGTAGCCCGGGAAGGGGTCCAGCAGGTAGCCGCCGCGCAGTGTGCCGGTGGCGCCGCTCTCAAGCTGCAGGCAGGCACATGCGAGGTCCTCGACGTCGATGCGTGGATCGAGTGTGGCCGTCATGGCGCAGACCGACTGCACGCGCTGCCCGGTCGCCACGCGCAACAGGTCCAGCCAGTGGCAGACCAGCCAGTAGACGATACCGCCACCCGCCGCGTCGTGGTGGAACAGCCAGTTGCCGGTACCGCGGGAGGCGGCCTGGGAGGTCACCCAGACGATCTGGAAGGACCACAACTCGCCGATGGCGCCGCCAAGCACGAGCTCGGCGATCCTGCGGGTCTCCGGAAAGCACCTGCGCGCATAGCACGGGCACAAGTAGGCGCCCGTACGCTCCCCCACGGCAACAATCCGCTCCATGTCGGCAACCGTGGACGCGCCGGGCTTGTCCGCGTACACCCATTTGCCCGCCTCCATCGCCTCCGCGGTCAGCGCCCCGGCGTCGCGGTTGTTGGTCAGTACCACGATGACAGGCAGCGTCTCGTCCGCGAACATCGCCCGCCAGTCGCCCGCGAAGTGTACGCCGCGCCGGAGTTGCGCCGCCTGCTGTGCGGCCGCGGCGCCATCGGGGTCGCAGATGAACAGGCTGTCGATCCCCTCGATAGCGTCGAGCGTTGCCAGGTGGCCGTTCCTGTGCGGGTGGTCAAGACCGTAAACGCCAACATTGATGCCCACGATGCCTGCCTCCGGCGTCCGTCAGAGTGAGATACGCATCCCGTCAAACGCACACTCGATCCCATGCGGGGAGAAGAACCGTAGCAACTCATCGTGGAGGCTGAGACAGTTGTGTGAGAAATGTGTAGCAATGATGCGAGAGTTGTCGGTGGCCGCGCCGATCTCTTGGAGGGCGCGCATCGTGTCGATGACACCCTGTCCACCCATGTGCCCCTCCCGCCGGTCCGCCGTCCCGTAGGTGCAATCGAGCAGCGCCACCGACATCCCGGCGCCGGCCAGGTACTCCCAGGTCGCCTCCGGGAACCAGCCGGTGTCATGGCCGATCAGCACCCGACTGCCGCCGACCTCGATCAGGAAGATGAACGCACCCTCCTCCGGAGCATGCGAGGCCGGCAGGGGCGTGGCGACGGCCGAGCCGAGGTCGAGCCGCTCGAACTCGCGGATGTGCCGATAGTCCATTGACAGCTCGCTCAACGGGGCGCGGACCGTCTGCCGCAGGCGCTCTCCGACCAGCGCATTCCCGTAGACGGTCAGTTGCGATTCCTCCGGCAGCTTCGCAAAGCCACGTCGCCGCCAGAGCAGGTCAACGGGAGTCCAGTGATCCTGATGCGGGTGGGTGACGAGCAGGTGCCGCAGCGGCGAGTAGTCGATTCCGAAGGCGAGCATGCAGTGGTATGCGTCGGGTCCCCAGTCGATATGGATGTCGGTTCCGAGTTGGTAGTTGGCGCGTCGGCGAAGGTCCTTGCCGCCCCGCCGTGCGGCCTCCCTGCAGGCCTCGCATACGCAAAACGGCGCCGGCCACGCCTCCGCTGCTGCCGTGCCGAGCACTGTCAGGTCCATGATGCGCCTCCACCGCGGTATCTGGCTTTCCAGCATTATAACCGGCCGTCGACGGCGGTCAAGGGCGCCCGCGCAGCCCGCGCGAGAACGAGCCGGGCAGCGACGAAAAGCGCGTGCCGGAAGATTCTCGGGAATATGCGTGACGGCAGGAGGAATGAGGCCGGGAACGGCGAAACTCGGCATGCTGGGTGGCGCATGTGGCATCGCGAAATGTCGTCACCAAAAGTTCAATAAACGCAGGAATATTTCCTTTGCACGTCGCGCAAGCTGTATGCTATACTCGCCAGCACCTGAGTCGGGCGATAGGGCGCGCGGCTCTTGCACACACAACCTGGCGTTTTCCGCAATGGTTTCGTCGCGGAATACAACTGATTGAGTGATCGCAGTCTTCTTCGCAGCATTATCCACGTACAATCCTCTTTGTTTGCACTTCCGTTGTTTTGTTTTCTTTCTGTTCATATCAGAGCCCGTGTCGGGCACGATTGTCGCTCACGAAAGGGGTCCCGACGTTCTGTGGTTTTGTTTCGGGAAGCTTGACATCCCCGGCGGCGCGCAGCCTGTACTGGAGGGAACTCGGGCAGCGCAGTTGCCGTAGGGGGACGTACTTGCCGGGCGCATTTTTCGCTCCGTGAGGGCGGTGTGGCGGAGGTCGTGGGAGATCCCCTGCCAACGTTCGCTTCGGGCCGATATTCCGAGGCGGACAGCCTCCCTCCGGGGAAGAGGGAAGGGTGTTAGGAATTGCCCGAGGACCCAGTGCTCGACAGTCAGAGCCTTTGGGAACAAGCCTTACCACTACTCAAGGAGCGCATGGGCCCCGCGACGTTCGAGGGGGTGCTCCGCCAGTCAACCCCGCTATCGTATGACGGCAGCACATTCGTGCTCGGCGTCCCCAGTGAGTTCGCGGCCAGCATCCTCTCGAACCAGCACCGCCCTCTGATCCAGGCATCGCNNAGCGCGGCCGAGGCGCTGCCCGCGAGCGTGATGACCGAGCGCCGCGTTGCCCCGCCTGTGGCGCAGCCGCGCCGCGCCGACAGCGGCTACGGGATGCTCAACCCCCGCTACACCTTCGAGAGCTTCGTCGTCGCCGACTGCAACCGCTTTGCCCATGCGGCGGCCGTGCAGGTCGCCCGCTCGCCGGGGACAGCCTATAACCCCCTCTTCATACACTCGAAGGTGGGACTGGGCAAGACCCATCTGATGCAGGCGATTGGGCATCGGGTGCTCGAGCGCAGGCCCGAGGCGCGGGTGATGTATATCTCCGCGGAGCGCTTTGTCAACGAGCTGATCTCGGCTATCCGCGACAACCGCACGGCCAACTTCCGCGCCAAGTACCGCAACGTCGACGTCCTGCTGATGGACGACATTCAGTTCATTGCCGCCATCGACGGGCCCACCTCCGAAGAGGAGTTCTTCCACACCTTCAATGCCATCTACGACAGCGACAAGCAGCTCGTAATCGCCTGCGATGCCCCGCCGCGGCAGTTGCAGACGCTTTCGCCGCGCGTGCGCACTCGCCTCGAGGCGGGTATCGTTGCGGACCTGCGCTGCCCGGATGTTGAGACCCGCATCGCGATCCTGGAGAAGAAGGCGCAGGCGGAGAACATCAGCCTCGACAGGGATATTCTCGAGTATGTGGCCAAGCAGATCGAGAGCAACATCCGTGTGCTCGAAGGCGCGCTGCTGAAGATCTGCGCAACGGTCTCTCTCAGCGGCGTGCAACCGACACTGAGCGTTGTGCAGAACATCATCGCCGACTACTCGACCAACTCCGAGGCCCGCCACATCAGCATCGACGATGTCGTCGCATACGTGAGCGCCCAGATGGACACGCCTCAGCAGGCCATCTTAGGGCCGAAGCGCAGCAAGCACATAGTCTGGCCCAGGCAGGTTGCCATCTACCTGACGCGTGAGCTGACCGACCTGAGCCTGGTCGATATCGGCAGGTACTTCGGGGGTCGTGACCACAGCACCGTGCTCCATGCCTACAACAAGGTGGGCGACCTCATCGCCGATGACGAGAAGGTGATGTGGCTCATCAACAACTTCAAGAGCGCCCTGCAGCAGCCCTGACAAAGCGCTGCTCAACCGGCGTCCTCGAATCGCGGAGCACGCGGCCACTCCCCTCGGCCGCGTGCTCCTGCTTCTACATAGACCCCTCGAACCGCCTCCGGAGCCCTACTTGCCCATGTCGCGGAGCTTCTGCAGGCAGCGCTCAACGCACTCGAGCGGCGGGTACGCGTAGCTCTCCTGCTCGACGATGTACCAGCGCGTGGCGCCGGTGGTCTCGCAGAGGGTGAATACATCATCCCATCTGACGTCGCCCTCACCGATGAGCGCCTTGTCGTCGGTCGCCGAGTACTCCTTCAGGTGCACCGTCAGCGCGCGGCCGGGGTAGCGCTCGAGGAAGGGCACCACATCGGCGCCGCCGTGCAGCGCGTTGCCCGTATCGAGCTGCATGACGACGGCCTTGTCGGTGTTGCCGAAGAACGTGTCCCACGGCATCTCGCCGTCGAGCTCGGTGAACTCGGTGTGGTGGTTGTGATAGCCGGTCCACGCGTCCATGGCACGGCACTTGGCCGAGATATCGTTGAACAGCTCCGCCGTACGTCGCCAGGCGTCACGGCTGTTGGTGTACTCTGCCGGCAGGCCGGGGCAGATGAGATAGGGGTTGCCCAGCGTCCTGTTGAACTCCGCGGTCTCCTCAAGCTCATCGCCGAGCAGTGTCTGGATGCCCAGGTGTGAGCCGCAGCAGATGAGGCCGTTGTCATCGAGCATACCGCGCAGGTCCTCGGCCGCGTAGTCGTAGTAGCCGGCGAACTCCACCCCGTCGTAGCCCATTGCCGCGACCTTCGCGAGCGTGCCGGGCAGGTCCTCGGCGCAATCCGTGCGCACCGAGTACAACTGAAGTGCTATCGGTACTCGTTCCATCGTCGTCCTCCACGTTTCGGTATTGTCTGCAGCCATCGCACCCGGACGTGCTGAGCCCCGGTCGCGTGTGCAGGCTATTGCGTCTGAGCCGCCCGCGTGCAGTACTCCCGCAGCAGGGCGACGTACAGCCGGTAATCCTGAAGCGGTACCTCCGGCGGCGTCTGGTGATCGCAGGAGACGATAAAGCCGCCCTGCTGCATCACCGGCAACAGGCGCTCGAACTCCTCCCGCATGCGCGCCTCCCCCAGGTGCATCACGGTCTTGTCGAAGGCGCCGATCATCGCCAGGCGTGGATGCTCCGCGCGCAGGCCCGCGACATCCACCCCGGCCATGCGCTCCAGTGGCAGAAAGCCCTCGAAGCCGACGCTCTCGTACCAGCGCACCGCTTCGGTCACATCGCCATCGGTATCGACGAAGACGGTGATGCCGCGGCTCCGCAGATCGGGCACGATGCGGCGGTAGTATGGAGCCAGGAACTCCCCGAATAGCGCCGCCGAGATCATCGGCCCGTGGTTGTAGGACATGTCCTCGCCGAAGGTCATGAAGTCGGGCAGGCAGATAGCGCAGAACTCCTCGACGACGCGCAGGTTGTACTCGAGCAGGTCCTCGCACATCTCCCGCATCAGGTCCGGCTGGTCGTAGAAGGCCAGCAGGTGCTCACGAATGCCGAGCAGAGTCCGCGGGTACCAGAAGAAGCCGTCGAGGCTGATCCAGACGGCGATCTCGCCGGAGGCCTGCTCTTCGGCCCATCGGGCGATGGTCTCCACATTGAATGCCGGGTCCGGGTACAGATGCTGCTTGATGGCCGCGTACTCGTCCCGGTTGCGGATGATCGGCAGTCCGTGCCCGGGCGGACCGGGGCACGTGGCCGACCGCGGGCCGATCCAGAGCTGGCGATGGGCATCAAGGCCCAGGTACTCGCGGATGTCGAAGGCATCGGTCAGATGCTCGGGAAGGCCCTCGCCATGCCAGCGGTCTACTGTGAGCTTCCACCACCCCGCCCATTCAGTCACGGGGACGCGATCGACGGGCTCGAAGCGCAGCGCCCGCCGGAAGCGTTCCCTGTTGCTCAGTGTCTCGCGCGCGGCCATGGGGTGGCGCTACCATCCACCGGTGTCGGCGGGCTTGTCGGGCATGTCGGGCAGGCTCTTCTCGATCTCGCGCAGGTACTCGACGTTCCACCGGAACTTCTCCGCAAGCGAGTCGAAGGTCGAGAAATCCTCGAGCGTGAAGTACCCCTCGTACCCTCCGCAGACGATGGCCTCGATGATCGCCGGCCAGTTGAGGATACCCAGGTCGAGCCTGACCTGGTCGACCGGGATCATCTCCTGCGGCGGGTCGGCGACCTTCGACATCGCGTTCTTCACGTGCACCGCCTTGATCATCGGCGCAAGCATATCCACCTGCACCAGCGGGCGCTCATAGCCCTCCCGCAGGCAGTTGCCGGGGTCGTAGACGATGCCGAAGTTCGCGTTGGTGATATCCCTGAAGAGGTCGAGTATCTGCCCGGCGGAGGCCGTCAGCGCCCCGCCATGCTGCTCGACGGTGACGACGAGCCCGCGCTCGGCGGCCATCTGCTTGATCTGGATCGCCTGGTCGCGGGTCATCTTCCGCTGCAGCTCGTAACAGATATCCGGGTCCCATGTCGGCCCGGAGATGCGGAAGTACTTCGCCCCCATCGCCACGCCCAGGTCCATCGAGCTCTTGATGCCCTCGAGGTGCTTGTCGCGCTCGACGGCATCGGTATGGCCGAGCCGGTAGTATGTGGTGAGCCCCGAGATGTGCAGGCCGTGGTCGGCGACGAGGGCCTTGACGCGCTCGCCCTCCGCCGGCGGCGCGCCGTTAGGCAGGTGCTGACCGTCCTCGGCCTGGCGGATGTCGACGGCGTCGAAGCCGGCCTCCGCGGCCAGCCGCACGGCCTGCTCGAGAGGCTCATCCTTCGCCAGCAGCGTATACAGTGACAGCAGCACGGCAATCATCTCCCGTTCGCGGATGGACTGCGCCGCCACGTGGTGACGGCCGACAGGCGGGCACAGGTTCGCCGCCGGGCGAGGACAGTCCTTCGTGGGTGTTTCACGCTATCACGGCTGCGGGGTGCCCGTGCGAGGATAATGCAGCAGGTCCGCGGAATGCCGGGCGGGAAGGAGCAGGATGAGCAGTTCGGTCACCGGGACACAGACTATGTACGGGCTGGGAGACTTGATGGGTACGTGCTGCCCACCGGAAGGCGAGTCCAAACCCCCGCTGACCGCGGCCGAGGCGGCTATCCTCGTCCTGGCGGCCTTCTTCCTGGTCTCATGGGGCCTGCTCAGTTGGCGCAGGGCGACTGGCGCGGAGTCTCTCCCAATATGGTCTGCCCCCAGCGTGGTTCGCGAGGCCGGGAGATCAGCCCGAGACGGCCGCGCGGCACGTGACCCACTGCCGGAGCTGCCGAACCCCTGGCGCCGCAAGAAGCCGTAGCCTACTGGAAGTCCATCCGCAGGGATGGGTCGTCCTTCTCCCCGCCTTCTGGCGCCGGATAGCCCAGGTGCTCGTAGGCACGGGCGGTGACCTGCCTCCCGCGCGGGGTGCGAATCACATAGCCGAGCTTGAGCAGATACGGCTCCACAACGTTCTCCAGTGTCCCCTCGTCCTCCGCCAGTGTGGCGGCGAGGGCATTGAGCCCCGCCGGGCCGCCCTGATAGTAGTCGACGATCGTGACCATGTACTTGCGGTCCAGATCATCAAGCCCCATCGCATCGACACCCATCTGACTCAGCGCCGCCTGCGCCATCTCCACCGTGATGCTGCCGTCGCCCATCACCTGCGCGAAATCGCGCACGCGCCGCAGCAGGCGGTTGACGATCCGCGCGGTGCCCCTGGCTCGCCTGGCGATCTCCTCGCAACCATCGGGGGTCATCTTGATCTCGAGCAGCAGCGCACTGCGCTGGGCGATCTTCTCGAGCTGCTCGGGGGTGTAGAAGTCGATATGGTGGAAGATGCCGAAGCGCTCGCGCATCGGGCCGGTCAGCATCCCCGCGCGCGTGGTGGCGCCGACGAGGGTGAATTGCTCCAGGTGCAGCGGGATGCTCTTGGCGTACGGGCCGCTGTCGACGACAAAGTCGATGCGGAAGTCCTCCATCGCCGAATACAGGTACTCTTCGACCACGCGCGGGAGCCGGTGGATTTCATCGATGAAGAGCACGTCACCACGGCCGAGGTTGGTCAGGATGCCGACGAGGTCGGATGCGCGCTCCAGCGCGGGGCCGGATGTGCGGTGGATCTCCGAGCCCATCTCGTTGGCGATGATATGCGCGAGGGTGGTCTTTCCCAGCCCCGGAGGGCCGTCGAAGAGGATATGCTCGAGGACATCGTCTCTGCCGCGCGCGGCGTCAATCGACACGCGCAGGTTGTCGATCAGCTGGCGCTGGCCGACATCATACTCCGCGAGGGTCTGGGGGCGGAGGGCGATGTTGACATCGTCCTCCGGCCGCTCGTGCCCTGAGACTATCCGTTCCCGACCTGTCTGGTCATCCATTGACATCGTTATCCCGAGAAGGGGTGCGTCTGCACTGCGCAGGTTGTGGAAGGGTGGACGTGCGCGGGCCGGGCTCAGTCGGCGCTGATACGGCATCGCGCCTCCTTCGAGCGGCCCCTCCTTTGGTGGCCATCCGGTACCAGCCTCCGCTCACCATCACCTTTTCAGCACCGCTTTCACAATGTCCTCAACCTGCTCGAACTGCTCGCCTGATTCCCTCAGCCCGAGCACCGCACGCACCGCATCGGACTCCGGCACGCCCAGTTGCTTGAGTATCTCGATGGCCTCGGCCTCGATGTCGCTCTCGATCTGCGCTCGCTTGACCCCCGAGGCCGGGGCAAGGTCCTCCGCGCCGATGAAGCGCCCGAGCTTCCCCTGCAACTGCGCCACCAGCGCCTTGGCGGTGCTCGCGCCGATGCCCGGCAGCGACTTGAGCAGCTTCGTGTCGCCGATCTCGATAGCCTTGGCGTATGTGGTCAGCGGAATGGTCATCGAGCGCAGTGCGCCACGCGGCCCGAAGCGCGGGGCGTCAATGAGCCGCTCGAAGAACTCGCGCTGCAGTTGTGTCTCGAAGCCCATCAGGATCGGGACGCTGCGGGCCTGGTCATCCTGCAGATAGTGGAAGGTATGCAGTTCGATCTCCGAGCCGATGGGTCGCTCCATGAGCCGCTCGGCAGTCGACGGGGCGAGGAACACCTCATAGTAGATGCTGCCGACCTGTAGCAGCACGTGCTCGGGCCCGATCTCGGCGATCTCACCGCGTATGCGCCGTATCACTGCATCCGCTCCATTGGAAGGATGTGTGTTGCCGGACTGTCCCGCGCGCACTCGGCTTGTGGCAGGCAGGATGCCTGCCCTCCCCGCCGAGGACATTGCCATGTTTGCTGAATCCCGCGCTAATGGCGCCGATTGCCGCGCTGCATGGCGGCGGCGATAGCGGGATGAATGGCCTCGGCGCCGGATGCGAACACCGGCCGGCTGTGGCAGATTGCCAGCGCCAGCGCGTCGGTCACATCCTCCGGCTCCGGCGGCTCCTTCAGCCCCAGGAGATGGCAGACCATCCGCCCGACCTGTGACTTCGAGGCCCGTCCGTGACCGGTGAGCGCCTTCTTGACCATCGAGGCCTCGTAGGCGACCACATCGACGCTGCACGCCGCCGCGGCCAGGTAGATGACCCCTCTGGCGTGGCCCATCAGCATAGCGGTGTGCGGGTGGTGGTACTTGGCATAGAGCTGCTCGACGACGGCGATCTCCGGCGAGTGCTCCCGCATGACCTCCATGATGCCCGTATGGATCGTCTGCAGGCGGAGTGCGAGCGGGCCCTCCGGGTCGGTGCGGACGACGCCGCCGTCAAGCAGCGTGCAGTCGCGCCCGTCGGTCCGGACGACGCCGTAACCGGTACACTGGAGACCGGGGTCTATGCCGATGATGCATTTCATGAGTTGTGCGGCATTATAGCACCCGCCGCGCGGCATGCCAAACCTATGTTTGATTGGATGAGGTCGAGGGCATGGCGGCGCCCGGGGTCGCGTGTCCGCTTGTCCGGCATCCGGCGCCATCTGCGTCGCTCCAGGGGATGCCAGCGTCACTGGACGGTGGAGAACAGAGATGCAGCTTTGGCCATCTCGCCCCGTAGTGAACACATCCGCTGTTCACGCAGTCAACACCCTCCAGGGGCATGCAGCATGCCGGGAGGGTCAGGCACTCACAGATGACACCTGAGATCAGAGAGCAGAAACGCCGCACGGCGCTTNNTCATACTTCACCATCGTCTATAATGTGGTTGAGGCGGCTGTGTCCATCGTCGCCGGAGCGCTCGCCGGCAGTGTCGCTCTGATCGGCTTCGGCCTCGACAGCACCATCGAGTCGCTCTCAGGCGCGATCATGGTCTGGCGTTTCCGCCATCGCGGCGAATTCGACCAGGACGAGGAGAACGCCCGCGAGCAGCTCGCCCAACGACTGGTT
>DPJP01000443.1 GCA_003542955.1 Armatimonadota bacterium
CCTGTTCATCGACGAGGTCCACAACCTGATCGGCACCGGCGGCCGGACGGGGTCGACAGATGCGGCCGCGCTGCTCAAGCCGGCGCTGGCCCGCGGCGACATGGCCTGCATCGCCGCCACAACCGATGACGAGTACCGGCGCTGGATCGAGCCCGACGGGGCGCTTGAGCGGCGCTTCCAGCCGATCCGCGTGCAGGAGCTGACGCGCGAGCAGTCGGCGGTTGTGCTGCGGAGCGTGCGTGATGACCTCGGCTCACAGCGGGGAGTGAGCGTGCCGGATGATGTGCTCGAGTGGCTCCTGGATGCCTCGATCCGCTACCTGCGCAACCGCTACCTGCCCGACAAAGCCATCGACTTGCTCGAGCAGACTATCGCTCATGCGGTGACGATTGGGGAGAGCAATGTGGATGTTGACTTCGCCCGGCACGTGGCCGAGCGAATGGTGGGAATGCCAACAGATGATTGGGCGGGTGTGCAGGGCCTGTCCGCGACGGTGGACGGGCACGGGTTGATGGGTGTGGATGAAGCGGAGGCACTGGTCTCGCGGCTGCAGGTGACGCTCCGCGGCCTGGACATCTCTCCGGCGCGGCCGAATGCGGTGCTGTTGCTGGCCGGGGAGGCGGCAACGCGGGCGTCAGAACTGGTCCGCGTGATCGCGCGGGAGCTATTCGGGGCGGCGGAGCGCGTGGTCGAAATCGACCTCGGGCCGATGACCAATGATGAGGACATCACGAGCCTGCTCGGCGCGCCACCCGCATACGTGGGCTACAGCGACGCGCTGCCGTTGCATCGGGTCTCGCAGATGCCCTGGTGCGTGCTGCGGCTGAGCGCGGTGGATGCGTGCCATCCGCTGATCCGCGAGACGGTGGCTCGCGCGCTTGCGGATGGCTTCTTCACTGACGCTCAGGGCCGCCGCATCTACTTGAGCGATGCGGTGGTGGTGCTGACGGCGGCGGTGGACCTCTCGACTGCTCGGCCGATCGGATTCGGCGCGTCGGAGCACGAGCAGGTCAACCATGCTCGGGAGGCAGTGGCGCGGGCGCTCGGGAGCGGACTCGCGAACCAGTGCGATATCATCTGCGGGCACGCGCCACACAGTCGCGGGGGCGAAGACACAGTCAGCGAGTTGATTGCCCTGCTGGATGAGCGCTACCGCGCCCACGGGCTCGAGGTCCATTGGGACGACAGCTTCGTCAAGTGGGTGCGCGACCGGCGGCCGCAGTTCAGCAACGAGCGCGACTGGGAGTGCTTCCTGGATGAGCACGTGGCCGCGCGGTTGCTTGAGCATGTCGCCGATATGTCCGGTGGCAAGCCGCGCTGTATCACTGTAGTCTGCAACGACGACGGCGTGTCCGTCGTCGAGAAGTCGGCGTCGAAGATGGAGGGCAACCAATGATCGAGTTCCAGACCGATGCGCAGAAGCAGTGCTACGAGAAGGTGGCGCCGTGGGTAAAGGAGATCTTTGGGGATTTCGCCGTCGTTCGCGATGACAGGCCGGTGTTCATGGTGAACGTGGGGTCGGCGATCTCGCACACGGCGGTGTATCCGTGGGGCGATGACGATGCAACCATCTGCACGCGGGCGTGGGTCGTGCAGGACGCAGAGATGACGCCCGAGCTGATGCGCTACCTGCTGACCACCAACGACACGATGCGGTTTGGGGCCTTCGGAATCGATGAGGATGACGACATCTTCTTCGAGCATACCATCGTCGGCTCGACATGTGATCGTGATGAACTGAAGACATCGATCATGGCCGTGGTGACGACGGCGGACCGCCTCGATGATGAGATCATCGCGCGTTGGGGCGGGACACGGGCTATGGACAAGTGATGGGGCGTCCGGCGTGGTCGTCGTGTCGGTGGAGACGAGCGGGATGGCGCGGTACACAATGAGCGATGGGCAGGGGTCTCGGCCCGTGGTACTCTGTCGCTGGGGGCATTCGCATGCAGTTCAGGCCCGGGTTGGCCCTGCGGGGTCTTCTGATCGCGGTCGTTGTCTGCTCAGGGTGCCATCGGCCTGAGCCTGTGACCGCGCCCAGATTGAGCATCTGGGACAACGCGGAGTTGCTGACCGAAGCGCATCGCAGGCGGCTGCAGGGCCTGGAGCCACTTCTGGCATCGTCCGGCACTCACCTGGCAGTGCTGACAGTGAACACAATACCCGGTCGCGAACCCGGCCGGTTTGCCGACAGAGCGTTCGAGAGCTTCCCGAGCTACAGCGCTGTTGTCAAGCCGGCCGTCAAGCCAGACAAGGCAACTCGTCGCCAGAATGCCCGAGTCGCAGAGGCCTGGCAGCCCACCGGCATCCTGATTGTCGTATCGCTCGAGCCGCGTCTGGTCCAGGTTCGCCGGGGCGAGAACCTGGTTGAGTCGCTGACGTATGGCGAGATTCGGGACATCCTGGAGATCGAGGCATATCCCCGCATCCTGGAGAAGAGCATGCGGGGCGCGTTGCTGCGTACCGCCGAGAGTGCCGTCCGCCACGTCGATGGGAGCGCGCAGGCGAATCTGCGCCCGGGGTGGATACAGCGCTTCCGCAACTCGGCGGCGGCCGAGTTCGAGAGTCTTGTCTATCCACGCCTCGACATCTACTACCACGTGGCCCTTGACCCCGTGCTCAATCTGCTTGCCGTGCTCCTGCGCCTTCTTGGATT
Source organism: Armatimonadota bacterium (assembly GCA_003542955.1). GTDB lineage: Bacteria > Armatimonadota > Zipacnadia > Zipacnadales > UBA11051 > UBA11051. The sequence continues at coordinate 2,657 of DPJP01000443.1, forward strand.
CTACACCTGGGTCGCAGGGGCGTGGGTCGTCGCGCTGTACCTGCTTTGCCGCAAAGACATTCTCGGGAAAGCGCTGGTATGGCTGAATATCCGCATTGTGCTTCTGGCCCGGCCGCTGCTCAGGCGGTTTGTCACCGACCCAAAAGCGGCGAAGCAGGTGGTGCTCTCCGCCGCCGATATCGGGATGGTTGAGGCCGGTATTATCCGTTGGGGCATTGGGCTGCCAATCATCACGACTCTGTCGTTGATCTCGCAGCAGTTTTGGGAAAACGTCCTGACTATCCGCATGCACCTGTATCCGTGGGTCGCGGGGATGGTGGAGGCCCGCGACCTTTCCCGGCTCAGCGGAGGCTTCCTTTTCTGGGATGACTTCCATGCGCCCGTTGGGGTGCCAATCGCCTTGGCCATAGCCGTGCTCTACGCCGCTCAATCCCTGATGCGAAACGCCGTGTTGATGTGGGTGAGTTCGATGGACGAGGAAGAGGTGGCGGAGCGGAACATCGCGATCACCGCGTGGGGTGGAGCGAAGCTGTGGAGTAAATCGGCGGAGAGCGGCGCCATCAACCCCTTTGCCTCGATCGGCCTGGCTATTGCCATGCCCGCGGTGATCAGTTCAATGCCGGTNNCCATGCTCTATTATGTCCTGATCGGCTTCGAGAATGCCAATAGCGCGTGGCGCGATCTGCGGTTCCTTCTGCGGCACCGCCGGAAAGGCTAGAGACAGCCGCTGTGGGTGTGGGGCCAAAGCGTGGCACATGGCGGGGTGTTCTGCAGTCGACGCGAGCGTTGACCATTGTGACACTGCCCGAGCCTCCCATGGGGCTGTCGCAGTACCAGTGACAGGCTGAGCAGGAGACGAGACATTTCGCGGCTCGACAACGTGCGGTCGAGCCGGCAGAACCGCAGAACGGCGACAAAGAGCTGCCGCGGGCAACGCATACCAGACTATGGACCGTAGCGGGCACGGCCCGCTGTTGCTGGCCCACGCCAGCATCAGTGCCCCTCTCCAACCAGCCATGGCTGGAGGTGCAGGTCAGTCAGTAGAGCTACCTCACTGATCTAGAAGGTGTTTCCGGCCCAGGCGGGGAACTACCGGGGAGTCTCGCCGCGAGGGCACAGGCCATACCGTGATCCGAAGGTTGTGCGAGGAGACAGAGATGGTTCGATCTTGGCTCCGTGAGAGGAGACGTATCGACAGTCTCCGGTCCATGCACTGCCGCTCCGAGTGGGGGCCGTCGCATCGACGTGTGCGCCCCCGGGGAGCGGGCCCTGTGCTTGCGCTTGGCTTCACAATGCTGCTGGCGTGTTTGAGCGCAGCTGTGGGGGGCAACGATGCAGATGATCTCTATCAGCTCTTCGCAGTCGATATGCCACCGGCCGACATTGCGGTGCTTGTTGACGCGTCGGGGAGCATGGGCACCAACTATGCCATAGTCCGCAAGCAGGTCGTTGACTTCTGCTCATCACTGGCGACCGGCGAGAACGTACACATCACTGTGTTCGCTCGTGTCTACGCCGCCCCCCTCGAATGCGATGGCGCGGAGGCCGCGCGGCGCATCGATGGCCACCTCCCTGCTACGCCGTTGCCCGGCGAGGGCACTGATATCGGCCTGGCGCTCCACAAGGCCGTTGAGTGGTTGGATCGCTCCGATGCCAGCAGTGTTCAGGCACTCTTCTTCCTGACGGACGGGTATCACCAACCTCCGCCGGACAGCCCCTTCGGGACGGACCCACAGCAAGACGACGATTGGCGGACACTTCGCCAACGTGGGCGCGCTCTATGCAAAAACAACACGCTGCGGGTGTATGGCTTCGGACTTGGGCAGCATACAGACATCGAGCTGCTCCGTCAGGTATTCGATCCTGTCGCAGTCGAACTGATCACCGGGAAAGCTGCACAGGTCGGCGATACATTGGCACTGGTCCGGAAGCGCCTGCGCGCTGAGGGTCTCAGGCGAGCAGTTGCGGCCGACTTGCGGGAGGGGCGCGTGGAGGTCAGCGGGCCGCAGGCCAACGAGTTCATGGTCCGGAGTGTGCGCGACCTTGCGGCCGACGGCGTCCAACTGCCTTGCACCATCCGCAACCAGTACCGACACCTGCCGGTCGATGTCGCGAGCATTGAACTGCGCTTGCCGGGTGCGAGCACCGACGGTGCTGGGCGGCTATCGGTCTCGATTGCAGATGACGTGCAGAGGGCCACTATCCAGGCCGGTGAGACGCGGGACTTCGCAATCACAGCAACCGTGGAATCTGCTCCAAGCAGCATGCACCCAGGCATTCGCGAGCATCGGTTTCCGGTCCAGATCGTTGTGGAGCCCGTGGCAGCGTTCCCGGTAGCCGGCGCTATGCAGCATCTGGGGCTTGAGGCCGGTGCCCCGCGTGTGGTGGGCGGGGACGTCACGGCTGCGCTTGTCTTGCGAACAGGAGTCGCATGGTGGCTGATTGTCGGGGTTGTTGCCGCGGTTGTGACTCTGGCGCTGGTGATCTGGTCTGCGACCAGACCCAGCAAGCTCAGGGGAACTGTGGTGGTGACACTGGAGGCCGGCGGTGGCGTTCAGCAGCAGGAGGTGAACCTGACTCGCGCACGGAGTTCGCGGGTTGAGTTCAGGTTCCCTGTAGCCGCCAGCGATGTAGCAGCGCGCGGGATTGATGGCGCGGCGACTCAGTGGGTGGTCGAGTCCATCGGGCGAGGGCGTAGGGGGCGGATCCGCGTAACCGTCGGGTCCCGCAAAGTAGATTTCGTGCGCAACAAGAACGATGACAAGCGACTTGGCGATGCCAAAGTTGAGTACAGGCCGTTCTAAGGGGAGACGACCATGGCCGAGAACCCGAGAGTGTTGAGTTTTTCCGACGAGAATGAGCACCTTGCCATCATGCCTGGGAGCCCCATTCTTGAGAAGACCCCCCCGCCAGCGCTCTTCATAGGGCTTGGCGGTTCAGGAACCCAGATAGTGGGGTTGCTGGCGGATCGGATAACCGACATCTTTGGGAACGGTGATCCGGCCAAGGTGCCATCGAGCTTCCAGTTCCTGTGCATTGACACCAATCCACGGGCTGCGACGCTCGTGAACAACACCAGAGTGCACTTCATGGCGACGGAGCCGGTGAATGGCGACGAGGCTCTGCGGAACACGTTCCCGGGGATGTACGAGGACTGCTGGCCACGCCCGTACCTGCCCGGGATGATTGACGATGGAGCCCACCAGGTGCGGGCCGTCGGACACCTGGCCTTCATGTGGCAGTGCAACCGCGACTGGGATCGTGTGCAGGGCATCTACCAGGACCTCCAGGCCGCTACGCAGCCTCACCTGCCCCGTCCGGTGGTCTGTGTGTTCGGCTCGATGTGCGGGGGCACCGGCGCCGGCATGGCGATGGATGTGGCATACCTCTCGGCCTGGATGCTCAGAGACACACAGCCCGACATAGTAGGGGCCTTCCTGGGTCCGCGGGCGTTCAGTGATATCACGATGGGCGATTCCCCAATCTCGATCAAGGCCAATGCATATGCGTTTCTCAAGGAGGTAGACCACTTCTCTGACCACTCCGACTATCCTCTGCACCATCTTGAGAGCAGCCGGCTACCGGGGATCAGCGTCGCGCAATTGGACTACACGCATCCATTTGGCCTGCTGTACTACATCGACAGCGTTGACGATTCTGGGCGCCTTGTCGGCAAGGGGCGTGCCGGTCGCGAGAAGCTCTGCGGATTGGTTGCAGAGCACTTCCTCAGCCAGTATCTCGGTTTTCAGGCCTACGCTGAAGACGACAGGCGATCGAGGCAAGCAGCAGGTGAGGAGGCATGTGTAGCGAGTTTCCTCGACAACTACCCGCAGAGCTTCGTGAGAGATGCCCAGACCGGAGCAATGCCGATTTTGAGCAGCCTCGGCCTCACAACGTACGTCTACCCGCGAAGACGCATCGAGTACTACAGCGTCCATCGCTGGAGCCGCGCTGTCCTACACGAGATGTTGCAGCCCAGAGCTGCGGCAGGTTTCGATGCAGATGCCGCCGCCGATGCCTTCCTGCTTGGCTGCGACATTCAGGAGCACGGTTCTGACCGGTTCATCGACGACTTGACCGCTCTGGACGCGACTTCGGCGCTGGGCAGGAGTGTGTACGCAACTGCGGGCTCCGACCTCGTGGAGGACCCGGTGTCAGATACGCCATCGCGGGTCGCCACCTTCCACAACGGCCTGATGAGTGACCTTGAATCTGCGGAGAAACAGGTCACGAAGAGGGCGGATGNNGCTCTCCAACGCGTGCTGGAGAGCCTGCCGCAATGGTGTTCCCGCATGTGCAGTGTGACCACGGGTGGTGGAGTGCACGGGCTGATCGGGGCTCTGGACGAGTTGCTCGGGCAGCTGCAGCTGTGCAGCAACGAAATGACCGCCGAACTCGAGGGCAGTGCCCACCCCGATGAGAACCGGGCGGCTTCTGTGGGTCTGCGCTCTCGGCTGTGCGATCTTGACAGCGACGATGAGAGTGACCCCGGAGAAGTGCAGTATGCAATCAAGCAGATCAAGACGAGTTCTGCACTCAGGCAGTGGGTATTCTGGCCAAATCATGATGGCACCATATCAGCCGCGGAGCAATACCTCAAGGCGTGTGCAGAGATGGTCGAGACCAGACTGGATATCAGGGCAAGGGAGGAAGCGATCCGCGTCTACGACCGTGTAGCAGAAGAAGTCATCGCCTTGCGCAGCGCGGCACTCCAGTTGGCAAGCAAACTCGGCGAATGGGCAAGGACATGTGTCCGGAACGCCGCGAAGGCGCTCTTGGCCGGGGCCGGTGAGGAAGCCGGAATCGAGAAGCAGTACCGCCACGTACGCTTCGCACTCGATGGCGATGGCATCGAGGCACTCTACCGCAACTTTTTGGGACGCGAGATGAAGGGGAGTGTGGACGAAGCCGTTGCGCGCAGCGCGGCGAGTGTAGAGGCCGCCATCGGAAGCGTATGGCGTTCTGTGCGGTTTGATGAAGATGCACGGCAGTACGTTGTCGCCCTTGATCAAGGCGGCGCTGGACTGGACGGTGCAATCGAGAAGCAAGCGCATACAGAGCTTGCCGACCTGCTGGCGAAGGACCTCATGTCAGCCTTAGGACCCGTTACCCTTGCCGAGCGCGCCGAGGAGATGGCGCTTGACTGCCAGCCGCTCTGGCAGCTCAACGAGACGGCCCTGTCACAGGACGAACTCAACCAGGTGGTACCGATGGCGTTTCTGTTGGTTCCGGGAACCGGCACTGACTGGGACGGTGTCGTTCAGGCCGTGCAACGGGGCCTGACCGGAGCCCCCGTACACGCCGTTGCCACAGGGGACCCAGATCGCATCATCCTTGCTCGTGGGGCCTTCGGGGCTCCCATACGAGGCATCACTCAGGCCCATGGCTGGTACCAGTTGTACCGGAAGCAGTTGGATAGCATCGCGGTCTGGCAGCGGCAGAACGACGCCTCGGCGAGAATGACCATCAAGCCACCGCACTTGTGCCGCAGTTGGGCGGAGTTCCCGGAGCCGCTGGGTGATGCCGCCAAGGGCGCCGAAGAGCAGTTCGCACTCGCTATGGTCACTCCCGTTCCCGCGCAACTGAGAATAGTCGGTGCGCAGCCCGGAGAAGCGAGGACGATCCTGAACGTGGCGGGTGCGAACATGGGGGGACATTACTACCTGCACCCGTGTCCCAGTGGGCACCGTCCCGTGCAGCCGGTGCATCTGGGTCAGGGGTTGCTCAATGCATACGCCAGATTCAGGAATAGCCCCGCGGATATCCAGGCCGTTGACGAGTGGTTCGGGGACCCCGGGACAGGGGCTTCATCGCGAGTACGCTGCATCGGCAATGATAGACTTGCCGAGGCCATGCGCCCCGGTCTGCAGAGGCTCACCGACTGGGTCGCGAACCTCGATACGCAGGACCCGGACTACCAGGCAAAGCAGGAGTTGCTTAACGANNAACGAGATGATTGATGCTGCGACAAGCTACATGAAGAACAAGCTTGGCGCTGTCGTCTAGCGAGCACGTGGGTGGGTGACGGTGTGATGCGATACGGTTCGACGGATGCCGGTGAGGGCGTCGCGGGAAGACTGCGCGTCCCGACGTCAATGGTGATTGGCGTCGGGGCTTGGGGACGCCGCGTCGCCCAGGCGCTGGGCGCATCACTGTTCTCAGCCTACCCTCATCTTCAGGCTGTCGTGCGCGTTGTCGGGCTCTCTGGTGACGGCGCCGGCATGGTATTGCTGCCATGGTCAGAGATACCGGCTGATGCCGAGCCACCAGATGACCCCGAAAAGATCTGGCAGGCGCTCGCGGACTCTGCAGATGAACTTAGGCGACGGCTGTCCGACGAGCTCGATGACGCAACTAGCCCGCCCCAGGATGACCTGCTGGAACAGGGTGGAGCAGCGCGACTGATGGGTCCCCGTGGGGGCATCCAGATCAACACCGTAGTCATCACGAATCTCGCAGAGCCCGGCGCTGGCGCCTGCGCCTGTGAGTTCGCTCTGGCGCTCCGTCAGTGGGCAACCACGCAAGGCGACAACTCATCACATTTCCAGCTCTGCATCGCTGCTATTGAGCCGGCGCTCGACCAGAGCGCGGTCGGCAGCAGAGAGGCCGAGGCCGCTGCTCAGGCACGGGCTTGGCTTGCCCTGGCGGAGATCGACGAGACATCCAGGCTTCTATCGGCAAGAGAGCAGCTGCCGGCCGGGGCTACATTACTTTCGGAGCCTGACTGGCCTGCTCGTGTCAGCCGCTGTCCCGACGCTCTCTTCGACTCGATCCTGCTTCTCGACAAGGGACCGGTCAGTGGCCATAGGCTGCCACTGGAATGGCTCCTGACATGCGCGTGTGAGATATCTCGCATTCACATACTGGCATTCCAGGACCTTGCTACATTCCAGGGCGACGCGGATGGTCTCCTTCAATCCCCTGCGCAGCCATACTCTCCGCGGCCGTCGGTCTACGGATCGGTCGGCGTGTCCACGCTCTATTACCCTAGGTCCGAACTGCTCAACTACGCGGCTGGACGCATGGCGATGGTCGCTTTGCGGCAGGCAGCTCTTCGGAAGACCGATGAGCAGTTCCCCGACCGCCAGGAGACCACACTCCGCTTCCTGAGGGTCTGGCAGGAGCTTGGGACGGGGCTTGAGCCTACGGCCTTCGTGTCGGAACTCAAGCGGATAGTGGCAGTCGACCGGGATGGCCAGCCCGTCCGAGCCCCCCGACCGTGGGATGTCGCCACCGACCGCGGGCGAGTGTCAGAGTGGGTCGAACAAATCGCTGACTACGAACTGGTCCTGCTCAGCAAACTCCGCCAGACCGCCGAGAGCATACGGGAGAACGGCGAGAAACTGGCGACTACACTCACGGCAATGATTCGAGATGCCGTGGACGAGCAGCTCAACGAGGCCGGATCCGGCATCGCATTTGCCGAGACGTTGCTCAGCGGCGGAGCGGAGGCCCTCAAGCGTTTCCGCGAGGATGTCGGACGACAGCACAAACCCAGACCCCCGGACACAGCGGCGGCCAGGAACGGGCTCGCAGAGGCGATATCGCGTTTGCCGAATACTCTGGCGGGCCTGGCGCGGGCTGCTTTGGGAGGGTCTGTTATCGGCGCGTTCTTGAAGGGGCTTCTTCAACACGTCCTCGCACAGCCGGTTCAGGTGGCCAACGTTGGGGTTGTCATGGGCTTCGCTCTTGGGTTTGCCGGGCTGGCTGTTCTGTGGCATCTCCGCTGGCAGGCAGTCATCCAGAAGCGCGAGGACGTTCTGGCCGCCGTCCATGCAAAAGCGGAAGCGGCCATCACCGAAATGGTATGGCAGCAAGTGGAGCCACTCCTCAATGCCGCCGGTGCCGCCGTCGCGTCCGAGCAGGGACTCCTGACGCGCCTGCGAGAGGCTCTTGGCAATGTAGAGTACGCCATCTGGTCGGAAATCGTGACCCCCCAAGTTGGGGATCACATTGCCGCCACCAATCTTGGTAGACTCTACGGACCAGACGGGGCGCACCGGCGCGAATGGCAGGGCAGCCGCGTGCTCGAAGACTTCGACGTCTGGGCGCAGGAGTCGCCGGAGCCTACAACGCCGCAATGGCAGAGCGACGGGGCATTCGTGCCCATCATCCGGCCAGATGATTTCGAGCGCCGAACGGTCGAAGAGACAGGACTGTACGAGCAGAAGCAAACCGCCGACGAGCTCTGGCAGACGGTGATTGATGGAACGACGGTCTATCAGGAGTGGCGCACGCGCCTGAGCAACGCGGCCGACGACTGGCAGGACCGCCTATCGCAGAATGTGGTCGAGTTCCTTGTTACACAGAATGGAAGACTCTCGCACCTGCGAGAGGCGAACGTAGATGACATCGCTGCGGAGCTTGATCACGGGGCGCTCAAGCGGGTGTGGGATGAGTACCTGTATCCCCGCAGCGACCCATTCGCTGAGCCCCAAGCAGAGGCTCTGGAGTACGAACTGCTCCCCCATGTGAAGATCGGGATTGTGCTCTCGCCACGGATACCTGCGGGCCTCACCGGCCCCCCGACGGGCGGCGAGAAATCGGCGCCGCTCATCGCGCTGGCACTCGACGCAGGCTTTCAGAGCTTTGTCAAGTCATATCCCGAGCTGTACGCCTTCGTGATCCGTGGCTTCGCGGGTGTACCCATCGACGCACTCGTTGACCTTGTGATGCTCCTGCGGGGCTCGATCACGAAACTCGTGCGGGAAGGTGCGCTTGACCGGGGCACGATCGCGTCCCGCAGAGCCCTGTGGGCCTGGGCCCTCCCCTCTTCATCGAAGGAGTGAACAGCGTGCTGACGGCGGTCACTGCTGCCTACTGTGCCATAGCACTCGTCATCATCAGCATTCTCGAGTTCGTAGGCGCGGTTCCTTCACCGTCCCTGCGGACCGCATTCTGGCTGCTCGGCGGCTATGCAGCCGTACTCGTTCTCTGGCTGATTGCAGCGCGATTCGTCGACCCGTGGCTCGATGGCACACTCAAACAGTGGGCAGGCACTGCGAGTTCGAGCATGCAATTCGCGGCATTCCGAAGCATAGAGATGTCGATTGTCCTACTCTCTGTGTCGTTGGCGGCCCTATCCCTGCTATTGCGCTACGTCGATCCGCTTCTGCTGACATGCTGCTTGCTCTGTGTCGTCGCATGCGCGCACGGCTTGCTGCAGCGCGATGAGCCGCTGCCTGCTCCTCCGCTACCGTCCCCCGAAACGGTTCCCCTACCTCAACCGGATCCCCCGGGTGTCACTGCGCCGACTGTCGTGACCCGCCTGTTCCGGTGGGACTTTGTGAGGGATCCTGTGTGGGGTGAACGTGAACCCCAGCAGACTGAGGCTCTTATCGATCTCGCCGAGCACAGCCAGAGCAGCGCGCGTGAGAGGATCATTGGCACCGCTGACGCCGTCCGTCAGTGGGGACGTGAGTACGTGAGAGGTGGAATCGGCCCGACGGTTGCCTATCTCGGCGAGCAACTGCGCTCACTAAGCNNACTCACGCGGCTGCAGGAAGCCGTTCTCGCGCTCAGCTTTGCTCAATCCGCAATCGAGTACATGCTTGACAGCGACTCGCATGGACAAGTGGAATACCCCAAGTATGGCGTTGAGACGATATACGACGCGAACGGCGATTGCGAGGACAAGGCGATACTTGCGTCGGCCATCCTGGAGTATCTCGGTCACGACACCGTGTTGTTCAACATGCCGGGCCACGTGGCCCTGGGACTGGCCACACCAACAAACCTGCCGGGCGCCTGGGGCGTCAACTTCGGCGGGCGCACCTACTACTTCTGTGAAACGACCGCCGCCGGTGCCTGGGTCGGTGAGTTGCCGGCCGGTGTCCCGGACGCACTTGAGGTCATACCTGTGTGAGGTGAGAGTAGTGCCGTCACCTGCCGCTAGGGCTCGCCGCCAGAGGGTTATCGTGGTTGTGGTTGTGCTCTTGATTGTCATCGTTGGCGTTGCTGTCGTCGCAGAACGCGCATATGGGCGCACCCGAGTGAGCCAGATACTTGCACGGCCCGACTACTATCAGGGGCGAATCGTGATAGTGACCGGGGAAGTGAGCGACAGCTACTCAATCCTCAACACAGGGATCATGCAGATCAATGACGGCACAGGAGCGATCTGGGTCAGGAAGGTCGGCCCGGTCCCGGCACCCGGATCCCGCGCGAGTGTCCGAGGCCGAGTGAACACCGTGCTGCAGATCGGCCCCATCACGGCCGTCGGCATTGAGGCGCTTTGACAGAGCAGCTTGCGCGCACAACTACCGATGGGTATGAGGGGGCCGGGTGGCCGCTGCGGTGCCCGGATGGCTTCTCGGCATCGTACCGTGCACCCAACTCGGTACCTGCACGCGGCAGACAGCGCAGTCCTGCCCGGGAACGCGCCTGACAGAACACCGGCACGGTGATAGGCACCATCGGCGTGATGAGAGAAGCCGTCAGAGGCTTGTCAGGGCGCGCATCAAGTCTCGGGCACACTCCCATCGATCAATCCGGGAGCGCACGGCAATCTGGTTGGCATGGCTCCGTGGCGAGACGAGCCGGCCTGGTTCGGCCCAGATTGAGGCGCGTTCGCGAGTTGAGCGCTGATGCGACGCGGAAGCTCAGGGCCGAGAGCAGGTCGGTTGCGGCAACAGGGCATCTGATCTGGTTACATGGCGGCGATCAGCGGCTCGCTGAGGCGTAAAGTCACCTGCTGGCAGGGCTGCGCTCTTGAGCCGGTTGCGGACAGTTGGGTGTGGGACGAACGGCGCAGAACCGGTCGAGCGCAAGTGGGCCGCCCTCGTGGATGCGCCGAACTAGAGCCCGCGATGGAGTGTGTCCCGGCTTTCCGGTGGCGGGGAGGGGTGTGCACATATGAGGCTGCGTGTCACATGCAGGGATCCGTTCATGCGGCTGCTGCAGACGGCCCGGTATGACAGCTTCTGGCGGGCAGTACTGGCCATGTTCTCTCTCTTCGTCATCGGGGTTGGCGGCCTATGCGCCCTGCAGGACTGGGTCTCCGGCGCCACTGGTGGGGATGCTCACCTGGTGCAGTTGCTCCACGACCCGGTGAGCATCGCCTTCATGGGCATCTTCGCTCCCCTCTTTGTCGGCTACTCCGTGCGTCTCCATGAGCAGCTGACGACGATGTTCGAGGATCTCAGGGAGAGTGGGGCCTGGGCAGCGGACGATGACGACGCCACCAGGTTCGTTCGCACTCAGACCAGCTTCCTGCGGAGCAAGTGGCCGACCGCTATCGCCATTACCATTCCTTTGGTCTGTGATTGGGGTCGCCATGTCGCGAGATTCCTCGGCATCGTCCCAGGGCACGATGGCGAGGTGCAGATGTGGAACGGTATCTGCAGCCCGAGCGGCGTCGTCACCAGCGTCCTCTTCACGGTGTTCTTCTACAGTCTCGCGATGGTAGTCATGAAGAGCGCCGTGGCTGCGCTATCCCTGTGCAGGCTCTTCGCCGAGCCCAGCGCGCCCGACATTCGCTTCATTCCGCTTCACGAAGACCGGTGCGGTGGGCTGAGCCCCATCGGCAATGCCGTTAAGACAATCGGTGTCCTGATGCTGATCCTGGGGCTCAGTGCCGCAGCGTATTGGACGGTGTGGGACTTCTTCCCGCATCTGCATCCTGGGATGTCTGAGACAACCAGACTTGCGGGACAGGTGGCCTTCGTGGTCGCGTATCTGCTCGGAGGGTACGCTCTGGTCTGGACGCCCCTCAGCGCAGCACACAGGCACATGGCAGGCGCCCGCGATCGTCTTGCGGCGGGAATCGCACGACANNCAGCTCGATGCCTTTTTCGCGGGACAAGGCTCAACGTCGGGCCACGACACCAAACCGAGTCTGACGCGCCTCACCAAGACACTGACGGCTCTGGAGGCCGCCCAGGCCTACGCGGATCGCATGCCTGTCTGGCCGGTGGCGACGAGGGAGCAGGTACGCATGATCGGGGCCGTGGTCGCCCCCCTCCTGATCATGTCCATCGAGACCGTGGTCGGTGAGCTAGTCTAGCCGCCCCGCGGCGGGGCGGCAGACTTTGCGGAGCATGTAGTAGCGGGCCGGCCAGTTGAGCCACACGACTTTCCACTCCGCCAACTCGAGACCGGTGCCTTGCGCCCATTCGCGCACAAGGCCCGCCGTGTGTGGGCTGCAGTGGAGTTCTCGCGAATGCTGCAGCAGGCGGACCGGGTTGGCCCAGGGGAGCCCGGCCCTCTGGAGCGACCTCCGTGCCATCCCCATATTGAATACTCCCCTTAGCGGCCCAGGCTCAAAGGGGACGATGGTATGGCATTCCCCGCCCAGTACAAGGCAGCGGCCTATCTCGGCAAACACGCCTCGCACGAGTGTCTCGGGGACATGCTCCAGAGTATGGGCACTCACAACGACGTCGACGGTCCCATCACGCAGCGGCAGCATACTGCCGTCTGCTACCGCAAAGCGGGCATTCGGTGTTGCCTGGCCCGCCCCAAGTGCGTCGGGGTTGATGTCTATCCCCAGCACAGACCAGCGTTCGTCTGTCTGAGCGATTCTGTGTGTGAGAGCTCCTCCTCCGCAGCCCACCTCGACGATGCACAAGTCCTCTCGGCCTGCAGTCTCCGCGAAATCATGCACCCGCCGTACGAGGAACGGGTCTGTCTTGCCCATGAACCAGTTGTCGTGCACCCGGACTGTGTCTCCGGCATACCCCTTGTCGTAGATGCGATGTCCTGCCACCTGAGTGTCCTCCCGGGTCAACACAATGTCGAGCACCGTCTCACGGGCCGCACATGCCTGAAGCCCCGCGTCCTGTCCCACTCAAGCTGACAGAGCGGAGCCGTGTCAAGCCCGATGTGCGCGATTGGTGTAGTAGTCTCCCCGACGCCGAGCCCGTGACAATCCGTGGCGGCTATGCCGAACTGCCCCGCCCCTTCAGACCAATCCCAGCGCTGTTCGATGGCTTGGCGGCGCGAGCCGTGGCGGATGCAGAGATCGCATAGCCCTCGCCTGGCTCTCCTGCAGGCCTTCGCGCTGCGGAATCACGCCAATCGCCTGGGGGCACAGTTCAGTCTTCGCCATCAGAGACAAGGCGGAGACGCTTCTCTGCCTCCGCCTTTTCCGCGTCCGCAAGCGGCGCACTGACGGCTTCAGACATCTTCCCGGCTACCCAACTCATGGCCATCGTCACCAGGCCGGCGAGATAGGGGTTAGGCATGCGCCCGGCGATGAAAGAGCCACCATACTCGTCCAGGAAGTAGAAGACCACGAAGACAGCCCCACCTACCGAGAGCACGGCCCACGGAAGGCTTTTCATGACGTAGGGCTGTACCGCCATCATTAGAGTGAGAGCGCACAGTGCGATGGGAAACCATGGAAGCGTCTTCCGAATGGCCAGTTCCCGGAGAGTTTGGGCGATGCCGTTCCCCAGTGTGTAGTCCCACTCAGACAGGCGACGCTCATCTATCCACTCGCGTACGGACTGGAGAACGCTCTCCGCGAATTCGGTGTCTGCGCGCGATGTCACCGCCAAGGCCAGTTCGGGCTCGTGGACCCGAACATACCGCTTGGCCGACGGGAGTGCTACGTGGTCAGACAGGGCGCCCACAGATGCCATCTGGAGGGCCACCAACTCGGCCGCGACCAGGACAGGAGCCGCTATGATCAGAAGGGACGCGACCCACCCCAGGAAGAGAATGCCAGTTTCCGTCAGATGCAGTCGCGACAGACTGCGGAACAGGGGCGGGTCGAAACGCCAGGCATGCCTGAAGCTGGCGCCACGGAAGACAACAACTGGGGCGGCAATGACAAGTAGGAGCAGCCCCAGATCGATTGTCGCACTGAACAGGATATCTCCTATGGGTGCCGCACCGTGTACCGCCCACGCCAGCGCATCCCAGACCGAGATGGCGGCGGCCAGAATCACGTACCCAAGGAGAATTGCGGAGCCAATACGCCTGATCTGCCGCCCGACTGGCAGAGAGAGGCCGCGTAGCATGGCGAGATAGGCCCTTGCTCTAATGTAGCCGGGCACGTGATCCACCAAACGGCGTTTGAGGCGGCGTGACCATATCTGCATAGTCCCCATGAGCCAGAGAACCAAGCATGTCAACGCAACGGTCTCAACGACAAGCAAGCACACATGGCATGTTATGATCGCTATGCCCGAGACCAGATAGGTACTTCGGACGCCGAACATGAAGTCAATGGCAGCCTCGCGCATTCCGGGCGACACGGCCCTATCATGGACTGCTGCCTCCGTCTGCTCCCGTATCATGACAAGCGTGCTCTGCGTGTCTCGAAGTCCCTTCACACTAACACCCAGACCCACGATGACTGCAACGGCTGCCAAGCCTCGGGCTATCAGCACGTTGGTGGATTTGGTCCACGCCGCAAACTCTTCGTCCTGCTGCACCTCGGTGGCTGGCTTGACCGGCTCACGGGTCCGCGCGGCGGCGATCCAGGCCTGCACCTGGGTGAGGTCAGGGCGCTCAGGGTCCGTGTCACTCCACGCCGCGAGTGCCCCATCCGGTTCGCATGTCGCCAGGTACTTCGGGGCGGCGACGCCGTGGCACAAGGGCCTGACGCCATGCCACCACTCAAGGCCCGGCAATTGCATGAGGTGAGCGATGGCCACGTAGTCAGCCATCAGGCGATGGTCGACGCCCAGGTCATCCGCCATACCCCGAACATCCCTGCCTGATCTGCACGCATCGAGAAGCTCATCGAGCGTCCCGATGCTCAAATTATGCAGGGAGCCGAGCACATCCTCCAGATGCCTATCCCCGGCAACGAGGTGCCGGCCAGTGGGGCTGGCGAAGAGCAAGTCCGTCAGCGGTCGGCTCCGGTTGTCGGCGGCCTCACTCATGCACCACCTGTTCCCCTTCTGTCCTCACGGACCTCTTGCGGCCAGATGGGCACCCGAGAGCGGACAGGAGGGGACTGAGGTCGCCACGGCCGATGGCGTGGCCGATGCAGCCTGCGCCTTGGCTCTGACTGTTGCAGCCGTCTTGGCACCGTAAGACACGTTACAGCAACGCTACTGTGCTGGCCCCGCACGTCCGCGCCGCTGATCGACCGCACCCTCGTCTGCATGGTACGCCGGCGGGGGCCCTGCCGGCCGGCACTCACTACCGGCTACGTATCGCCCTGCCACGCCGCTGCGACGGGTCGCCAGTCGGCCTCAATGACGACCTCGTTGAGCTTGACCGTCTTGCCGCAGTTGGGGCAGGGCCGCTCGGTGCCGAGGTCGGTTTCGCTGACCTCCGACCAGACGCGGCAGTGCAGGCAGCCGAAGGTGGGGGTGCTGTCGCCCGACGCGACCCAGGCGGTGATGATCAGAGGGCCGGGGGTGACGTTCTCCACGCGCAGAAAGTGGACCGTTCCCCCTTCGTCTCCGGCGACGATGGTGAACTGACCCGGGGCGACGGCGCAGGAGAGCACCCAGTTCTCCGCAGGCCAGGTGCACAGGCACTCGCCGCTCTCCAAGTCCCACAGCTTGATGGTGTGGTCCAGCGACGCGGAGACGGCGCGACGGCCGTCCGGGGTCACCGCCACGGCCAACACCCCGTCCGCATGCCCGGCGAGGGTGCGCAGCGATTCGCCGCTCTCCAAGTCCCACAGCTTGAGAGTCTTGTCCTGCGACGCGGAGACGGCGCGGCGGCCGTCCGGGGTCCCCGCCACGGCCATCACCCAGTCGCTATGCTCGATGAGGGTGCGCAGCGCCTCGCCGCTCTCCAGGTCCCACAGCTCGAGGGTCCCGTCGTCGGACGCGGAGACGGCGCGACGGCCGTCCGGGGTCACCGC
>DPJP01000019.1 GCA_003542955.1 Armatimonadota bacterium
TAACTGGTAGCCGAGGCCCGGCACAAGGCCCCACGCAAAGTCCTCGCACCACCCGGCGGCCGCAGCCTGGGCAAGCGATAGCTCCTGGCTGTCCTTGCGCACCAACAGAGCGCCCTCGCCGTCCGCAAGCCACNNCCGCGGGCAGCCGATCTGCACCCAGCCACCACTTGGCCCTGGGGCGATGCTGACCACGTATTCAGCTCCGCTGTCAACGGCTGCCCCGGCGATCGCCAGCTCCGTATCCTGCTCGAAGCAGGCCCAGTAGCCCTTGCCGATGGCCTCCCCGGGCGGATCAAACCAGGTGTAGTGGCCGGCGTCGGCGTTGTAGTACACGTACTGCTGGGTGACGGGATTCCAGCGCGCCCACCGGTCGGCCTGGAAGCCCAGGGTAGCGGGGTCGATGTCGGCTGGAGCCAAGGGCAGGGATACCATAGACATGCCCGCCGCAAAGGTCGCATCGTTCAAGGAGAACCCGACTGTGGTCGTTGTATCGGGCATGCCGTCAGCGGGGGCGTCTTCCACATTTCCCACACCGTCGCAGGCTATGCTATAGAACGCATACGTGTGGCCCATGAAGCCCGAGAATGTCGCGCTGGTGCGCGTGGTCCCGAGCAGCCATGCCTCGTATTCCGCATCATCCTTGCGCACATAGATGTCGTAGCTGAGGATGCCGGAGCCCCCATCGTCGTCGCTACCCGACCACGTCACCTCAAAGTTCGGGGTGACGGTTGCATCCAGGGAATCTATCGCGCTGCTGGGCGCGCCGGCGTCCACCGTGTTCAGCCACTCGGGCGTCTCGAGTGGGTCGGGGGGGATGTCGATCTCGAAGTCAATGGTTGCAGTGTTGCGCACCTCGGTGCCTGTGGGCAGTTCGGGTGCCAGGTCGGCAGTGTAGGTCACGAAGCCACTGCCCATCGGGGCAAACTCCTGGCTGTTGGGGGGGAGGAATGCAGCCGGGCTGCCATCATCGGCGGCCCACCCGTGGAACTGCCACGTGGCCACGCCGCTGTGGGCGTCGAAGCCGCATTCAATCTCCACCCGAACATCCCAGAAGTCGCCACAGTCATCCTCCTTGGGCACTGACAGGATGACCTCCGTGGAGAACTCCTGTTGGTTCTCCAGCACATTCACGACCTGCGCGCCCACCTGGATGTCCCCAAACGAGAACGTGGACCAATCAAGCTCGACCGGAAGCTGGTCAGTCACCTGCAGGTCGATCACACCCGCGGAGGCCTGCTCGGGGTCGTTCTCAAAGTTGACGATGTAGGGCATCTCAAGTCCCGCCGGCACATGGTGCCGCAGAGCGTCTTCTGCTGCGCCTGGAGCGTCATACCCCCAGGGCCCCACCTTGTCGTTGGGGTCCCACGGTATCACCGCAGTTGCGTCCAACATCGCCACGTGCTGCCTGGCCCACGCATCTTGCCGTTTCTCCATGCAGTCATACTGCTCATATGCACACTCCTCAAATGCCGCCGTACCACGCTTGAATTGCTTCAACGCTTCAGTGATCAGCTTCAGATGAGGTACTTTCGTGTACCGCGCCGCCGTCTCGAAGGCGAATATCCCGATGTCGCCCAGTGTGCGGGAGTAGTCCTTCCAGTCAGTCTTCTTCCGGGCATACTTCCATCCATTGGTGCCAACTAGCTTGATCGCATTCTTGTAGTACCGTCGGGACTTGCCACCGCCCCAGTTGTCCACGAGCCAGTTCTCTAAGGCCGCCTGCCCGTTCTGCCTTGCCCAGGAGCCCAGCCAGCAATACATGAAAACATCTGAGCAGGGGTGCAGGTAGTGTTCGTGATACTCGCCGATATACGCCATATGCATGACCCGTAGTGATGCTTCATATCTCCGGCCGACCCCGGTCGGGTCTGTCGTCGGCGCTGTGACGACCATTCGGGCCTCGTGTCCGACGGGCAGGATGTCGCTGCCGAGGCTGATGCATATCCTGTGCTGCGCACCCCGAGCGGACCGGTCTTGGAGTGGTACCACCGGCATGGCACTTGCTGCGTGCGGTGGACACTCAGCGCATTCTTCTGTACGTGGCAGTTCGCCAACGGCGGGCATCGAGCCCAGATCATAGACCAGCCGTTCTGAGCCGCCATCAATCGTCACGAGGCCTGCGCCCGGGAGGTCCATGACGACCAACGGCAGGACGGCGTCGGCTTTGCCCTCGTTGTGGATCGCCAACTCGAACTGATACGGTCGACCTGGTCTGTACTCCGCCGGGCCTCTGACCGCAATGCGGAGGTCCGCATCGCCTTCGGCAAGAACCGAGAAACCGTCCGCTGTTGCCACTGCGCCAGATGGATTGCGAACCTCGAGACGGTACGCGCCTGCGGGAAGACCCACCAGGTCAAACAGTGCCGAGATAGTCTCGCCACCGTCGCTCCCGACTACTGCATCAGCAGTCCTCTCCTCCGTAGAACCGCGCGTCAGGACCACCTCGGCCGTCGGATCGAGCCCACGCCCGCTTATGTCTACTGTTCTGAAGCCCGTTGCCGCCCCATCCTGGGGTGTGAACGCGGTGATCTCCGCTGTGCTGATGACGGTTGTTGTACTCGCCGGCGGTCCGCACTCCGCTCCGTTGCAGGTCGCACTAGCCGTGCTCGTGAGGATTGTCCCTTCAGCGAGGGGGGATGCGGCGGTTGCGGCGAACGACACTCCAACGTCCTCGGCCCGGCCAACCACGGTGCCAAGGTTCCACGTCAGCGTTCGGGAACCCGGGTCATAGTGGCCGCCGTTGCTGACACTGCCCTCGACAAGCTGAGCGTTCTCGGGCACGGTGCAGGCTATCGCGGCCGCCGCTGCGTCGCCGCTTCCGNNGGTTAGAAACAGCCGCCGTATAGTGCAGCTCGGCCCCAGGCTGCGCGAACTGCTCAGCGACCTCATGCTGTACGGTGATGTCGGCGCCAATGCCCCGCAGCCGAACCGCTGCGTAAGCAGGGTCGCTCTTTGGCCTCATAACATGGAAGCTGATAGAGGACTTCCCTGCGGGGAGGCGGTGACGTACCACTGCAGAATTGGCCTCGGCGACCCGCACTTCGACGCCTTCTGACGCAACGAACCCGTACGCTTCGTCCGCGCCCCTGTCCCACAATGCCAGCCAGCCCTCGACCGGTGCCCCCCGGGTACCGGTTTGTGGGTAGACTGGTGTCTCCACCCCCGGGTACGTGAAGATGCCTTCGACCACGCCGCCGGCGCCCGGCCAAGCCCAGTGGTCAGTGCCCGCCGCTGCATCGCCGGCAGGTAGAATCTTGCTGAGTGCTTCTGCCTGCTCGGATAGCTCGAACTCCATCAGTACGCGTGCACTATCTGGGTCCCACGAGAGCAGGATGTTCTTCGTTCCTTGGACGTGGTCGAATGCGAACTTGCAGTAGTTCTGGCCCTGCTGAGTACTGATCAGGTGCCAACCGTTGCTGAGCGCGGAGCTGTCGCCGTTGTCAGTTCCCATATCCACAAGGCTGCCCGGGGAAGTCTGCCTGAGCAACTGCTGGTTGGAGCCGGGCTTGAAGATCAGGCTCGTCACCTGCGCGCGGTCGGGGTCGATCACGGCGCGGACGGTCTCGTTGTCGACCTCAAGCGGAGCGGCGGTCGGCGTGAGCAGGACGGTATAGGTTATCTGGTTGAGGCGCCCGTCTACGGTCCGCAACGTGCCGTCACGGTTGACGATGCTCAGGTAGTAGGTTCCAGCCACTGGGTTATCCATCGTGAAGTCCCCATTGGCTGGCGCCCAATGTTCCCCAGTCCCGTATTCGCCACGCCAGACATCAATGCGCGACGAGAGCGAAACGGTGTTCACCCCCACGTTCAGCGCTCCGATGCCGTCCGGCACCTCGAACTGGCCCCACGTCTGACCGTAGGCCAGTAGCGTCATTGTGGCCGACCGCCCGATCTCAATGACCGGCAAATGAGTATCTACCCACAGCGTCCCCTGCCCGCCATTGGATGAGCAGGTTACCATCGCCACATAGTCGCCCGGCGCGGGGTCCTTGACGTGAACAAGCAGGTCGCCGCTGGCGCTTGTTGTTGCCAGCGTCTCACCATTCCGCTGCAGTACGATTGTGCTCATCCACGTGCCGGCAGTCTTCCGGAGTGACATGAAGAGGTACGGCGCCCCCCCCGGCACCTGCACGCGATAGAGCGACGCCTCAGGCTTACTCATGCTGATCTCGTGCTCGCCCAGCGGCAAGACGGGCAGCGAGCCGGGGGTGGTCGCGGCCAGCGAGAACGTCGAGGATGTGCTTGCGTTCGACTGCACTTCTACCAAGTAGACGCCTTCGATAGGTTCCAGGACGGTAGCCATCACTGGCCCAACTCCGGATGCGGAGGCATCAGGTGCGTCGCCCGGCAGTTGACCGTGTCGCGTTCTTACAGTGGTGGAAATGCCGGCAGCTTTCGTCTGTTGCAGGTAGAGCGCCTGTCCGCCATGTCCTTGGTCGACCGGGACCCTGTACCACCTGGTATCGCCCCAGTGGGTCAGCTCCTGTCCATCCAGTGTCTCACCGATGTTGAGTGTTGGGAACGTGTCGAGGGTATGAACCGTGAGCACGAACTCGACCGCAGCCACCTGATCTGACTCGAGCCGCACGTATGCGTAGCCTGTCTGAGACGGCGTCACCTCAATCGTCTGATCAGCAATAGCGCAATAGTCCCCTTTGTCGGGCACGCTGCCCTCACCGATGGCCAGATACACATTGGCGGCCGCGGCCTTATCCAATATGGCGAAGACCGGCTGCCCGGCGACCACCGGCACTCGGTACCACTTGACGTCATACCGATGCGGAAGAGCCTGGGGTTGCAGAGGCTCCCCGATGGCGAGCGTGGGGAACGTGTCGCCCGTGTGGGCTGTGATGGTGAACTCGACCGGAGCCGCCTGGTCCGACTCCACTCGCAGATAGGCGAAGCCCGTGTTTGTGGGCAGCAGTTCAGCTATCTGGTCCGTATTGGATCGAGAGCTACCCCTGCCTGGCAGGTTCCCTTCACGGACCGACAGGTACGTGTTTGCCGAAGCAGCCTTGTCGAGCATCACGAACATGCGCTGCCCTGCCACCACCGGCACCTGGTACCAGCTGACACTCCCCCGGTGCGCGAGGTCCTGGCCTTGCAGGGGCTCGCCCATCGCCAATGTCGGGAAAGTCTCTCGGCTATGCGCAGTGATCGTGAAGGCCACCGGTGACGCGTGATCAGACTCCACGCGCACATAAGCATAACCCGTCTGGGTGGCGGTCAGTTCGACAGCCTGCCCCGAGTATGCCCGGTTGCTTCCCCTGCCCGGCAGGCTCCCTTCGGCGATAGACAGGTACGTCTGAGCTTCGGCATCCTTGTCGAGGACAACAAAGATGCGCTGCCCAGCCGATACGGGCACGCGGTACCACCTGACGTCACCGCGCCGGGCAAGCGTCTGGGCTTCGCACGGTTCCCCGAGCGCCAACACGGGCGCGGCAATGCTGAAGCCCGCGTCAAGTTGCCCCGATTGGCCGTCCTGGTTGGTGACCACCACATTCCATGCCCCGATTGCGGCGCCCGTCAGGTCGAACGTACAATCAAGAGTGGTGTCGACGGCAGCCCCGGTGACCACTCCAGCCGGGAGAGCAGCGCCGGAGGCTGCGGACACCACGACACTAGTTCCCTCGATATCCTCCGCCCCCGTACGGGTGAGTCTGACGTTCGGACCCGCCTGAAATGCGGTGCCCGTGATCGTGACGACCACGGGGCCATTGTTGATCCCCGAACTCGGGCTGATAGCGGTCACAGTTGGGGCGGGAGCGCCGATCGTGAACCCATCATCGAGCTGCCCGGACTGGCCATCATCATTGGTCACCACAACATGCCAGTTGCCCGCCGCCGCGCCGTCAATATCAAGACTGCACGTGATGCTCGTGTCGTTGACCACGGTGATGCCTGTTCCGGCAATGGCGTCCTCGCCGTCCTTCATCAGTTTGACCTGTGCTCCCGCACGGAAGCCCAGACCGGTGATAGTTGCGTCCACGGTGCCGTCGCTCGTCCCGGAGATCGGGGAGATGGCCGTCACCACGGGAGCGCGATGACGCACGGTGAACTGCCCATCAAGCTCCCCGCTCTGCCCGTCGCGATTCACTACCATCACGTTCCACGTACCAACGGCTGCACCTGACAGGTCGAAGGTGCACGAGACCTGAGTCGCACTCAGCACCGAGACGGCTGTTGTCGGCAGAGCTGAGTGACCGTCGCGTGTCAACTGCACGACTGCCCCATCATGGAAGCCTGTCCCATCAATGGTCACATCCACCGGGCCGTCGCACGTCGCCGAGGCCGGAGCAATCGCCGTCACTGTCGGCGCAGCCGGGTAGTACACGGTGAAGCCGCCGGGCAACGATGCCGACTGCGCATCATCATTGTCCACGACGACATTCCACGCACCGACGTTCGCGCCGAGGAGTTCGAAGGTACACGTCATCTCGGTTCCGCCGGTGACCACGATATTCGTGCCGTCGATGTCGGCTTCACCATCCCTGGTCAGTCGTGCGCCCGCCCCCGCACGGAAGCCGGTACCCGCGATGGTCACCGTGGCCGGGCCGTCATTGGTCCCTGATGGCGGGGCAACGCTTGTCAGCGTGGGGGCTGGATGCACCACGGTGAAGCCGCCGTCGAGCTGCCCGGACAGCGCGTCGTCGTTGGTGACGACGACATCCCATGCCCCTACAGCCGCCCCAGACAGATCGACAGAGCACTCGATGCGCGTCGCGCTGGCGACTGAGACCCCAGTGCCCTGAATATCGCCTTCCCCAGTCTTTGTCAGCTTCACCGTTGCGCCCGCCCGGAAGCCGGACCCGGATATCGTCACGCTCGTTGGGCTGTCCTTCACCCCTGATGACGGTGTCACCGCCGTCACGGTCGGGGCCGGGCGCCCAACGGTAAAGCCATCGTCGAGCCGCGCGGACTGGGCGTCGTCGTTGGTCAACACAACGCTCCAGGCTCCTACCTCTGCCCCGGCCACATCGAAACGACATGTCACCTCACTGCCACTGGCCACAATGATGTCGGTGCCGGCTATGTCGCTCTGGCCGGCACGCGTCAGCTTCACATTCGCCCCGGAGCGGAAGCCTGTGCCCGTGATGGTTGTGTCGGCCGGTCCATCATTGGCCGCCCAGATGGGATCAATCGCCGTGATCGTCGGCGTGGGGTGACCGGTTGTGAACCCATCATCGAGGGCTGCGGACTTTGCATCGTCATTGGTCACTACGACATCCCATTGACCAAGTGCCACTCCAGTAAGGTCGAATGTGCAGGTTATTCCGGTGGAGGTGACGCCCGTGATGGCACTGCCATCAATGTCCGGTTGCCCGTCCCTGGTGAGCTTCACGGCCGCGCCGGCGCGGAAGCCGGTGCCGGCAACGTTCACAACCAGTGGTCCGCTGTTGGGGCCCCACGCAGGATTCACCGCCGTCACCGTCGGCGCGGGGTGGCTTATGACGAAGGCGCCATCCAGCGTGCCGGACTGCGCGTCGTCATTGATCACTACCAGGCCCCACGCGCCCGGCGCGGCGCCGACCAGATCGAATGTGCAGGTGATCTCGGTCCCGTCGACCACGATGAGGTCAGTACCGGCAACGTCACTCTGCCCCGCCCTGGTCAACCTCGCAGTAGCCCCGGTACGGAAACCCGTCCCGGTGATGACTACATCCGCCGCCCCGTCGTTGATGCCGGAATTCGGGCTGATCGTGTTCACCGTCGGGGCTGGATGACGAATACTGAAGCCCGCATCAAGCTGTCCGGACTGATCGTCATCGTTGGTCACGACCACGTTCCAGAGCCCCGCCGCCGCACCCGCCAGGTTGAAGTCGCAGGTGATCCCGGTGGCGCTGCCGACGACGACAGTGGTTCCCTCGATGTCAGTCTGCCCGTCCCTGGTCAGTCTGGTGGTCGCGCCGTCTCGGAAGGCGGAGCCGGTGATGGCGAGGTTCACGCTCCCATCATTCGTGGCCGAGGTCGGGGTCAGTGAGGCGACCGTGGGTGCGGGATAGCCGACCCGTAACCCTTCCTCGAGTTGCCCGGACTGATCGTCATCATTCGTCACGACCACGTTCCAGAGCCCCGCCGCCGCACCGATCAGGTCAAAGGCGCACGTCAGCCCCGTCGCACTGCCGACGATGACGTCGCTGCCCTCGATATCACTTTCTCCGTCTTTCGTCAGACTGACGGTTGCGCCGTTTCTGAAGGCGGTGCCGGTGATAGCGAGGTCCACGGGGCCGTCATTCGGCGCCGAGGCCGGTGTCACGGAAACGACCGTGGGCGCGGGATGGCCAATGGTGAAACCTCCCTCGAGTTGTCCGGACTGACCGTCCGCATTGGCCACCACCACATTCCACGCGCCGGGTGCCGCCCCAATCAAGTCGAAACTGCAGGTGATCTCCGTGTAGCTCGCCACGGTGATTTCACCGCCGCCGATGTCGCCTTCTCCCTCCCGTGTTAATCGTGCCGTCGCCCCGGCAAGGAAACCCGACCCCGTGATCGTCACGTCAACCGAGGTGTCAATGGCCCCGGTGTCTGGAGAGACGGCAGTCACCGTGGGGACTATCGGCGACTTCGAGGCGTACTCTGTCCCACCGTACGCGCCCATGTTGATGCGGCCGCCATTGGGCTCGGGCTCGTCTCCCACGGGCGTGGCCGGATCACCCGCGTCGATGCACGGGCTGTGGTCCTGCACGGGGTCAGCTACCCATCCCGCCCCGTCCCAGCGTCCGGCGAAAGACATAAGGTGAAAGTCATCATTCGCCGCATCGGCAAAGCATGGGTCGGTTGAGATATTGCCGTCCGTGTTTGTCAGGTCGCTCAGGGCGCCGCCATACTGCCCCCCGGCATTGCCGAACACATTGCAGTAGGTGACCACCGGCAGCTGGCCAGCTTGGTTAGTTTCCAGATAGACACCGCACCCCCCGCCATTGAAGGCTACGATATTGCCCCTAAGCACGACCGGAGAATCCTGAGGAATACTGAAGCGCACCCAAACCGTCCCATCCGTAGCGGATGTGTTATGCACGAGAGTATTGTTGGCTATCGTGCCCCTGGAATTCTCCACGTAGATTCCGCTGCCCTGCGGCGCGCTGTTCCCACTGATGACGTTGCCCACGATACTGGGCCAGTATCCACCTGAGGATCTGATGCCCCCCCCCTTTAGCACGCCGGTATTGCCGTGGATAATGTTGCCAATGATGATCGCGTTGCAACAGGAGATCCCTCCACCGTTGTCTTGAGATGAGTTGCCAATTATCGTGTTATTGCGAATGATCGGATNNTATGAGCTTGGATCCCCCCACCGTGCCACCCTCCCGAATTCGCACTGATGAGGTTGTTGCAGGCCAGCGTACCTGGGCCACCCATATTTAGTGCAGTGCCCGTATTGCCCGTAATGACATTGCCATCGACCGTTGTTGGAGCGGAAACGGAAACAACTACAATATGGAGCCCTTGCCCTTGCCCATTACCGCTGATCGTGTTGTTGCCTATCGTGGCTGCGGACGACCCGCGGCAATAGATAGCGGCACCATACTGGTACTTTCCCAGCGTATTCCCGGTGATAACGTTGCCTACGATCGTGGGATTGGAGTCGATGCACAGGATGCCGCCCCCGCCGTATTGTGAATCGTTCCAACGCGATTTGCCGCCGGTGATGGTCAAGCCCTCGATCCTCGCGTCTTCGGTCTCTCCGGAGCTGAAAATGACCGTGGAATCGACTAAGCCACCGTTGATGATTGTGGCGGCGATAACGTCGGGGTCGCTGGGGTCATCACTGCGGACGGTTATGTTCTTCCCTGAGAAGTTAATGTTCTCATAGTGCGTGCCCGGGGGCACAACGACCGTCTGGCCGTGCTCAGACGCGTTGATGGCGTCCTGGATGGAATCGTACTCCACCTCAGTTTCCAGGATGCGGACCTTCGCCTCGCCCCCCTCCTGCGCCAGGTACACCAACGGCCATCCCGGCACGGAGGCCACGCGCAAGGGCGTCGGGGAGAGCGGGGACAACCAGGGCGCCGCCGGGTCCAATGA
>DPJP01000229.1:0-1574 GCA_003542955.1 Armatimonadota bacterium
CCGCTGAGATCGACGCGTTCGTCATCGGGATACAGAAAGGAGGTCCGGAACCAGTGACACGCACCCTCCGACACGCAACCTTCGCCGCCTGCGCGGGCATGACAATGCTCGCCCTCACCGCACTGCCTGCCCATGCCATTGACATCAACAACCTGCCCGACTGGGTGCGTGACAGCATCCATCCGGTCGAGATCGACTGGTCGCAGGTGTATCCGGGCCTCGCCCCGCCGCCCGCATGGGCACAGGACCCCGCCGGCGTGCAAGAGGTCCATCCTGCATCAGGCACTCCACAGGCCACGAGCATCGGAACGCTGAGCACCGTCAGCCCCGCCGGTCCGGCAGGCGCACTGAACGTGGCCCACCCGACCACGGCGGCGACGGGCGGCCTGCAGACCGTGAGCCCGAGCCCCCTCGGCGGCTTACAGACCGCCAGCCCTGCTTCAGGCCTCGGGGGCATCGGTGGCCTTGCTCCCGTCCATCCGAGTGCCGCGGCGACCGCCGGCCTGCACGAGGTGAATCCGACACCCGCGGCGATGACAGGCTTGCACGAGGTGAAGCCGGCCTCTTCGGCTACCGCGGGCCTGGAGCCCGTCAGCGCCGGGCCCATCGTCGGGCAGATCAACCGCCTCGCGCCGACCGACACCCGGGCGCAGCAACTGCTGCTCAACTGGCGGACGAAGGCCGAGTACGCCGGCATGGTGCTGGGTAGCGTCATCAAGCGCGACCTGCTCGAGCAGAGTATCCCCCCGGAGACGATGGTGGGCGTGCTGGAGGCGATCCCCCTCGCCCACCCGATGGATGAGACCTATTTGCCGGTCTGCGAGGTGCTCTGGGCGAGCCTGGGAGAGAACGTGGAGGCATGTCTCCAGCTTCCATACTCGGCCCGCATCTACATGGCAACCTACCTCGGGGTGCAGGGCAGGGACGAGGAGTTCAAGCGACTCATCTGCTCTATCGACGACCCCAACAACATGCTGCTCGGCGCCCGCCTGTATGACGTTGCCTGCGAGCTGCTTGACTACCGCAACTGCTCGTACCATCTGGCCATCTGGGCGCATAAGCGGGGAGCCGATCTGCGCGGGCCGGCGGACCAGGCATTCGTCGCCGATGCGGTGCTGCAATCGTGCCTGAAGATCCGTGACGCGGAGGTCATCAGGCGCGAATTGATCCCCTGGGCGGAGGAGGCGCTCGAACGCCCGGGCGCCGGGCACCGGTGGGGGTACGCGCTGCAGTCACTGCTGTGGGCTTACGCCGAGGTCGGTGAGAAGCAGACGGGGGTCGAGCGGGGCCTCTACTGGCTCGAATACCTGAAGGGTAAGGACCTCGGCGCTCGACCGCAGATCGAGGTCTCGAAGATCAGGACTGCGCGAATGGCCGCGGAGATCGGGAGGCTGGACGTGGCTGCCGCCCTCTACCAGGACCTCATTGACAGCGGGCACACGCACAGCTCCTGGCCCCAGTATGCGCATGTGGAGTTGGCGGCGCTCGCCGAGAAGCACGCCGACGCAGTTGCACCGCCGCACGGGCTGGTGCCATGGTTCCGGGTCATGAGCCCTCGTCAGATCACCGAGACC
>DPJP01000229.1:1599-10460 GCA_003542955.1 Armatimonadota bacterium
TGGGACGTCACGACGGCGCGCTTCATATCCAGACGAATGACCCGGAGCAGCCGGTTCTGGAAGGCACATTTGACGTCGAGGTGCTGCCCCCTCTCTCCGTCCGCCCCGCACGTGTCGCATTTCGCCCGACACCCGTGGGGGCCACAGCCAATGCCGTCACGATGCTTCAATCAGGGCTGCCGTTCAAGATTCAGCGCGTTGTGGTGGACCGGCCCGAGACGGTGCAGGTCGAGCAGGTGCGCCAGCACGACGGCGCGGTGCTGCTGCGACTGCGGCTCTCAGCAGAGGGCCCGCCAGGCGAGACGGCCGGCGCCATCACCGTCTGTACCGACCTGGATGTGCAACCATCGGTCGAGATTCCATATTCGGTGACAATCACGCAGCCGCAATAGGAAGGGAGCCTGATCCGTGGCTCAGGAGAATGCGCCCCACCCGTCCGGACAGCCAAACGTACTTGACCCCGTGGATGCACTGATCGACCGTATCGCCGAGGCCGTCGTCGGCAAGATGGAGGAGCGTCGCAAGATCGACGCCATCGCCTACGCGGTGCTCGAGAGACTGCAGGCTGCACCGCCACGCACCGAGGCCGCGAAGGATGAACCGTCCTGCGCCGCGCAGGGACAGGAGGGAGAGACATGACACACGATGATGCCGATGTGCCACAGCCGGATGCCGCCCAGCCGGACGACGCGACCTCACCGGAGGGTGAGACGCCGGCGAGTTCCCACTTGATGTCGCGGCGTGGCTTTGTGTCACGGAGCGCCCAGGCAGCGGCGCTGTCGCTGTTTGGCGTAATGGGCTTCGATGCCGTGGCGGACCAGGTGCTGCTGCGGATCGAGGAGATCTCCGGGGGCAACGGGATTGCTTCTGCCGCCGCGCACCACCTGCGGGAGTCGGGGCTGATCCGCGTCGCTCAGGCGGAGTGCAACTACTGCCACGATCCCGGCCAGCCGTTCAGTTGCCACGAGGCAGATCAGCCGCCCTTCGGGTGCGATGAAGTGGACTTCGGCTGTGGCTGGGAGACCACGTTCGTGTGTCCGTGGCCTGAGAAGTTCTCGTGCTACCAGCAGTTCGCCTGCCCACCGGTGTACAACAGGTTTACCTGCTTCAACAGCTTTGACGCCCTCTGCCCATACCCCCAGTACTTCACCTGCCACGGCGGCTTGAAGGGCAAGGGGTACCTGTGCCCAAGCACCAGCGAGTTCTACGAGTTCAACTACCCCGTGTGCCATCAGGGCCACGAGTGCGATATGGGAGAGCGCCATTTGTTTGGGGGCGGGGACTGCTTTGTGGGGTCCTTCACGTGTTCGGATGCTTTCCCCTGTGATGCCGAGGTGCTGTTCGGTTGCATCGAGGACCCGCCGACCGGCGGCAGCCACAGCTTCGTGTGCGGGACCACGCCGGAAACCTCGTTCCAGTGCGACCGGGGGCGCGACGGCAACAACTCGCTCTACGATTTCGCCTGCTCGGGCTGGCCCAAAGCCGGCGTGCAGGACAGCTTCGCCTGCAGAGGCAAGAGCTTCAATTGTGCCGGTAACCATGCATTCCTGTGTACCGGCGACAACGTGTTCAACTGTGAGGCCGCGACGTTCGTCTGCACCGCAGGCGGCAACCAGTGTAACATCCCCGGCACGGGCGGGTACAGCGCAGACGACCCGGGCGACTTCCACTGCCAGAGCGGGCCCATCCAGACGGGCAACAATTCCAGTTTCTCGTGCCTGCACGACTTCCGTTGCGTGACGAGCGATGACTTTGTATGCGGCCCGTACGTGAAGTTCGGGTGCTCCGCGCCCTTCGGCGGCTGCAGTGCAACGACCGACCAGTTCAGGTGCCCCGCCTATGACGAGACCACCGAACTCGGGTTCCATTGCGTCGAGACAGAGGGGGTGTTCTCATGTCCGGCACCTCGCTACAGCGAAGACGTGCCGCCGCAGCCGGGTGGCAACTGATGGTCTCGGTTCCCCAGGCCGGGTGGTTACTGACGTGGACCGTCTGCGTTGCTCTATCTTCACCGACCAGTCACGGCGCCGAACAGGCCGGGACCACATGGTATCAAGTATCTGTTCTTGGCGTCTCATCGATAGGACAATCGTTGGGTAGCCACGCGAGCGTCAAGGCATTCGGCCTGCCCCCGATCTCACACGTCGTCCCGTTGGCCGATGGAACATGCCTCGTGACTCACGAGGCACCTGCGAAATGGCAGGACATCTACGTGGTCGATGCTCGCACGAGAGACGCAGTGCGTGTCCCCTCTCTCACCTGGGGGCGGGAGCGCGCAGATGCGGCGGTTGGGCATGGTGATGCGTTCTACCTGGGCACGTGCCGCGGTATCTCGCGAGTTCGGTGCGGCACCGCGAGTTGGCTCTATGAGTTCGCAGACCTTCAGGAGTTCAGCGCGCCCGCACCGCCGCCGCAGTACTACTCGTCGCCGGTATCCGCGCTTTGCGTCGACGGGGCAGGCAACCTATGGACCAGGACCGGGCACTGCAGCACTACCAGCCCCTGCACAGGCAGTATCGTCTTCCCGCTGGACGAAGGCCGCTGGACGCTGCGGCGGGGCGACCGAGAGCTCTCCCGGCCAATGCCCTCTGCTCGTATCTGGAGGGTGCCGTGTCAGGCAATTGCTGGTGATCCAGTGCGACCGGGATTGTGGGCCTACGGCAGGGAAGATGGCCCGGTAGCTGGTCTCTTCTACGCGGACGCAGCAGTCCCGGCCGAGAGCGACAAGGCTGCCGATCTCACTCCCCTGCCGGAAGTGGCCTACCCTCTCCCGGAGACCCATGCCATCCGTAGACTGCACCACACGCGTTCAGCCGCACCCGAGGGTGTCACAGCACCGCAACTCCAGACGCCGCTCATCGCCGCCGACATCACCGGCCGGTGCTGGTTGGCGGAGGGGACCGAGGGTGCGGCAAGCATTCATGTGTTCGATGGGCAAGCATTCACCAATGTCACCCCGCCACCGGAGTTGCTGAGAGGTTCGCAGCTCAGGCAGCTTGTCTGTGACAATAGCCGCGGGGAGTTGCTTGTCGCTACAAGCGGCGCCGGCGTACTTGTATTCGACGGCACGCACTGGTCCGAGCATCTGCTCAACTCAGTCCTGCCCACCGTTAAGGACACCGAGATGAAGCCTGTTGACCGCATCGCCGTCGGTGAAGACGGGAGCGTGTGGCTTGGCACGTCTGGTTTCCTGCTGCACTGGACAAGGGATGATGGACAGCAATGAGTTCCGCTCTGCCGCCCACTGACGCTCAGATCACCACCGACCCGGGAACCACATTCATGGGCCGTCCTTCGGACGCCCTTGGAGAGCGCCTCGCCGCACGCGTGGCCGCCCACCTCGCCACACCCGTCGCTCACGCGGAGTTGTTCGTCACCGAGGCCTGCAACCACCGGTGCGACTACTGCTTCGTCAAGGGCAAGAACGACTTCCACACAATGGCACCGGAAGTGGCCCGAGCGGCCATCGACTACCTGCTCGAGTCGTCGAGGTACCTGAACTGGATCGATGTGCTCTTCTTCGGCGGCGAACCACTGATCGAGTTCGGGCTCATCCAGGAGGTCGTCAGGTACGGGGAGCAGCGTGCCAAGGAGACCGGCAAAGACGTCCGCTTCAACATGACCACCAACGGGACGCTGATGACGGAGGAGATGGCGCGCTTTTTCGCCGAGCATCGCATCCGCTACCTGCTCAGCATCGACGGCGCGCAGGCGACGCATGACGCGCACCGACACCGGTGCGACGGAACCAGCTCCTTCGAGAGCGTGATGTCGCGCCTGCCGATGATGAANNCGATGAAGCGCTTCCAGCCGTGGCAGGGCTCGCGCGTGACGCTGCACCCGGACACCATCGGGAACCTGCGGGGGGATGTGGAGTACCTGTTCGCGCGTGGTATCAACCAGTTCATCATCGGGCCGGCAACAGGCATCGACTGGCCGGATGCTGCGCTTGCCGAGTACGAGCGGCAGATGCTGCTGGTCACCGACCTGTACCTGGAGATGCAGGAGCGCAACGCGCCCTTCCGCATGACGCTGTATGAGCGCGACCTGGAGGGCGAGGACGGCTCGGCGAAGGACCAGTGGGGTTGCGGGGCCGGGCGGGGACGCGTGTGCATCGGCACGGACGGCGCTCTCTACCCATGCGCGAAGGTGGCCGGGGTGCAGGGCCTGGAGGATACCCACAAGCTCGGCGACATATATAGCGGCATCACCAACCTGGCGCTGCGGCGCGACTACCTCAACTGCGACCCCGCCATGCGGCCGACCTGCTCCAAGTGCGAGCATGCGGACCGCTGCTGGGGCGGGTGCCCGGCGGCGAACTGGGAGGCGACGGGGAGCATCTTCGAGCCCTCGCCGATCGAGTGCCGCTTCACCGAGATCGTCCAGCGCATCAAGGACTACTACCACGAGCGGAAGCCCGCGGAAGCATAGGGGGCCCGGGGACTGCCCGGGGGACTGCTACCTGCTTCGCCATCCGCATCGCCGGAGATGATTCCGTCTGCATCGAAGCAGGTCGCTGTCCCCAATGCAGGTCTGAACCGGATTCGGGGACAGGGACCCATCCGGTTGCGGCAGGCTTGGATTCGTCCGGAACGGAAGGGCCGGATGGGTGCCAGTCCCCGTTTCGGAGCCGAACCGGACTCGGGGACAGGGACCCATTGCGTTGCAGTGCGGTTGGGTTCTGCCTGGGGCAGTGGGCGCAATGGGTGCCAGTCCCCGAGCGAAAGCCCGAGACCGATACCCCACAGGGCCTGCCTCGCGATCCCGCCTCTGGACGACGGGTCGGGCTCGCTCGTGAGGCCCCTCCCCGACACGCTCGCTGGTCCAGCGACTGCGGGATGAGGCCCCTCCCCGGCGCTACACGACCGGTCAGCCTCTCCCCGACGCCGGAAGCGTTTGGGATGCTGGGACCGACGGCGTGAGTTCCCCGATGGCTGGGCCGTCCTGCCGTTCTCTCGCCCCTCACCCCTCGCCTCTCGCCCCTCGTTCCTCTCCCTGTGGGTTTACAGGACCCGAGTATTGTGGTATTATGTCTCCGTCGCGTTCCCCCGCTTGACTGCTCGCATTTCCGGCGACTGTTCGGCCACGGGAGAAGGGCACGTTGTCGGTGCCGAGGCGTTCTTTCCATGCGCGACCGGCGGGCGCGATCATCCGCGCAGGCCGAACCCAAACAGGAAGAGGCTCAACCATGTC
Organism: Armatimonadota bacterium; assembly: GCA_003542955.1. Classification (GTDB taxonomy): domain Bacteria; phylum Armatimonadota; class Zipacnadia; order Zipacnadales; family UBA11051; genus UBA11051. The sequence goes on from DPJP01000229.1 coordinate 6,793, forward strand.
TATTGACAAGCAGACAAAAGCCCAGATCGCCGAGAAATTCGGTCGCCATGAAGGCGATACCGGTTCACCTGAAGTCCAGGTAGCGCTCCTGACCAACCGCATCCAGTACATGACCAAGCACCTGCAGGAGCACACGAAGGACCATCACTCACGGCGCGGACTGCTGAAGATGGTCGGACAGCGGCGCCGTCTTCTCAACTACCTGCACAACAAGGATGTTGACCGGTACCGCACCCTCATCGCCGAACTGGGCCTGCGCCGCTAGGCGCACCGGCCGTCCGGGCCACCCCGGGCGCCACTCACTCTGAGACCGACAGGGGCGGACGAGTTTGTCTGCCCGTTTGTCGTACGTCCCTGTCAGCCTGACTCAACCGTTGTACGTCGTACACCAAACTACACGTCGTGGACCGCCGACGCTACCAATGCGCGGCGGTAGGCAATTCGCCGAGGGCATGCTGTGACACCGCCGCAGGCGGCGTCTCGGAAGGACGGGGGAACAGAGAAAGCAGGGAGAGATCCGAGCCGATGTCGCTCACCCTCTTTTCTCTGCTTCCCGGTCTTTCTTACAGCAAGGCCTCTCGGCGCATTGCAGAGAGGACAATTGAATACCATGATACACGAAGTAACCGTTGATTTCGGTGGCCGACCGCTCAAGCTCGAGACAGGGAGGATGGCCGCCCAGGCCGACGCATCAGTGCTGGTGACATACGGAGACACCGTCGTCCTGGCAACCGCATGCGTCACCGACAAACCCACCGACATGCCGTTCATGCCGCTGCGAGTCGACTTCGAGGAGAAGATGTACTCCGTCGGCCGCATCCCCGGCGGCTTCTTCAAGCGCGAGGGACGCCCCTCCGAAGACGCCATCCTCACCTGTCGCAAGATCGACCGCCCGATTCGCCCGCTGCTCGAGTCCGGTATGCGCAACGACATGCAGATCATCGTGCTGCCGCTCTCGGTCGAGAACGACAACTCGGTTGATGTGGTCGCGATGATTGCGGGTGCGGCTGCGGTGCACGTCTCCTCGATCCCCTTCGATGGGCCGCTGGGCGCAGTTCGCATTGGCCATCTTGACGGCGAGTTCGTCGTCAACCCGCCCTTTGAGCCGATGAAGGAAGCATCAATGGACCTGCTTGTCGCGGCCACTCGTGAGGGCATCGTCCAGGTTGAGATGGATGGCAAGGAGGTCGAGGACGACATCATTCAGCGCGGCCTGGAGTTGGGCTATGAGATGTGCCAGCCCATCATCGAGGCCGTCGAGCAGTTGCGGGCGCTCGCCGGTAAGCCGAAGGGCGAGTTCCCGCTGTGGGCGCCACGCCAGGAGGTTGTCGACCTCATCGATGAGATGAAGTCGGAGATCTTCGAGGTCCTCGCAATCACCGATCGGCTGGACCGTGACGGCAAGCTCGGGAAGCTGCAGGAGCGCGCCGTGGAGGTCCTCGCGGAGCGCGAGATCGCCGGCGCCGGGCCTGACGTCGAAGCCGTCTTCGAGGATGTCATCAAGGCGCGCCTGCAGGACCTCGCTTTCGAGGAGGGCAAGCGCGTCGACGGCCGCGGGCTGGACGAGGTTCGCCCCATCAGTGTGCAGGTCGGGCTCCTGCCCAGGGTGCACGGCTCGGCGCTGTTCCAGCGCGGCGAGACCCAGGTGCTGACCACCACCACCCTCGGAGCGTATCGCGACCAGAAGATGGTGCGGACGCTCGAGGAGGAGGAGTACTCGCGCTTCACGCATCACTACAACTTCCCGCCGTTCTCGACGGGTGAAGTGCGCGGGCTGCGCGGCGCGGGCCGGCGGGAGATCGGCCACGGCGCAATCGGTGAGAAGGCTCTCGAGCAGGTGTTGCCTGTCGAGGAGGACTTCCCCTACACCATCCGGCTGGTCTCCGAGGTGCTGTCGNNCGCTGGCCCTGATGGATGCCGGCGTGCCCATCGCGAGCCCCGTCGCGGGCGCGGGCATCGGCCTGATCCGACGCGGTGACGACTACCGGCTGCTCACCGACATGCAGGGCGTCGAGGACTTCATGGGTTACATGGACTTCAAGATCGCCGGCACCAGCCAGGGCGTCACCGCCCTGCAGATGGACACCAAGACACACGGGGTGCCGGTGAGCGTGCTCGCCGAGGCGCTCGAGAAGGGCCGCGCGGGCAGACTGCACATCCTCGAGGCGATGAATGCGGTCATCTCGACACCGCGGCAGGACCTCTCGGCATACGCCCCGCGCATGGTCTGCATCACGGTGCCCGAGACGAAGATCGGGCTCGTCATCGGCCCGGGTGGCAAGAACGTCCGCGGCCTGCAGACAGACTACGAAGTCAGTGTCGACATCGAGGACGACGGCACGGTGCGCATCTTCGGTATCGATCCGGAGAACGTCAAGAAGGTCACCGACATCATCTCGGAGATGACGCGGGAGATCGAGGCCGGCGAGGTCTTCACCGGCAAGGTCGTGACCATCACCGACTTCGGCGCCTTCATCGAGATCATCCCCGGTCGCGATGGGCTGCTGCACATCTCCGACATCGCCTGGGAGCGGGTTGAGAAGACTGAGGACGTTCTCAAGATCGGTGAAGAGGTCCAGGTCAAGGTCGTCAGCGTCGACGGCGACGGCAAGGTCCGCCTGAGCCGCAAGGAGCTTCTGCCGCGGCCCGAGGGCATTCCGGCCAGCAGCAGTGGTGACCGTGGCCCCAGGCGTGGCGGTGGCGGCGGCGGCGGTCGACGTGGCGGCGGCAATGACCGCAGCCGCGGGAGGTCCGGCGGCTCCAGCAGTTCCAGCCGCTCCGGTGGTGACCGCTCGGGTGGCGAGCGCTCCGGCGGCGATGGCTCCGGCGGAGAGCGCGCGAGTAGTGGCTCCGGCGACGCCGGGGATAGCCCCTCCGGCGGCGGCTCCGGCGAGGGAAGCTCCGCACGCGATGCCGGCGGCCCGTCGCTTGACAACCGCGACGACTCGATGCGCGGGAAGGCTTACTTCCGCCAGAAGCGGGACCAGTAGCACCAACCCGCGACTCAGCCGGTTGACAATCGGCGCCTGAGTCACGTATACTATCGACCACGCCGTCAACACAGGGGGCCGGCCGAATCGGTCGGCCGCCTGTATCTTCTATAGACTACATTTCACGTCACAGAGAAGGGTTCTGCAGGCGCATGTACGCGATATTTCAGAGTGGTGGCCGGCAGTACTGGGCCGAGACAGACGACGTGATCCGCATCGACAAGCTCGAGACCGCGGCCGGTGAGCAGGTTGAGTTCGACAAGGTTCTCGCGGTCCGCGACGACGAGGCGATCACCATCGGGCAGCCCTATGTCGAGGGCGCCCGGATCGTGGCGAAGGTTCTCAGCCACGGTCGCGACAAGAAGATCAGGGTGTTCACCTACAAGCGCAAGAAGCACGAGAAGCGCACCAAGGGGCACCGGCAGGATTACACCGCCGTCAAGATTGAGAGCATATCCGTCTGAGTGGGGCCTCCGGTCGGCCGGCAGGGCAACACGTGTCCGGCGCGACAGGTACCCGCTCGCAGGGGTGAGACCAGATGGCACATAAGAAGGGAATGGGCAGCTCACAGAACGGTCGCGACAGCGTATCGAAGCGACTGGGTGTGAAGGTTGCCGACGGTCAGACAATCCGCACGGGCGGCATCATCATCCGTCAGCGCGGGACGAAGATCAAGCC
>DPJP01000229.1:10467-14273 GCA_003542955.1 Armatimonadota bacterium
CCGGTCGGAACGTCGGCAGGGGTGGCGACGACACGTTGTTTGCCCTCGCCGACGGCACCGTACAGTTCCAGGCCGCGGCCGGCGGCCGGCGCCTGGTTCACGTGGACACCGCCTGAGCGGCCGGACCTCCGCCCGGAGGGCGGGCAACAACTACGCAGACTACCGGGAGTGCCGGCGCGACTCAGCAGCGCCGGCATTTGCCGTGCCGGTTGACGGCGTGCAATGGAGAGCATCGGCATGTTCGTGGATGAGGCGACAATCACTGTTGTGTCGGGGCGCGGGGGAGACGGCTCTGTGAGTCTCCGGCGCGAGGCCCGCGTGCCCCGCGGCGGGCCCGACGGCGGCGACGGCGGAAAGGGCGGCGACGTATACCTGCGCGTGGATGCGCACATGCGGACGCTGTTGGACTTCGAGTACAAGCACAAGTTCGTCGCCCAGGCCGGCAGGCATGGCGCCGGGGCGACCAAGACCGGTCGCAACGGGCGCGACCTCTCGGTCAGAGTGCCGCCCGGCACGACCGTCTACGACGCCCACACGGGCGAGCAGATCGCCGACCTCGTCGTCCCCGGAGATCGCCTGCTGGCAGCCCGTGGTGGCAAGGGCGGTCGGGGGAACAAGGCGTTCGCCACAGCCACACGCCAGACACCGCGCTTCGCCGAGCGTGGGGAGCGCGGCGAGACCTTCACGCTTCGGCTGGAGTTGAAGGTGCTCGCGGATGTCGGCATCATCGGCTTCCCGAGCGTCGGCAAGTCGACCTTCATCTCCCGCGTCTCAGCCGCGCGGCCGAAGGTGGCCGCCTACCCCTTCACAACTCTCGAGCCAAATCTTGGCGTCGTCGATCTGCCCGGAGACAGGCGCATGGTCATCGCCGACCTGCCCGGTCTCATCGAGGGGGCCCACCGGGGTGTCGGCCTGGGGCACAAGTTCCTCCGCCACGTCGAGCGCACCCGTGTGCTCATCCACATGCTCGACATCGCTGCCGTCGAGGGGCGCGACCCGCTGCAGGACTTCGACACCATCAACGCGGAGCTGCAGCTCTACGACGAGCGGCTCGCGGCGCTTCCGCAGGTTGTCGCCATGAACAAGATGGACCTGCCCTCGGGCTCCGACTATGCCACCCTCTACGAGGAACAACTGCGTGCCCGCGGCTACGACGTGGTCGCGGTCTCGGCAGTCACGGGGGCCGGTTGCCGCGAACTGATGGAGAAGGCCTGGCGCGTTCTGGATGAGACGCCCGAACCGCTCACTCTCGACGCCCAGCGGGAGCCGATGACCTTCGAGATGCCCGTGCCCGAGCATCGCGAACTGCGCGTCATGCGGGTCTCCGAGAATGTGTTTGTCGTGCGCGGATCCGAGGTCGAGCGGATCGTGAGCCGCACCGCCGTCAAGACCGAGGCCGGGGCGGAGTGGCTGCATGAGCAGCTTTCAGCCGCGGGTATTCTTGACCGGCTCGAGGAGGCCGGTGCGCGCGAAGGAGACACCGTCTTCCTCGAGGAACTCGAGACCGAGTACCGCTTTGCTCTCGACGAGCCGTAGGCGGCGTCTGCGCGCCGGGCCCGCCGACTCCGGAGGCGACACAGATTCCCACACCCGTGACCGACCAACCCTCGGGCCCCATCCAACGGGCGCACCTGGGCGTGAGTACCCTTGGTCATGCCATCAGCGACGGCTACGTCAACTTCGTGCCGCCGCTGTGGCACGTGGTCCGCTCGATGTTCGCGCTGACCGACGCGTCGCTTGGTCTGGTGATGATGGTCTTCTCGCTCATCACCAACTTCGGCCAGCCTGTCTTCGGGTATTTTATTGACCGGCGCGGCTGGCGCAATGTCGTCGGCCTGGGAGTTCTGGTCGGGGCCGTGGGCACATGCTTTGTCGGCTTCATGCCCGGCATCGTGGCATTCACCGCCATGCTCGTCTTCTCCGGGGTGGGTACGGCGCTGTTCCACCCGCAGGGCGGGGGCGCCGCGGCTCATGCCTCGGGGGCACGGCGGGCGCTGGGGATGAGCATCTTCGGGATGGGCGGGGCAGTGGGCTACGCGATGGGGGCGCTGGCCAGCCCGCTCCTGCACAGCCTCGGGCTGAGGCTGGGCATGGGGCCGCTGCAGGGCTTCATCTTTGCCCTGCCCGTCGGCCTGGTGCTGGCATGGGTGCTGCACTCCTACAGCCGCTCGCATCAGGCCCCGCGGCAAGCGGTCGCGTTCCACTTGCGGCAGCACTTGCTGCCGTACTGGCGCTCACTGCTGCCCGTGCTTGGGGTCATGGTGCTGCGGTCGATGACGGTGGTCGCGTACGCGAGCTTCTACCAGGTCATCATTGGTGACCGCGGGCTTTCCGAACTCTATCAGGGCGTGACGCTCTTCTTCTTCGTGTTCGGCGGCGCCATCGGCGGTGTGCTCGGAGCGCAGGCGAGTGATCTCTACGGCCGGCGTTTCGTCACCGTGACCAGCCTGCTGCTCAGCCCGCCGCTCTTGTTGCTGAGCCTCTCGGCCGACTACTGGCCGGCGGTCGTGCTCCTGTTCCTTGCGGGGTTGACGCTACGCGGCGCGGAATCGGTCAATATCGCGCAGACGCAGGACATGGTGCCGCATGGGATCAACATGGCCTCCTCGATCGGGATGGGACTCGCATGGGGGCTGGCAGGCATCGTGACGCCGATCGTGGGCATGGTGTCGGATGTGACCGGGAACCTGCCCTTCGCCGTCGCGCTGACCTCGGGGCTGCCGGTTGTAGCCGCGGCGGTAGCGATGCTCTTGCCCTCTTGGCCCCCGGGGCATCCCAAAGCGACGACGGCCGCTCGAGTCGAGCATCCCTGAACCCCGGCGCGGCCGGCCGGGAGTATGAAGCGGTGAGCCGGAGAAGGGATTTGCGGGTGCACCGTTGAACGAATCAGAGGCCGGCGTCACCTTCCGCTGTCCCGGGTATCATCATGGACCCCATCGAGCACAATCCGCTGGTCGCAACCGTCCGGGCNNCGGCACGGCACTGCTCGGGGTGCTTGCCGCGATTTCGCTGCAGGCATGGCAACTCATCCCCGTGGGTATGATTGCCTGGGCGCTGGTGGTCTACCTGAGCGGGCCATACAGGGCCGCGATCGCGCGACGGTCGGCAGCCGAGAAGCGGCGCGTGATTGAGGGTCTGCCGCCGCGCCTGCGCCCGCTTGCCGAGCAGATCAATGCAAGCATGCGCGATATCAAGAAGCTCATCGGCGAGGCCGACGACAGCGCGCGTGTGGTGCTTGCAGGCCTCGAGGTTGAGATCGAGCAACTGGAGTGGACGGCCCAGCGGATGCTCAACTCCGCGAGGGCGCTGCACGAGTACCTGAGCGCAACCAGCGCCGAGGCAGCTCAGGCGCGCGCCGCCGGCATCAGGGCTCGGATAGCTGCCACGCAGGACGAGTTCGCGCGCAGGCAGCTGCAGGAGGCGCTCGCGGAGGTCGAGACGGAGATCAGCACCCGCGCCGAACTCGAGGTGCTCATGCAGCGGGTCGAGGCCTCCGTCCGCAATATGCAGTCCTCCCTCAGCAACGTGCATTCGCACGTGGTCAAGATGACCAGCGGCGATATCGTTGCGGAGGCGGACCTCTACCGCCCGTCGTTTGAGCATCTGGAGCAGGTGCGCGGCAGTGTGGCCGCGCTTCGCGAAGTCATCGACACAACAATCAGTGAAGCATAGACGGTGCGACGAGCCGGTGCTTCGATTGCGTGCCCCGCGGCCCGCAACGGGGCCCCGGCATCAGGAGGCTACGACCATGTGGAACCGCATCAGGCTCATCTTCCGCTCGCTGTTCGGCTGGATGCTCCGTGGCG
>DPJP01000229.1:14309-18544 GCA_003542955.1 Armatimonadota bacterium
CGCTCCGTGGCGTTGAGGACCCCGAACTGATCCTCCGCCAGCATATGGACGACCTGCGCAGCAAGCTGCCCGAACTCAACCGCCAGGTTGCCGAGATCGTGAAGCTCGAGAAGATGCTGCAGATGCAGTTTGACCGGCTGCAGGCGAAGGTCACCGACCTCGAGAGCAAGGTCATCGCCGCCGTCAGGATGGGCGACCAGCACAAGGAGGCCGCCAAGACCCTCATCGCCGGCCTCGAGACCTCCAAGACTGAGCTGACTGACACCGCGGCTCAGCTCGAACAGGCCAAAGGCAACTCCGCCCGCGCCATCCAGGCCCGAGACAGCTACGAGAAGCGCATCAAGCAGCAGATCAACGAGGCCATGCGCCAGATATCACGGGCCAAGCGCGCCAAGATGGAGGAGGAAATGGCCTCCCTCATGATGTCCTTCGAGACCGGGGACGAGACCGACACCATGCAGCGCATGACCGAGAAGATCGACGAGCGACTGGCACGCGCCCAGGCCCGCACGGAGGTCGCCGGGTCGACACTCGAGATGCAGATACAGGATGTCGAGGCGGCGGCCCTCGAACAATCCGCCGAGGACAAGTATGTCGAGTACCAGAGGCAACTTGGTCTCATTCCCGACGAGCCGGCCGCCGAGCGCACCATGCTCCCGGTCACCGAGACATCCACACAATCCGAGCCGCCCACCGTTCAGACCGAGACCCAGACCGAGGAGAACTGACACGTGTCGGCAGACAAGCACCTACAGGAGCATACCGCCGAGGAGATGAAGGCCTGGCCCGAGTGGGCCCGTGAGATCAGGCAGAGCTACCTCTCGTCATCCGCCTCGGTCTTTCTGCTCCACGGCGTGCGCGATGACGTCGCGTGGGCTGGAGGCTACCTGCGGCTCAATGAGTTCCTGCACAAGGCCTTCTGCGGCGACAAGGTGACGGTCTTCTACGACCTCGCCCGCGGGATCACCTTCCCCACTCCCGAGGACGAGCGTGCCTTCGTCACTTTCGTGGATGTATACCAGAACCGCGAGAAGATCAAGGTCGACCTGCGCGAGAGCTACCTGCCCGAGGTCGCCATTCCGCTGATCGAGAGCTTTCTCACCAGCAGGCAGAATGCCGCCGCCGTCATCGACTATGTCGACAAGCTCGCTCCCCGCGAGGAGCAGCACTTCATGAGCTTCTCGCAGCGCCGACTCGTGACTAGTCTGCGCCGGTGGGCACAGGAGCCGCGCCTGGTCAGGCGCAACAGCTTCGTCTTCATGATCGCCGACGCGCTCGCGGATGTTCACGAGGAGCTTGCCGGGAGGACGTCCGGCGCGCGCCTGATCGGCCTGCCGCTGCCCGACTACGAGGAGCGCCTGGCCTATATCAACTCCCAGCTCAGCAGCCCGCAGGAGAACGGCAGGCGGCCGTGCCTGGACACCACTCCCGAGGTCTTCGCCACCAACACAGACGGCCTGTCGAAGATCCAGATTGGCCTTCTCATGCGCCGCACGGCCATCGACGGCGACGCCGTTACCGTTCGGCACACCACCGAGTTCAAGCGTGATGTCATCGCCTCCGAGATCGGCGATCTGCTCTCGTTCATGCGCCCCCGCTTCGGCCTCGAGGCCGTCGCCGGCGTCGACAAGCAGAAGAATCTCCTGATGGCGACGGCCAGGGCGCTCCAGGAGGGCAAGAAGGCCGTCGTCCCGCAGGGCATCCTCCTGGTTGGGCCACCGGGCTGCGGGAAGACCTTCACCATGCAGTGTTTCGCCCATGACGCCGGCATCCCGTTTGTCGAGCTGCGCAATATCTTCAGCAAGTATGTCGGCTCCACGGAGGCCAACCTCGAAAAGGTCTTCCACTATCTCGAGGCGATGGCGCCGGTCTTCGTGTTCATCGACGAGTTCGACCAGTCATACGGCCGTCGCGTCACATCCGACAGCGACAGCGGCGTCTCGCGCCGCGTGTTCGCGATGTTCAACTCGTTCTTGAGTGACGAGTCTCAGCAGGGGCGCATTCTCTTCGGCGCGGCAACCAACAGGCCCGACCTCATCGACCCGTCAACCATGCGCGCGGGGCGCTTCGACCTCAAGCTCCCATTCCTGCTGCCTGACGCCACCGCGCGGGAGGCGATCCTCGAGGTCTCCCTGCGCAGTCTCGGCATCGAGTGCGAGGGCCTCGAGCTTGGAGGCGTTGCCGAGAAGACTGGGGGATACTCGGGCGCCGACCTCAAGGAGCTGTGCCAGGTTGCGCAGCGCAACGCGGTGTTCGACGGGCGCGAGCGGGTCGAGGCCGCCGACCTCGAGTTCGCGGTGGCCGACTACATCGCCCCGACGGCCGCGCGCCGCGAGGAGATCGAGTACATGCAGCTGCTGTCAGTAGCCGCGTGCACGTCGCGCTCTCTGTTGCCGGATGAGTACCTGGAGGGGATCGAGTCCGGTGCGCTGTACCGGCGGCTCGAGGAACTGAAGCTGGTCGTGCCCTGAGGCGCGTGCAGGCGAGCCGCGCGAGCCGGGCGTTCGCGCGGGTGGCCGGCCGGAGCACCCCACGGACCCGGATGGAGCCCAATGACTGAGATTCTCAGAGTCTGGCAGTGGCGAGAAGCGCTTGCAGCCCTGGTCGCGCGCAACATCCAGGTGCGCTACAAGAACTCCGCGCTCGGGTTCCTCTGGTCCTTCCTCAACCCGCTGATGCAGATCGTTGTCATGACGATTGCATTCCGCTACATCATGAACTCGCCCATCGAGAACTTCTCCGTGCACCTGTTCGCCGTCTACCTGCCGTGGCTGTTCTTCCAGCAATCGCTGGGGGATGGGTCGATCTGCGTGCTGGAGAATGCTCCGCTGCTGCGGAAGTACCCGTTCCCGCGGATGATCCTCCCGGCGGCGACGATCATGTCGAACCTCGTGCACATGGCCCTGGGCGGGCTGGTGCTCATCGCGATCCTGCTCTACCTGCGCGTCGCGCTTCGCCCCGTCCTGCTGTACGTGCCGTTGTTCCTGGCCGTGCTGCTGGTCTTCCTTCTGGGGCTGATGCTGATAGTCGCCGTCATGCGCATGTTCTACGAGGACATTCGCTTTGCGCTGGAGGCCGTTCTGCGGCTGTGGTTCTTCCTGACTCCGCTGGTGTACAACATGCAGCAAGTGCTCGACACGGAGCGTCTCAGCCTGCCGCTCAAGCAGCTCTACGTGCTGCTCAACCCTCTGACGCCGCTGATGGTGGGGATGCGCGCGGCGCTGCTGGAGCCCGACCAGTGGCCGCCGCCAATGCCGCCGGCGCCGGGGGGGCTGTCTGCGGGCGGCGAGTTCTGGTTCTACTTCACCGTGTCGGCAATCGTCTCCCTGATCGTGCTTGCCGTCGGTGTCCGCGTATGGCGCAAGTACGAGTGGAAACTCCCGGAGCTTATGTAGATGGCTACCGACGCCTGCCTCGTCGAGGTCCATAACCTGCACAAGCAGTTCGTCGTCCGGCACGAGGGGCGCAGCAGCCTCAAGCACGTGTTCGTGCGCCTGCTCAGACCGTATCCGCACGAGCCGTTCTGGGCGCTCAAAGGAGTGGACCTGCAGGTGCGCGGGGGTGAAGTCGTCGGCCTGATTGGCGTCAACGGCTCAGGCAAGAGCACGCTGCTGCGCATCATTGCCGGCATCTACCGGCCGACGACGGGTGAGGTCGTCGTCAGGGGGCACGTCGGTGCGCTGTTCGAACTCGAGTCCGGCTTCAACGTCGAGTTGACCGGCGTCGAAAACGCCCTGCTCAGCGGGCTGCTCATGGGGTACACGCGTCGTGAGGTGCTCGCCGCGCTGCCGGCAATCGAGCAGACCTCCGAGCTGGGCGGCTTCCTCGACGTGCCGGTGAAGACCTACTCATCCGGCATGAAGTTCCGCCTTGGCTTCGGCATCGCTCTGGCCTTCAAGCCCGAGGTGCTGCTTGTCGATGAGGTGATGGCCGCCGCGGACGAGGCTTTCCAGCGCACCGTCTACAGGCGCCTGCGCGAGTTCAGAGATGCCGGCTCGGCGGTGGTCATCGTGTCGCACGAACTCGACGCCGTGCGCGCGCACTGTGACCGGGCGGTGTGGGTCCACCAGGGGCTCATACGCGGAACCGGAGAGCCCGAGCAGATGATTGAGGCGTATCTCTCGGATGCAGCCGGGAGTGACGGCCCGCCGACATCGGACGAGTAGGGGAGAGCAGCATTGCCCGAGAGTGCCCCTGAGCACACACACCCGGGGATACGCATCGTCATTGCGGCA
>DPJP01000229.1:18556-18952 GCA_003542955.1 Armatimonadota bacterium
CTCGGGCTGACGCTTGCCTGGATGATGCCGTGGTCGCACCTGGATGCCCGTTGGCCCGAGCAACTCCGCGCGCGCTACTCACCCCCCGATGAGGGTGCGCACTTCGGCTATGTCGAGTTCCTTGCCGACCAACGCGCCTTCCCGGTCTTCGACGACCCGGATGGGCTCTACGAGGCCCACCAGCCGCCGCTCTACTACCTCAGTTGCCTGCCCGCCTTCCTGATCGGCCGCGCGCTCTCGCCTGTGGTCGGGCTGCCGCAGCCCAACGATCTCCCGCTCTTGCTCATGCGCTGCTGGTCCGTGCTCATCGGCGCCGCGGGCGTCTACGCGGTCTACCTGCTTGGGCTTCTGCTGTTCCGTGGCCACCGCGCGGCTGCTCTGCTTGCGGCGGGGCTT
>DPJP01000229.1:18973-25820 GCA_003542955.1 Armatimonadota bacterium
CAGGTCAATATCGCCCGTGAGGCGACACTCCGCGACTGCGTGGCCCTGGGGGTGTTGACCGGCCTGAGCCTGATGGTCAAGTCAAACACGGTCTTTCTGTTCATCGTCGCCGGGGCGGCCATGGTTATTGCCCTGCGACGACGCGAGGACCAGGCGGCTGCGACGGCCGAGTTGCTCCGTGGCTACGCCGCATTCGCGGGTACCACGCTGCTCATCTGTGGGGCGTGGTGGGTACGCAATCAGCTCCTCTACGGCGATCCGCTGGCCCATCGCGTCTTCATCGACCTGTTCATCCAGGATCGCGCGACCCCCGAGTACTTCCTGCAGCGGGGCATGTCCGGCACGGGCTATCTGCTGATGATCGCATGGGGGACTGCGCTGAGCTTCTGGGGTGTATTCGGGCAGGCCAATGTCTACATGCCGGAGTGGTTCTACCTGTGCGGGTGGCTGCTGAGTGCGGCGATCGCCATCGGGCTGGTGCGTGCCGCTATCGGCGGCAGGGCGCCGTGGGCCGGCAATCGTGGGCAGTGGGTCGTCGTGTTGGTCGGAGTAGCGCTGATCGTCGCCTTCTACCTGCGGTTCAACATGATATTCTACCAGGTACAGGCGCGCTATCTGTTCACCGGCATCGGTCCGCTGGCGGCGCTGATGGCTGCCGGCTGGTTGGGGCTGTGGGGGGCAGGCCGGGGCGTGGGTCGAGATGCCGCCGGCAGTGGGGGAGACATGGGGATGGCGCCGCCGGCCGCATCCGTGCTCTGGTGGGTCGTCCTGGGGCTTCTGGCCATCACGGCCCTGGTGCTGCTGCGGCCGGGCTGTCCCGTGCTTCCGCTCCCGTTCCTCAGCCCGTAGCCCCGAATAAAAACGCCCGGCCTGTCGCCGGGCGCGCCTGGTGCAGGGCGGCTTGGTGAGCTACCAGAGGTCGTTGCCGGTTGTCGCCTCGGCGGCCTGGCCGGTCACAACTACGTTGGCCGCGCGGGGACCCTTGCTGTCCTGCTCGATGTCGAACTCGACCTCCTGGCCCTCCGCCAGTGTTCGGTAGCCCTCTCCTGCGATTGCAGAATAGTGGACGAACACGTCCTCCTCACCATCACGCTCGATGAATCCATATCCCTTTGCGTCATTGAACCACTTCACCTTGCCGATCGCCATACAGAAGCCCTCCGTAAGCATTTGGCTCGCTCTGGCTGCTGCCCTGTAGTTTCCCAGAAGCAGCCGACGGGGCACTCCGTAGGGCGACTCAGAGAAACCGGTCCACAGCCAGGACACACGGCACCAACTCTCCCCCACGCTACCAGTCTACCAATACTGCGCGCGGTAGCGCAAGGGCTTTGTTGCAGTGTAACCTTCTGTTGAACGTGTTACACCATCCCCTCGGCCGCCGCGGCCCAGGTGTTGCCGCCCGCGCGCACCTCGCCGGCCGTGCTGAACTCCGCGGCATGGCAGCCGCCTGCTACGCCGACGGGGTAGTCGATGCTATGGCCGAGTTCAAGCAGCCTCCCGCGCACGTCCGGGGCAACCGGGTCCGAGAGCATCACCGGCTCCGCGGCCTCGACGTGACACCGCGCCCCCGTAGCCGCCTCGAAGCCTGTGGCGCCGCAGTCAATAACCCGCATGGCGATTGTGCTCGCCGCGGAGATGATCTTACGCCCGCCGGGCAGCCCGATTGCGACGTCACGCTGTGGCATCTCGATGAGCATCGTCCCGGTGTTATTGAGTACGCGCTTGCCGGGCGCGACGGAGTTGGCCGTCCCCGGCCACGGGTTGAACCGGCACATGCCGTGGCCGATGATGAGCCCGGTGCCCGGAATTGTGACCAGCGAGCCGAACGCCATCCCCTGGGTGATTGTCAAGGAGACGAGGTTGCCCTCCGCATCGGCGGTCGAAAGGTGGAGAGTCCCGTGACCGTATCCCGTCCCCCGCGCGGGGTCGAGCCTATCCACGCGATGGGGGAAGTCGCGGAGCCCCTGCGTGCGGCCGTAGCAGTAGTCCGCGGACAGCAACCGCTCGGCCGGTACGTCGGCGAAATCCGGGTCGGCCAGGAACTGCAGCCGGTCCCGCCACGCGAGCTTCGAGACCTCGATGAACCGATGCCAGAACTCCCACGAGTCGATCTCCACGCTCTCGAACTGCTCCCACATCTTCAGGTGCTGCAGCACTGAATGGCCGCCGTTGGGCAGGATGGGCGTATGCACGCGCGCGCCGTGGTACTCGATGCTCAAAGGCTCGGTCACGCGCGCCTCATACCCGGCGAGGTCATCGAGAGTGATCATGCCCCCCGTCGCTTGTATGTGATCGGCGATGCGTCGGGCGATCTCGCCCTGGTAGAAATCCTGCCATCCGGCCTCCGCCAGCCGCCGCAGCGTCCACTCCATGTCGGGGCGATGCCAGATGTCCTCGGCCGAGGGCTCCTTGCCCTCCGGCATCAGGTGCTTCTCAGTCTCGGGGAAGCGGCGCAGCTGCTCGCGCATGCTCCTGATCTGGCCGGCTGTGGCAGCGTACGGGAAACCGTCCTCGACCAGTTGCCGGCACGGCGCCACGATTTCGGCCCACTTCAGGCGCCCCCAGCGCTCATGAATCGTGCCCATGGCCGCAGCCATACCGGGCATGGCAATGGCTCGCGAACCGTAGATATTCTCATCGTTGGCCACCGTCGCATTGTACTCGCGCTCATTGAGCCCGTTGGCGTCCGGAGCGGGTCTCGTCGGCCGGTACATTTCGTCGCTGACGGCACGCGGCGCCTGGGCGTTGCCGTCCACCGACCAGACCCGCCCGCTCGCCCCCTCCTTGACCACGGCGCAGCCGCAATAGCCGCCGATGCCGGTACTGGCGGGCTGCAGGATGCAGCAGGCCATGGCTGCCGCGGCTGCGGCATCGAAGGCATTGCCGCCCTGCTCGAGAATGCGTGCCCCGACGCGCGCTGCCCCCTCCGGACCGGCCGCACAGCCGCCGATTGTCGATGCTACATCATGGCCCTCGATCATGGGTGCTTCTCCCTCCCGGCTTGACGCTCTCAGGCGCATTGCCTGTGGCATTTCCTCCTCCGGCGTTGGCTCCCTCCCTCCGAGCCTTGTGCTCAATTGCGCCGTCGGGTATCATCTGGGGCTGTACACGTTCCAGGTTTGCTGAAGAGAGTCAGGTCCAGAGATGAGTCTATGTGATGTGCACTGCCACACCGAACGCTCGGCGTGCGCCGAGGATGTAACCCTTGACTGGTATGTCGATATCGCCCGCAGCACCGATGCCGTCTTCGCTATCACCGATCACAGCGCCCAGCTCTTCTATCCCCCCGACAACAGGTGGGCGTTCTGGGGAGACAACCCCCGAGAGGTGTTCGACAGCTGCCGCGATGAAGGTCCCGCCCGCATCGCCTCCTACATCGAGGATGTCCGTGCCGTCCAGACGGGAGGGATGCTGCTGGGCATAGAGCTGGATATCTTCATCGACGGTACCATTGTCTGTGACGAGGACCGCCTCGGCGACTTCGACCTGTTGCTCGGGGTCGCCCACACCTTCCCGGCGCTGCGTGCCGAGGCCAATGTCGAGGAGGTCTACGACCAGTTCCAGACCATGGTCGGCCACCTCGCGAAGCTCAACATCGACGCGCTGGCACACCCCTTCCGGCCCATGCGCGGCAAGGGCTACGAGATCACCGACGACCTCATCAAGTGGCTCGTGGATATCGCCGGCGAGTATGACTTCGCGCTCGAGATCAACTCCCACAGCATCTGTCGCGATGAGGACATCCGCATGGCGAAGCTCGCCTGGGAGACTGGCGTCGAGTTGGCCGTCGGCACCGATTCGCACCGCAAGGCGGAGTTTGGGGATTTCTCCTACCACCGTGAGATCGCGCACGTCGTCGGCGTCCGCGCGGAGGACCTCTACTGGTGTCCCACGGTACCGGAGACCGTCTGACCGACGGCAGGGCACGCAGGAGGCCACGCGCTGTGCGTGCCTGCTCGGTTTCACGAACCATGCACTCCAGGGAGATGAACTGCCATGGCTGCCTCGAAGAAGAACACCGGCGCACGGGTGATGGCCGCCGCGCTCCAGCTCACCGACCAGCTCGTGGGGTGGCGCAGGCACATCCACCGCAACCCCGAGCCCAGCATGCAGGAGCACCAGACCGCCGCCTACGTCGTCGATGAATTGGCCGCTCTGGGGCTGACCGAGGTCCGGACGGGCGTCGGCGAGACGGGCGTCACCTGCCTGGTCCGGGGCGCGAAGGGGCGCAAGACCGTCGGCCTGCGCGCGGACATGGATGCGCTCGAGATACTCGAGCAGACAGGCGCTGCGTACGCCTCCGAGATACCCGGCCTGATGCATGCGTGCGGGCACGACGCCCACGTCGCCTGCCTGCTCGGCGCCGGCGCGATCCTCGCGGGTATGCCGGATGCTCTGCCGGGGAACGTCAAGCTCGTCTTCCAGCCCGGTGAGGAGGGCTCCGGCGGGGCGCTGAAGATGATCCAGGATGGGTGCCTGCAGAACCCGAAGGTCTCCGCGATTGCGTGTCTGCATGTCGCCGCGGACGCCCCGAGCGGTTACGTCGCTACGGTCCGCGGCGTCAAGAACGCCCAGACCGACGAGATCAACCTGACCATCCACGGCGTGAGTTCGCACGCGGCCAGGCCGGATAACGGTGTCGACGCCATCTCGATAGCCGCGCAGGTACTCATCGCGATCCAGCAGTTCATCGGCCGTCACACCAACGCGCTGGACCGCAAGCTCGTCACCTTCGGCACGATCCAGGGCGGCACCCGCCGCAACGTTCTCTCCGACAGCGTGACCCTCGTCGGCACCATGCGCACGCTCGAGACCCCGGGGCGCGAAGCGCTGCTCCGCTTTCTGCAGAAGGACCTGCGCAAGATCGTCAGCGCGATGGGCGGGAAGCTGACCGTCGATATCGTCGAGGGGTATCCGCCGCTGGTGAATGATGACGGCGTCGTCGACCAGATCGAGGCTGCGGCGAAGGCGACGGTCGGCGCCGAGAAACTGCTCACGGGCCGCAAAGCGGGTCTGGGTGGAGAGGACTTCGCCTACTTCGGCACCGTCGGCGCGATTCCCGCGGCGGGCTTCTGCCTGGGGACCTATGACGAGCAGAAGGGCTTCACGGCCTCCCTGCACACCAATCGGTTCGATTTCGATGACACGCTGTGCCTGCCGCTGGGTGCGGCCTGCCTGGCACAGACTGCCATCGAGATGCTGGGCGGGTGAGGTGAGTCGGGACGTACCTCNNCGTGACCTGGAATCTGGACATCTATCTCCCGCGGCATCCAGCAGGTGACCTCCGCTCGCACAGGGGCTCATCGCGCCGAACCCAGCCAATATCAGGAGTTCTGATGTTAGCGAACATGCCCCAACCTGCCCTACCGCTTCTCATACCTCAGGCTCGAAGGCACCGTGACGATGTCGCCGGGGCCGTACTCGGCAAAGTAGGCCCTCACAACGCCATCGGCGTCGGCATCCGGGAGCGCATCCGCCGCCAGCGGCCTGTCGAGCACGACCGCGCCGGAACTCGTGCTCTCAACGCGCGCCACGGGTTCGAGCCGCTCGTTGAGCACGTGCATCCCCGGCTGGACGAAGTAGAGCGTGGTGCCGGTCAGCAGCTTCCGCTCCGCGGGCACCACCTGGTCGATCACCGCCCGCGAACACAGCGGGTCCTGGTCGCCGAAGAGCAGCATGCTGTTGCCCTCTGTGTCGCGCACCTCGAAGGATGCTCCGTAGCCCCCCAGGTCGATTGCGACGGTGCTCCCCCGCGCGTGCCGCGTCGCCAGGACGGGTTCAGTCAGGGTGACGCTGTTGGCGCTGTAGTCACACGTGGCGATGGTCGTTCGCCCGGAGGGGTCTGCCCGCAGTTCCCAGCCGCCCTTCTGGATGGCGGTGGCGTCGTGGATGTAGGCGCGCGTGACCTGGCCACTGCCGTCGATTGTGACGTAGCCGACGCGGCCTGAGAAGCGGATGCCATCGACCTCGATCTCCACGGGCTCCGGCGCATTGAAGTAGTAGTCTACCTCACCTGATGTCAGCGTCACCTTGACGGCTAGAGCATCGTCGCTCCCGGTCGGGAGCGCCTCGACGCCGGATACAAGCTCCGCGCCGGCCCCGGGCTCGAACACGCTCACGAATGTGCTGCTGAGGTCCTCGCCCGTGCGCCGTCGGACGACAAAGCGCACCGATTCCGGCGTTCCGGCCTGGTTCTGCTGCGGCTTGCCGCCGCAGACGTAGACCTGCTCGCTCTCGCCGAGCATATAGGCCTTCAGGTACGCCCCGTCATTGGCTTTCACCAGCGGCGCCGCCCGCTTGCCGCTGGTAATGATATCCCATCGCGCGCAGGCGCCGGACTGCAGCGGGGCCTCCTGAACGTTGTAGAGGAACTGGAACGATGACCCCCTGTAGCCGAAGTAGTTCACCGAGCCGTACGGCGCCGCCCCGAGCTTCTCATCATCGTGGTAGTGGCCGTACTTGACCTCCGGCCCAGCCAGCGTGCCCTCCGTCCGTACGGCCGACAGCGGCAGGTCGGAGGAGAAATCCGCATGCGTTCCATGCACCAGCCAGTCGTGCTGGGTGCCGCCCTTGACCCTGAATATGTCGATGAAGTAGCTGCGTGTCGGCGACGCATGGACCATTGCCAGGCTGCGGTGATACATCTCGCACTGCGGGTAGACGTTGGGGTTGGCGGCCTCCACGTAAGCGCAGACGGCCCCCGGGTCATACGCCAGGCAGCGTCCGCGGCCGCCTTGCTGTGGCGAGCGGTCCACCATCACGGTATTGTGCGAGATGGTGTGGGCGAAGAAGCCTGCGCGGCGCGGGTCGGTCGAGTTCGCCGTCTCCGGGTAGCCGAAGTCGGGCA
>DPJP01000229.1:25846-27163 GCA_003542955.1 Armatimonadota bacterium
AGCCCGCGAGATGCTTGTTCGCATAGCCCGGTATCTCGGTCACTTTTGCCGCGTCCTCGGCAACGCGCTCCTCGATCGGCTCGGCGTCTATCTCGCGCCCGGCATTGGGGTTGAGTTCGCTCAGTATGCGGGCGTAAAGCGGGTCTCCGTAAGCGCGATAGGCCGACAGGTAGAGCCCCTCTCGCCACATCCTCCCGCGGCTGGACATGTTCCCCGAATCGCCCAGGGCGGGTGTGAACTCGCCCGCGCAGACCATGTCGATGGTCCAGTCGTAGAGCTTCTTGAAGCGTGGGGCAGTCGTAAGGTCCACGCCATTGACTCGCAGCAACTCCGCAATCTGCGTCAGTTCGCTCACCCAGCCCAGGTTGTAGCCGGGAGACTCGAAGGGCGTCCCGTCGCGGTAGACGAGGTTGTAGAGCGCGTCGTAGACCGGCATCATCGTGTAGACGTTGTACTGCTCGTTATTGAGTATCCAGTCGACCATCTGCTCGCTGCTCGGCTCGCCAGGGGTGTCCTTGAGCGTCGCGGCGATCTGCAACAGGCCCATCTGGTGCATCCCATAGTTGCCGGCAATAGCCATCGTCTCATTGACGATCTCCCGCGCCATCGCCCGCAGTAGCTGCTCCTCGATCAGGTGCCTGATCTGTTCGGTGCTCCGGCCCGTCAACGTTTCGAGTTCGGCATCGGCCGTCAGCAGGGCAGGGAAGATGGCATCGTAGGCCCGACCGCACGCCTGCACCGTCCGGGTCTCCCAGGTGTGGTAGAACAGCTTGCCGTGGTAGCCGCGGTTGAATTCCGTCCCGATGCGGGACTGGTTCACATAGTCGTAATCCGGGTAGTACTCCGCCAACTGCCACAGCAGCACGGCGCATTTGTGCGCGTATCTTGGGTCTTCGCTGTAGAGGTAGGCGTTGGCCAGCTCCCTGATTGCCGGCAAGAGCCTCCGCTGGGTCATCCAGTGGTTGTACCAGCCCACGAACCAGAACTTGTGGTCTCCGTGATCGGGCGACTTCCAACCCCAGCCGTCATCGGGGTGATCACCCGTCAGCAGCGAGCGATCCTGGAAGCCCGAATCGATGAACGCCTGGTAATCGTTGCTCGGGTAGACGTTATGGCAACTGGGGCACTCCACCTTGTATGGCTTCTCCGGCGTGATGATCCACGCNNCCGTGCTTGCGCACCGCCAGCCCGCAGTTCGGGCAGCCGGTCTCGTGCACGTAGATTGAGCGCGGTATGCGCGGGTCAGGCACCCACTTGGCGAACTCCTCGTCCGGGATCGCCAGGTACTTGTTAGCCGAGGATACCGCGCCGTCGCGG
>DPJP01000229.1:27243-27405 GCA_003542955.1 Armatimonadota bacterium
GTCCGAATCTGCTCATCGCTATACAGCGTCCGCTGCGTCTTCGCGCACGCAGGGAGGACAATCCAGGTGATGAGGGCGAGGGTGCTGAGCAGCTTGATTGCGTCCATCGGGCATCGCTCCACACGTTTCTCTCTCCGGTACACCCCGGGAGTTTCCCCGCCC
>DPJP01000177.1:0-351 GCA_003542955.1 Armatimonadota bacterium
GAGTGGTTTGTGTGCCGGACCGCCTTACCATCCTGCGGGGTGGGGTCGATACAGCAAGCGCAAAGCACGTCAGTCGCGACCTGCACTCAGACGCCTGGCGCGATGGATGATCCGGCCGGGGGCCTGGGCCACGGAGAGAGGAAATGGCGGTGTCGACGCCCCACGACTATATGACGAAGTCCGTCAGGTTCTTCGAAGCTGCGGGACTCTGCGTCGAGAGGGATTACCGGACGCCCGCGATCACCAATGCGGGCCTGGCTGCCGTAGCCGCCGGGAACGCAGTCTGCTGCGCGTTCGGCCGGAGCACGGTGTGCGCCGAAACCCGGGACCGGGCGCCGGACCTCCTAAGGG
>DPJP01000177.1:379-13795 GCA_003542955.1 Armatimonadota bacterium
GGCATGCACGGGTACGTCATGGGAGCAGGAGGCCGCTGTGAGGGCTCCACACCTGGCAGGCATCCTGCGTACCTGCCCCGACTGCTACCGCGGCGAGCCGGAACCGTGCACCAAGACCGTCGCGAGCGTGCTGGAGCAAGTCCGGGATCTCATCGAGTGGGCTGCGCGGGTAGTCGAGAGCGAGGCCCCTGCTGTGGGTGAACATCAGGAATGAGGGCTGGTGGCTGCGGGGGAAGCAAGTGGAGGAGCTGATCGGCAGATGCCGGACATGGGCCGATGCACTGTGTGGAGCGTCAGGCTCGGGCTCTCCTGGTCTCCTGCGGTACGCGGACCGCGGCCCATGCAACTACTCGCGCGCCCGTTCCACGCCGTCGCCCTGTCCAGATGGTCCGCGCGAAACCAGCGGCCGGATCAGTCGAATGAGTGCGGCACCGCCAGTTGACTCGAAGATCTTGAAGGCGGATGTGCCCTGGAACGTGATATCGATAGCGTATTGCAGGTCCCATACAGCGTCATGGAGTTGTGGATTCGTGCGCAGGTCGAGGACCTTCACTCCCAGGGCCAGTAGCTCGGTAAGCCCCACCCTGCGGCCATGAGACATGTAGTTCTCATGGGTCGCCAGATAGGTGGCAATGTGCTCCGCCTTCGCCTCCGCATCATCGTCCGCGGCAAACATGTACTCCCTGAGCCACTTCCCAACGAGCGTACGCGATAGGTCAATGGCCGTCTGGCACTCGGCCAACAACGACGGGCCGTACTGTCTAAGGATTGGGAGCCATACGGGGGTTAGCGAGGCGTCCTTGGAGAGGCTGGACTTGGCAGCCTCGAACTGCGCGAGGACTGCGCCGGCAGGAGCGCGAATCGTCTGGCCGTCACGTACCATTTGGAGCTGGGGATCCGTTGGCCCGAGTTCGCTGACCTCGTCCATGAGTATCTCGTCACCCGAGAGCGCGAGCATCGTGGCTGCGCTCTTGGCGATCATCGGCACGATGAAACGCACATGACCATAGGCACTGCGCAGTATCTCTACGATGCTCTCTGTTGCTTCTGCAATACCCCCGGGACTGAACAGCAGTACATCTACAGCGTCGGCATTCACTGAACGGACCAGCTCACGAAACCCGACCTTGTCTCTGATGTCTATCATCACTTCGCCACGGCACGCTCGCACCTTCTCGCTGTCCAGGAAGTCGGTGGCGTAGACAAGTAGAGGGCGCCCGGTGATGTCGCTCACGGCGTGCATCTTCGACCGGCGGAACCTGTCGAAGTCCGGATGCTGCCCGTTCTCCGTGAGCGTCTGTTGCAGTTCCTGAAGTAGCTCATCCCAGGTCGCCATCTTCAGCACCCTCGAGTGTCGGTGGCCCAGCAGACTTGCGTCGGTGTCTCGGCATCCACTGCCTGTACGTACTCGGCGAAGCTCAACTCAAACAGCTCGAGAGCCTGCTTGATCTCCGGGTGCTGCTCATACAGGTCCTCCTCGAGCTTCCACAACTCCACCCCACTGGTGTTGCGGTCGGCATCTGTGCCCATGTGTTGCACCTCCTGAGGCGAAACGCAAGCTGCGGGTCCGTCGAGACACACCCCATGCCTACATCATGGGTCGGGTCCTGCTTGGTATTCAGGCTCTGTAGCGAGATGAGTCACCCCGACCAAGTAACTGCAACCCACATTTCGGCACGCTGCCTGTTGTCTCCTGCATTTCTAGCACCAAGTGCTTACGGGAATGGTATCAGCCCTCTTGTTCAACACCAGACCGCCCGGCGATGTTCCGGCACATCACTTCCCCATAACCACCGCATTCCCAACCACCACGCCCCTGCACTCGGGGGTCCGCTCGTAGATGCCCATCAGCTTCTCCACCACCACCGGCGCCGAATGCCACTGCTCGACATAGCGACGCCCCTTCTCACCCCAGTGCCTCCGGAGGTCGGCATCGGCGGCAAGCTCCCGCAGTACCCGCCCACAGTTCTCCGGCGTCACGTATAGCCACGGCAGCTCCTCGGCCCGGCTCACATCCAGCGCGCGCAGTTGGCAGCCAAGCTCGGCCTCGCTGCAGCCGGCCAGGGTCGGGATGCCCATCGCCATCGCCTCGAGCGCCGCCATGCCGGGGCCGTTGTGGAAGCTCGCGAAGTAGATGTCCGCCTGGCTGATCAGCCACAGGCTCTGCCGGCGGGAGACGTAGTGAATCAGCCCCGGCCGCAGGCGTGCCCCCATCCGCTGCGCCTCCGCGCATGATGACAGGAACTGGTCCGTTCCCTTGTTGCCCTTGATCGTGTAGGCGTGCAGCACGTCAACCGGGCCGCCGTCGGGCTTCTCCCAGCGCGGGATAGCGCGGTCAAGCTCACTCAGGTCCACCGGATGCGGGAGCCACTCAGCCGGGGCGAAGCGCCCGCCGCGTGCATACATCAGAAGGTCTGGCGTGCTGACGAGCCGTCCGTATCCCGCACGCGTCTCGAGCACCTCCAGCCGCCGCCAGGTGCGCCGATAGGTGCCGCCGTGGTGATGGATCAGCAGCCGCTTGCCGCGCAGGTCCAGCCGATCCAGAAACCACCAGTCATGCCCGCCGTTGAGGTGCACGATGTCGGCCAGGTCGATGAGGTCCTCGGCGAACTCCCGGTCGTGGCTGTTCGAGCCCGGATCGATCCCGCACCACTGCCGCTCCCGAATCCACGACTGCCCCATGCTCAGCGTCGTGTAGTCCCAGTCGGCATGCCGGAGGAACCCGCCGGCGAGGGTGTAGCCGATCTCGCACAGGTCCCAGCCGGTGACATTGACCACCCGCGTCGTCCGCTCGAGAGGCTCGCGCCAGGTGGCCTTCCCCCAGCCCGTCTCACACTGCTCCGGCACGATGGCATTGATCTGCTTCTTCAGCGTGCCGGCCTTGATCCTCCGCCGCAACTCATCCAGGCTCTTGTTCACTCTCAGACCTCCGCGCAATGATGCAGCCTTCAGAGCACCACGTTATCCGGCACACGGCTGACCTGGTCGCCGATCTCGGCGTGGGTCAGCGTCACCAGCACGCTGGCGCCGTCGGTGTTGTAGATGCGCAGCGTGTTGTCTGTGCTGTTGCAGAGGATCTTCCCGCACAGCGCCTGGATGACCCAGCGCTGGACCTCCGCGAAGCTGCCCGGTGTGCCCTCGTGGTCTGAGATCAGTTCGCGCCACACCGTATCGGCAATCTCGGCGAGGGCGTCGGCGGTCAGCGCGAGGGCGTCGATGGCGCCGGTGGCGACGGCCGCGGCGGTGATGGCGTCGTTGTTGATGCTGTCGACGACCACGCCGCCGATCTCGACATCATAGATGATGTCATCGATGGCGTAGGCGATGTCGCCGATGTCGTCGACCAGCTCGCCGAAGAGCAGGTCGTGGGCATCGACTGAGAACTCGTCGGTGCGGCAGCCCGTCGCCGCGACACTGATCGCGTACTGCTGCTCATCGCTGAACTCATCGGAGCCGATACGCAGCCAGTACTTGCCCTCGCCCGCCTCGCGCCAGTTGTCCGCGCCGGGGGAGTAGCTGCTGAGCGAGTCCGCGCCCTCGGGCGAATACTTGACGCTCAGCGAGCCGTGCGCGATGCCGGTCTCCGCGCTGCAGCCGTCGGTAGCATCGACAAGATAGACGGGGAACCAGCGGTCGGCGCCGGTCTTGGCCTCATACACCCTGGGGCCGACTATATGTGTGCTCATGGCGATTCCGCCTTTCGTGATTGGGCCGTGGATCGGGCTGGGGGCCTGGGGCTTGCGTGGCATGCGGTGGACATGTTTGGAGGGGCGGGCCGAGCGAGGCCGCTGCCGTGTGCGGCTGAGGGAGACCCGCCCGCGCGCGCCCCGCAAGAGCATGCCGGGGAGCGTGCGAGGTTTCAGGCTCCGAGGCTTCGTAGAGGTGCATTCCGTGGCGAAGTCAGTGAGGGATGGAGCAACCCGAGCTACCGACGCGAACGCTCAAATTCCGCGTCGAGGGCATCACGCAGCCGCTCTGCCGCACGGTCTCCCAGGACGCGTAGCGTTCGCATGTCGTCGACGAGCGCCCGGTGATCCCGGACGTCCGCGCCGACACGGGCGCCGACGCGCTGCGCGTTGCGGTCGCGCATGTAGAGGATCACACCCGGCGTGCGACTCGCGTAAATGACCTGCCCGGCATCGGCCAGCGAGATGCCACACCCATCGTGGAGCATCCAGATACGCAACGCGACCTCGCCGCCGTCGATCTGCTGCTCGTCGACGTCGTCGATCACCAGGTGCGCGACGGCCTCGGCGAGGTTGTCTTTGCCGCGTATCAACTCGCGCCGGACGGATGCCGACACTGCCAGGTCCGGCATGCTCAGGAGGGTGTTGAGCCTGCGGATTCGGCCGAACGCGATCCAGATACTGGTGTCTACGAGGCGCTGGTGAGCCATGTCGCGGAGAGGCTGTCGTGATTGGTACCATCGACCATGTCGACGAACTCGGCGGTTGTCATCTCGAGCATCTCAGCACATCGCCCGGCGTCGAGAGCGTCCGCGGCATAGGCGCGGACAACCAGGCTGTGGAACAACGCCGATTGAGGCGCGAAAAGCCCCGGGGCATCCCTGAACCCGCTGAGTTGCGTCGGGCGAGTCTCGGCCCGGAGCCGCTCGGCGACGGCGGCATCGAGCAGTCCGATGCTCTGCAGCCGGTAGGTCGTCGCCTGAAAGCTGATCCCGAAGTGGGTCGCAATCCGCATGAGATGCTCAGGGTCGGCTGCATCCAGAGCAGCCTCGGCCATATAGGCGCAAATCCCTTCCTCCGGAGCAATCAGTTCCGCCGCGAATGCGTTGGCGAAACGCTCTTCCTCCTCGCTGCCCGCAAGGCAATCGCCGCTCGAGACGAGCACGCTTGGCGAAAGCTCACCCCGAGCGCGTCGCCAGAGATAGTGGCCAAGCTCGTGGCCCAGCGTGAACCGTCTCCGCGCATCGTACTCATCGGCGCGGATCAGCATGGCCGCAAGCCCGGTTTCACCGTCGAAGAGGATCATCCCCGACAGCCCCGATGCGGCCTCGATCTGCCTGCCGAAGACCGGCACATTGAAGACAGACTCAACCAGCCCGCGCAGGTCCGCGACTGGTGCGCTGCCGATCCGGGCCAGGTCTCGCACGACGCGCGCGGCGGCCTGTGCCGCGGCAATGCTCCCCCCGGTCACCATGATGGATGGCAGGTCCTGCTGCAGACCAATCTCCCGGCACAGATGCACGAAGTCCCCAAGCCGTAGTCGAAGCCAGAGTTCGGCGCGCTTCGAGCCGTGATTGGCCCTCGTGCCCCGGTACGCGCCGACGGCGAGCCGCGCAGGGGCCTCGTCGGTCAAGAAGTACGAAACGGGGCGCACAAGCTCACGGGCCAGGGAGGCCAATTCCCCGACCTTGACTGCCCTCTCCCCGCTCTCCATCCGCGAAACCGCCTCACGGGGCACGCCCACCGCATCCGCCAGTGCAGCCTGGGTAATGCCCAGCTCCTCGCGTGCCGCTCTGATCCTGGCGCCTATGTCCATATCACAGACCACCCATGTGAGATTTTCTCACATCATACCAACTCCGGACCTCGTCATGCAAGGGCCATTCAGGCATCCAGATGCCCTCCCGACACCACCCGCATGCAGTGCAGACCCCATCCGTGGTCTTCTGTCCAGTAGCCGCGAGTGGTCAGCGCACGAAAGTCCAGCACGCTGCCGAACGCCTCCGTGATGCCGAACGACACGCCCTCCCCGGGCATGTGGCCGGCGGGCCCATCTGTCGCCACCGTCTGGTGCAGCGGCTCGCGCGTGGCACGCAGCATGCGCCGGATCATCATCGGCCCGCGTGGGATGTCGCTTCTCATGCGTCCGCCTCCAGTATCATCACTGCCTCGAAGACCTGCTCGAAGTCGTTGCCGTCCGCCGAGCAGCGCCAGTCCTTTTTCACAATCCGGAAGATGCTGCCCGCCGGCACGCCGATGCCGTCGGCCTGCACCTTGATGAAGGCCCCGGGCATCAGGTCCGGCCTGCTCGCGTTGGACAAGAACAGCATCCGCCGCAGCGTCTGCCGCCGCTCCCACAGATGTCTCGCGATCAGCTCCGGGTGGTCGGCATCCGGCAGCACTTCGACATGCCACCAGTCGTCGCCGATGTAGGCGCTGTCGGTGGGGTCGAGCACACTCGCGGAGTCCCACAGCCAGCTGGCCCGCGCGCTCCAGGTCGAGCCGGTCAGCACAAAGACGATGTTGACGAACTCATCGAGGCTCCCGGCCGCCTGCAGCGAGTAGACGAAGTCATCCTCTGCGGTCGCGTCGTCATCGAGCGTCCAGACCTCGGCTCCCGGTTCGTAGACCACCGGCTGCCGCAGGAAGTAGACCCCCTCCTCGTTGACGCCCCACTCGAGCGCGCGCACGCGGCAGATGGTATCGAGCGCCTCGATGACGCCGATGTCGGGAGTGAACTTCAGCACCGGCTCGGCGGATGTGGCGCTCAGCGGGAGGTGATAGTAGGCGCCCAGCCGCGCTGCGAGGTCGGCCTGCGTACTCATCAGCGCATCCGGGATGCCGCTGCAGTTGAGGATGTACCGGAACGCCTCATCAACCGGCCATCCGGCGAAGCTGGGCTTGAGCAGCATGCGCTTGTGCACCAGGCGCGTGTCGATGCCGTCGGCCGCCTCGATCTCGGCGCGCACCTGGCCGGGTGAGCGGATGTCGTACTCCGCCGGCGCGAGGTAGCCGGTGAACTGCCTGTGCATGATGGCGATGCCGGCATCGTCCTCGAGACCCACGGCGGCGGAGACCTTCCCATTGGGCTTCAGCTCGACCAGCTCACTGCCGGTCTTCGCCTCGATGCTCGCGCGCATGGTCGCGCCGCGTCGGCGGTCGGTGAGCGTGCCGGAGGCCTCCCGCACGCGGAGGGCGTCATTGGCCTGGCTGTGGACGGGCGCGGATTCGCCGCTGCCGATCTGCGCGGGTCGGAACTCCTGGATTGTGTAGAGCACCGGCCGCGCCACGCCGCTCGAGCCGAAGCGCACCCGCGGCTTCGCCACTGTGTCGTGCGAGGCGGGATGGGCGCTCACGCTCAGCGAGGTGCCCGGCGGCTGCGAGGCAATCCAGCGGTAGTACGGAGTCTGTGTGAACGCGCCCGGCGGGCCGAACCAGTCGGCGGCATCGAGCACGGCCTCATCCGGGTAGACCAGGGGCAGCAGCGAGAAGGCCGCCGTATGGCCCATGACGAGGACCTCGACGGGCCCGGGCGCCATGTGGAAGTCCACCTGCGTGCGACCGCGGTATAGCCACTTGCCGCGATAGCTCCATGTGCGGCTGGCGCTCGAGAAGTTGATCAGCAGCGCGCNNATACTCGATCCGCACCGCATCCACGTGATAGGTCTCGGCGAAGCCGGAGACGGCCTGGGGTGCGCCGCCGTACAGAAAGTCGGTGATGGGCGACCACACCGTCTCCCCCGCCGGCCTGCCGAGCAGCGTCGGGTAGGCGAGCAGTGCGTTGTCACGGCCCGCGAGCTGCTGCCAGCACACCCCGCCCATCGCCAGCCCCGGCAGCACCAGCGCATACTGCGGGCAGACGCCGTCGCCGGCGAAGCCGATCATGAACACAGGCGGCTCGGTCTCATCCTGGCTTGCGGTATACCGACGCGTGAGCAGCATGAGATTCAGCGGCCAGTCGCCCTTGCTCCGCAGCCACCCGTGCGCGCCGACGGCATAGCGCCGCGGACGGCCGTCGGCAAACTGGAGGAAGCTCCCGCGGAACGATCCGGCCTCCGAGGTCTCGCGCCACTGCCCGCTGCGGATGTTCCAGTCATCGAGTGACATCGATACGCGGCTGTGATAGCCGATCGGCGCGATAGCCTGCAGCGGGGCGATGTACTCGACGCGGCCGTCGGATATCCAGCTCCCGGCCCCGCCGAGCGCGGGCGGCCAGTGCGGGTGGATCAGCTCGTGCGAGGCAGCGGGCCAATCGCGGCCGATGCCCCACTTCTCTATCCGCCCATCGGCATGGGGGTTGTCGAGTATCAGGTTGCAGACGGTCTTGATGTGCATGGGGATTAACCTCGGGGGGGAGCGTCTCAGCCATCGCGTTGTGTAGCACGGCATGAGGGCGGTGTGGCAGCATGTTCGGGCAGCCCGCGTAGCGTGGAGCACGACGGTGGGGATGCCTACGCATGGGTGTCGCGCGTGTTGACTTGGGGAGGCCTACCCTCTGGTCGACTCGCACACCTGGTGGTCTGGGTCCCACCAGAGCACTCGGAGGACGGGGCCGATGCGAATGCCCCAGATCCGTGGCTTGCTCTTGATCCGTAGAGAGAACAACTCATCGAGGTCGTCGTGATGCAGGTTTTGGAGGCGTCTGCGCGCTTCGGCGACCAGTCGACTGCATGGGACGAAGTGGCTTCCGGTTCCCTGCTCGATCTCCGTCCAGGTCATCCCTTCGAGTTGCCCCAATCGTGTCAGCACGCCTGGGAGGTCCTTGCCGGGCAGGCAACTGAAGCACCACGGCCCGCCCACATCGACGATAGAGAATGACCAGACGGGGTGTTGCCCACTCGGGTCGGGGAGACCCTCGACGCGGGGCTGCTTGCCGGTCGTGGGTGGAGCGTTGCGAATAGAGGGCTTCCTACGCCGAGACATCGCTGGGGAGCCCTCCATAGTACTCGGCCATGGATGCGTGCCTTATCTCGACGTTGCTGCGTTCGCCCTCGGGCAGACCCTTACGGGCATCGCGCCATGGTGCTTCCATGTGGGAGAGGTCGCTCAGCCATTGAGCGCTCCTGGGCTCGTAGAACTCGACGACGGCGTCTATAGTCTCAATCGCACACTGGTCGAGTCTCGTGGGATCGCCTTCAGGCCACTTCTCGACCTCGAACTTGCCACGGTGAACGTCATACAGCGCGGGGATCACCGGGCCGTTGGCCCAGGCCTCGATCCTCTCAGCAAACAGCGGACGCTCGTCCCAGACAAGCGACCAGGCCTGGCAGTAGTACACGAGCTTCTGCAGCTTCATGGCAGTCATGCGGCCCGATTTGCTCAGAATGTAGGCCGCGACATCATGCGCGCTGGCCATCGAGCGTTCCTTCACCGCAACCGTCTCCATTCCCCCGTGGGCGTGCAGAGCCACGGTCTACTAACCGAACAGACAGTGACGAACACATCATCTGCGTACCGCTAGTATTGCCACCGATCGCTGTTCGTGAAACCAGTGGCAGGCTACCCATTTGCGAGGTAATCAAGCAAGTCATCGGCATCGGGCAGTGACGCAACAATCGCCTCGATCGGGATGAAGTCGTTGTCGCGCGCGGCCTGGTATGCGGGCTCGCGATGGCTTATGGCCTTCAACTCGGCGAACGACATCCCGCCATATTGGTCAATCGCGGCATCAAGGCACTCGATCTCCGACTCGCTGAGCAGATCAGCATTCGCAACGCGGCAGGGCGTCAATGTCCTGTCGTCGGCGGTGATGTCGCTCCTGATCTCGGGCGGCGTCCGGTAGCAACCGTCGGCGCGCCCACGAGCGTCGCGCACGATGTCGAAGGCCAGGCTCGGCACCGGGCCGTGCTTCATCGCCACATAGCTGTCACCGTATATCAGGCGTCCATACTCTGACAGGTGACCCTTGTCCGCGAAGTAGATGACCTTCAGCGCCGCATACAGGTCGGGGACCCGTGCGGCCACGTAGAGCAGCACTTCGCAGGCCTTCTTGATGTCAGGATTAGCCCTCAGCGGCATCAACACTCTCCCCACTTCCCCGCGCGGTAGACTGCGTCGCGAATGCCGGACGCAAGCAACACGGCCACCAGTAGTATGACACATTCGCGTAAGTAGTTCAACCAACGCTGTCCCGCGTCACACCCTCACCTCAACCGGCCCCTGCCAGCTCTGCCCGAGGTCCCAACTGTGCCACGCGTACATCTTCTCGGTGTCGGCATGCCGCGCGCCGACGTACAGCATCCGGCCGTCGCCGTGGATGTCCACGCTGTCATACTTGCCACTTGTGTCGACATCAGTCACAAAGCGGAATGTATCATACTCCGCCTGCATATACGCCACGCGGATCGTGCCGTTCTGAATCCACACATACCACGCCACGCCGTCAGGGTCTGTATACACGCCACACGGCCTCCCTCCGCCGATGATCCGCAGCCACGCCCACTCCCACTGCCGCTCATACAGTCGCGCGATGAGCGTATCCTCCGGCGGGGCATTCACCCGGTACTCATAATAGATAGGCTCCGCGCCGTCGTAGCGGGCGACGACATCCAGCCCCGCCGCCCAGTAGCCGTGACCATCGCTGCAGGGCTGCGCCGCTATCTGCCAGGGGTCGCCGCTGCCGGCCTCGCGCTGGAACACCCGTCCGCGGCAGCGGCCGCGCGCGCTCGCCATCCCGTGGATGCCGCCCTGCATCACCAGCACGCCGTGCGGCTTGTAGAGGATCCCCGGCACCTGCTGCCAGAGGTACGCGCCGAACCGGCCGGGATATGTCTCGGCGTCAACAGGCCAGTCCTGCCGCTCGCAGAGGTCGAAGCTGTAGCCATGAGTCAACACGTCGCCATCCGCGTCCTCCGTCAGCGCCTCCCAATCCGTGGGCAGTTGTGCGCTGAAACCCTCGCAGCAGAAGCCGAGGATGCCCAGGTACTGTCCCAGGCTCCACGCGGCGGAGAGATCCGTGCCGGTCTGCGCCCCGTAGAGCCAGTTGATGTGCTCGACGAGTTGCTCGTGCCCGCTGTGGACGTTGTAGTTGCCGGAGGTGCGCAGCGCCTGCTCGCACTTGCCGTCGACGACCGCGCGCAACCCGCCCGCGGCGTAGAGGTGCCTCGGCTCGTGGAAGGTCAGCAGCGTGTGCGGTGTCACCTCCGCCCGGTCCGGGTCGTGATCGCTGTGCCGCCGCAGCCATACCCCTCCGAGTGTCCACTGCATCGCCTCATGCGGGAAGTCGATCTCGACGCGGGTGACATGCTCAAGCCGCGGGCGCTCACGAGTCCAGAGGTCCACCCACAGCCGGTTGTTCTTCCACTTGACGGTGTAGCTCACCGTCTGCGGCTCCGAGAGGCTGCAGGTCACCTGCCGGTCGCTGCTGGTGCGGTGATCATCCTCGACGGTCTCCGTCCGATAGGTGAGGCGCACGGTGAAGGTCGTCTCGGACGGCACATCGGCGGGTGTCAGTTCGATCCCGAGGTGGCGGTGCGACTGGTACCACGTGACATCCTCATCGTAGGAGGTGTAGCCCTCATACGGTGAGCCGTAGTCGGAGCGGAAGCGGTTGGCGCGGTGGTAGAAGTAGGCGACAGGGAAGATCGCGAAGGCGCATGGGGGGCCGGCGAGGTGCTGACACCGGCTCAGCCAGTTGTCCGTCAGGTCGCGGTAGAGGGCTCCACCACCGGCAGGGACCGAGCAGATGACTGCCGCGCTGCTGCCGATGCCGCCGCCGGTGACGGTGAAGTCATCAGATCGCCACGCCGATGGTCGCCCACTCAGCGACTCGGGCACGTCGGCATTCACATCCGTATGCCGAATGCGGATGTCGAAGCGTGGGTCGCTGTGGCAATCCGTGGCCGAGAGGCCCGGGACGCCGAATATCAACACAGGCCAGTTGCTCATCAGGCGCTCACAGGGAGGTTATTCGCGCGAAGCGAGGTGCGGTCCAGCAGCAGGCCGATGTGCCCGCTCCAGAATTCGCACTTCGCGCCGTCGGTGCGCTGCCAGCCGGCGTAGGGAGCGAAGCGCTGCACGTAGGGCGAGAAGATGCGCCGCAGCTCACCGATCGGCAGCGGGCAGGCGGTACACTCCTCGAAGGGGCCGGTGCTCACCCAGTCGGTCTGGGAGGTATCGGGCCAGGCGGCGGGGATGTAGGAGACCCTGTTCATCCCGTGCGGGCGCAGTTGGCTGCCGCAGAACGGGCAGTAGCAGTCGAGCGGGTTGATGCCGGCGCCGAGGCTGCGCGGCCAGAAGCCCGGCGGCGCGGGGCAGATGCACGTGGCGCTCTGCCAGCACGGGCAGACGGCGTTGCCGTCATGGAGCCACACGAGCACATTGTCATAGCGGCTGTTGTGGGTCGTCTGCCCCCAGTCGCAGAGGGCTATCCGGGTGAGGTCGAGCATGAAGGGCGGGGAGATGGCGCCGCCGACGCCGATATCGCCGACATGGTAGCCGCGGCTTTCGAGGTCGATATTGGCGCCGTTGCCGACGAGGTAGTATTCGGCGCCATCGGCTTTCTTCGAGAGGCCGTCGAGTTGGAGGGGGATGTTGGAGACCTGAATGCTCTCGAACCGGCCGTAGGTGACGTCGTGCTCGCCGATGGATTTGTGGAGGGTGGCGTTTGGAGCGAACTGTGAGGTGGGCGCAGGGTGGCTCCATAGATTCTCAGGGGTCGTGATGCCTCGGAGCCCACCGAACGTGATCTCGGTGCGCATCTGGTCCCTCGGGTTCCATTCGTCGCGGTACATCAACTCCGACGAGTGAGTTGGCCCGCCATCGCTACCCATGTGGGTAGTGATGTCCCTCGTCCGTGCCAGTTGGCTAACGGTGGATGTTACCGAGATGCTCACTTCGCCCGCCCATCCTGTATCATCGCCGACCCACAGCCATGTCGGCGCGCCGGTGAACTCCCAATACTCGATATACGCATCACCAAAACTGCATAGATACACGAACCCATCGGCGCCAGGTGCCTTTCCGTCAGGCACGGTCCCATCCGGCCACCCACCCCGTGTCGTGTAATCAACCAGGGTGAACATCATGGACGCGAGACTGATAGTGAGTTCCTTGGTCGCCGCGCTGATCATCATCGGCGAGAGGTCCTGGCTCATCACGCGCAACGTGCAACTGAAGCTGTAGCTCTCCGTCACCTGTGTGTCTGCCACGCCATGCTCCTCCGGGTTGATCGTGCAGCCGCAGGACACGTACTCATCCGCGCTGTCGTCGAACACCGTCCCCAGCCCAACCCTCCGTGCCACCTCGTTGCACCCGCACCGAAGCTGCTCCCCAAACGCCCACCAGCACATCGCCCCCACGCTCACCGCCAGCCCCACCATGATCGCTGCCGCGAGCTTCATGCGCTCTTTCATAATGGCAGAAGCATACACGAACAGGCGTTTGGTAGTCAAGGGGAATGATAGAGTCATATATGTCTTTTCACGGTGATTGCGTGGGGTGCAGTCGCCTCATGCGGTTTTGCCGAGTTCATCTGCGCTCTCTGTGCGGGGGGGCATCGTGCCGCCGTTCGGGCCTCACCCCCCCGCCCCCCTCTCCCTGTATCCGGCCTGCTCCGTCTCAGACGGCGAGACGCAGCAGGCCGGCGGGACGAGGGGGGAGAACGGCAAACGGCACCTTCACGCCGTCTGGGCCTCACCCCAGCCCCTCTCCCTGTATCCCGGCTGTCGCACCTCAAACACCGAGACGCGACAGCCCGGCGGGACGAGGGGGAGAACGGCAAACGGCACCT
>DPJP01000175.1 GCA_003542955.1 Armatimonadota bacterium
GACACCCCACGCCCCTTATGTTAGCGCGTATGGGGCCGGGGGTGAGGCAGACCGGGGATTATCCACGCCCCGCCCTCATCGCGCGATGGTACTCCTGCAGCGGCTTTGGGTCGATGTGCCCCGCGCGCATGGCCTCGAGACCCAGCCCCGCAACCAGCGCGCCTGCCATTGTGGTGATCACCGGCACACCGTAGAGGACCGCCTCGCGGCGGATCGCGAGCTGGTCTTCACGCGGCTCCTGGCCGGCAGTCGGCGTGTTGATGATCAGGTCGATGCGTCCGTCGCGGATCAGGTCGACGGCGTTGCGGCCGCCGGAGGGGTCCGAGAGGCGCGATATCTCCTCGGCGTTGATCCCTGAGCGCCGCAGTACGCTCGCCGTGCCGTGTGTAGCCACGATGTCGTAGCCCAACTCCGAGAGGCGCTTGGCCAGGAAGATGGCATCACGCTTGTCGCGGTTGCGGACTGAGATGAAAATCGTTCCGCGATCGGGCAGGTTCTGGCCCGCGGCGAGGTAGGCCTTGGCGAAGGCCGCGCCGAAGCCGGCGTCAATGCCCATGACTTCGCCCGTTGACTTCATCTCCGGCCCCAGCAGGGTATCGACGCCGGTGAACTTGCCGAAGGGGAAGACGGGGGCCTTGACGGCAATATGCGGCGGGCTGATCTCCTCGGTGAAGCCGAGGCTCTCGAGGCTCTGCCCGACCATCACGCGCGCGGCGATCTTGGCCAGCGGCACGCCGATGGCCTTCGAGACAAACGGCACCGTGCGCGAGGCGCGGGGGTTGACCTCGAGCACAAAGAGCTGCTCATTGCGGATTGCGTACTGGATGTTGAGCAGCCCGCGAACGCCCAGCTCGAGCGCCAGCGCACTGGTCTGCTCGCGGATGAGGTCGATCTCGCTCTCGGCCAGTGAGAACGCCGGCAACACGCAGGCTGAGTCACCGGAGTGGATGCCGGCCTCCTCGATGTGCTCCATGATGCCGCCGATGACGCAGCGCTCACCGTCGGCGACGGCGTCGACGTCGATCTCGACGGCATCCTGCAGGAACCGGTCGATGAGCACTGGCCGCTCCGGCGAGGCCTCGACGGCTTCTGTCATGTAGCGGCTGAGGGCTTCGTCGGTATAGACGATTCGCATGGCGCGGCCGCCGAGCACGTAGGAGGGCCGGACGACCACCGGGTAGCCGATCGTGTTAGCGGCCCGGAGCGCGCCATCGAGGTCGGTGGCGGTGTCGTTGTCGGGCTGCAGGCAGCCGAGCTTCTCGAGAAGCTGCTTGAAGCGCTTACGGTCTTCGGCGCGGTCGATGGCATCCGAGGAAGTGCCGATGATCGGCACACCGTGCTCGGCGAGTTCGCGGGCGAGATTGAGCGGCGTCTGCCCGCCGAACTGCATCATCACCCCGTAGGGCTGCTCCTTCTCGCAGATGTTGAGGACATCCTCGAGCGTGAGCGGCTCGAAGTAGAGCTTGTCGGAGGTGTCGTAGTCGGTCGAGACGGTCTCCGGGTTCGAGTTGACCATGATCGTCTCGTAGCCGTCCTCGCTCATTGCGAAGGCGGCGTGCACGCAGCAGTAGTCGAACTCAATGCCTTGGCCGATACGGTTTGGCCCTGCGCCGAGGATGATGATCTTGCGCTTGTCGGAGGGGCGCTGCTCGTTCTCCTGCTCGTAGGTCAGGTAGTAGTAAGGTGTGTAGGCCTCGAACTCCGCCGCGCAGGTGTCGACAAGCTTGACGACGGGCTCGACGCCGAGCGCCTTGCGGGCCGTGCGAACGCGGTTCGCGTCAGTCTGAGTCAGCACGGCGATCTGCTGGTCGGAGAAGCCCGCGCGCTTGGCCCTGCGCATCAGGTCGGCCGGGATTGGCGAGCCGGCTGCGCGCGCAGTCTCATCAGGCTCCAGGCCATCCCCGTCACGGTACGCCGCGACCTCATCCTGCATCAGCACGATTTCCTGCATGTGGTGGAGGAACCAGTGGTCGATGTTGGTCACGCGGTGGAGGTCGTCGATGCTCATGCCCGCGCGCATCGCGCTGCGGAGCTGGAAGAGGCGGTCGGGGTGGGGGATCTGCAGCTTGGTCTCGAGTTCCGCGCGTGGCATCAGGTCATAGTGCGAGCCCTTGCCGTCGGCGCCGAGACCAAAGCGGCTGATCTCGAGACTGCGTATGCCCTTCTGCAGCGACTCCTTGAACGTGCGCCCGATCGCCATCGCCTCACCGACCGACTTCATCTGCGTCATGAGCGTCGGGTCGGCGCCTGGGAACTTCTCGAAGGCCCAGCGGGGGATCTTGGTGACGACGTAGTCGATAGTGGGCTCGAAGCAGGCCGGCGTCTCGCGCGTGATGTCGTTGCATATCTCATCGAGGGTGTAGCCGACGGCGAGCTTGGCGGCGATCTTCGCGATGGGGAAGCCGGTGGCCTTCGAGGCCAGCGCGGAGGAGCGACTCACGCGCGGGTTCATCTCGATGACGACCATGCGGCCGTTGTCGGGGTCGATGGCAAACTGGATATTCGAGCCGCCCGTGTCGACGCCGATCTCGCGCATGACCCGCAGCGACTGGTCGCGCATGATCTGGTACTCGCGGTCGGTCAGCGTCTGCGCGGGGGCGACGGTGATCGAGTCGCCGGTGTGAATGCCCATTGGGTCGAAGTTCTCGATCGAGCAGACGATGACGACATTGTCGAGCTTGTCGCGCATGACCTCGAGTTCGAATTCCTTCCACCCGATGACCGACTCCTCTATGAGCACCTCGTTCATGGGGCTGGCATCGATCCCGCGGCGGGCGGCGATTTCGAGTTGCTCGAAGTCGTTGGCGATCCCGCCGCCGCTGCCGCCGAGTGTGCCGGAGGGCCGGATGATGAGGGGAAAGCCGATCTGGTGGGCGATATCGCGGGCATCGCGGACATTCGATGCGAAGGCGCTTTCGGGGACATCGAGACCTGCCGCGACCATGGCGTCCTTGAACAGCTCCCGGTCCTCGGCCTTCTTGATTGCCTTGCGTGATGCGCCGATGAGTTCGACGTTGTGGCGGGAGAGCGCCCCGTTCTCGGAAAGCTGCAGGGCCAGGTTGAGCGCCGTCTGCCCGCCGAGCGTCGGCAGCAACGCGTCGGGCTTCTCGGTGGCGATGATCTCGGTGACGATCTGCGGAGTGAGCGGTTCGATGTAGGTGCGGTCGGCCATCTCGGGGTCTGTCATGATCGTGGCTGGGTTGGAGTTGACCAGGATGACCTCATAGCCCTCCTCGCGGAGAGCCTTGCAGGCCTGGGTGCCGGAGTAATCGAACTCGCAGGCCTGCCCGATGA
>DPJP01000057.1:0-173 GCA_003542955.1 Armatimonadota bacterium
GGAGTGAGGATGGTTACAGCGACGATGAGCGCCCGGTACATCGGGTGACGCTGGGTGGCTTCTGGATCGGACAGTGTGAGGTAACCAACGCGCAGTATCGTGCCTTCTGTGATGCCACGGGGCAGACGTTCCCTCGATACCCGGAATACTACCCCTACCAGGGCGGGGGCCAT
>DPJP01000057.1:226-6645 GCA_003542955.1 Armatimonadota bacterium
GGTATGACGCACAGGCGTACTGTGCCTACTACGGCTACACACTGCCGACGGAGGCGGAATGGGAGTACGCCGCCGCCGGGGCCACGTCGCGCGTATACCCCTGGGGCAACGTATGGGATGACCAGAAGTGCTGCAACGTGGGTAACCAGGGCCCCGGCGGCTATACCTTCCCGGTTGGTAGTTTCCCCGCTGGGGCGAGCTGGTGTGGCGCCCTCGACATGGCGGGGAACGTGTGGGNNTACGACTGCTTCTACTACCAGATCAGCCCCGAGCTGAACCCGCCCGGGCCGGAGATCAGCCATTCCCGCGTGTTCCGCGGCGGCTCGTGGCTCGACGTCAGCTACGCCTGCCGCGCTGCGCTCCGCCGCTACGACTACCCGTCCTACCCAAGCTACAACTTCGGCTTTCGGGTTTCCATGAGCGGCCCCTGACGGGCCCCCGCAAACGGCGGCGAGGCAGACACTGGGGAGTCGGGACCTGGCACCACCGGTCCAGTCAACGCCGAAGGCCGCCCCTTCTGCCGGGGCGGCCTTCATCGCTTTCAGGGGAAGGGACTATAGCTCAGACGTCGAGGTCCCCCGGACGCCCGACGGTCGGGGCCGTGTCGTCCTCGCCGGGATCACCGTCAGCAGGCGGCGGCGCCTCCAGATCATCGGGCCGCGCGGCAGGTCCAGCAACGTCTTCCACGGGCCACTGCTCGAGCGCTTTGGCCTCCGGCCCCGGCGCGCCGGCCAGCGGCTCCACAGGCGGATACACAACGGGTGCCATGGCCGGCGGGGCCGCCGCGGCCGCCGCACGCCGACGCCCGAACATCCACTGACCCTCCGGATCGATGCCGAAGCCTGTCATCAGCGCTCCACCGAAGCCGAACACGAACAGGGCTATCTGGAACAGGATCACCGCCACATTGACGACCGGCACTGCTACCAGCAGGCTCAGCAGCGAGCAGGCCGCAAAGCCGATCAGGGCGACCCCGAGCAGCGAGCCGCCCGAACGGCCGAAGTGTCGGCCCAGGTAGCGCCCGATCACGATATCCATCGCCACCATCCCCACCAGCCCCAGCGCCGCCAGCAGCGCGCCGTAGATCGGCAGCAGCAGAATCGTGATCGCCAGAACGATCATCACAATGACGACGGGTGTCACCGACAGCAGCCCCACGGAGCCGTATGCCAGCGCGCGCCCGGGCTCCTGCGCAATGCGCACGGCGATGGCATCCATCTGCTCGGGCAGCGCCAGCACCAGGATGACGAGAATCACCAGCCCGATGATCGTTGTTGTGAGCCACGCCATGAACCATCCGGCGCGGCTCTTGCCGCCGTCCACCGGCTTCACCTTCGGGCTCTTGCTCGGGCCCAGTTGCTCCTCTCCACCTCCGACGTAGGCCCCCGGCGCCTTTGTGATCGCCCCACCCATCGTCGAGATGCTGCCCTCGACGCGGGCGCTCTCACCCAGATTCACGGCCCCGCCGGCCGACGCCACATTGCCCCTGACGGCGCCCTCGATGGTGATCGGGCCGCCCGCGGAGGCGACATTCCCCTCGACCGTGCCGGAGATGCTTACCGGCGCCCCGAGTGAGCCGACATTGCCCGTCACACGCCCCAGGATGTCGACGGGGCCACCGAAGGACGAGATATCGCCTTCGACGACCTCGTCCTTCTCGACGCGGACCGGCTGCCCGAACGTCGAGGAGCCGCCTCTACGCTTCTGTGTGCCCTCCTCGGAGGGCGTCTCGTCATCGGCTGAGCCATCTGGCTGCAGCCCGGCAGTCACCTCGTCGATGACACCCTTGACCAGCGCAGTGGCCCACGGCGCGCTCATCTTGATCGTCGAGCCGCCGACCTGCGCGCCGCTCTCGCGCTCAACGTCGCCGCCGAAGGCCACCACATCGCCGGCCACCTGCGCGGTCGATGCGAGTTTCACCGACCCATCAAGCGCGATGACGTTACCCTTGACGGTGCCACGCACCAGCACGGATCCGCCGGTCGCGACGACATCGCCCGATACGACACGCCCGGCCTCGANNGCTGCACGAGGTCGCCTTTGGTTCCCGAGGCGGCCTCTGCGTCTGAGGGCGCAGCCGCCTCCTCGAGGGCCCGCTTGATGACCTCGGTCAACTCCTGCACTGTCTGATCTGATATGGCTGTGGCCGCTCCTGCCCCTGAAGACGCCGCCGTCTCGCTCTCCGGGTTTGCGGGAGCCTTGCCGGCATCCTCCTGTGCCAGGGCCGTCGCCCCGGTCACGGCAGNNCGGCGATTACCGCGAGCCTCATTGCGTTGTCGAGTGTGTGTCTCATTCCCCATCCCCTTCATTCCCACGCCCCGCGTGGGGTGTCGTTCTCTTCTGTGCTGCGGCGGCCTCCCGCTCCCGCAGGTAGAACATCAGCATCAGGCCGGGGATGAACACAAGCCACCAGTACACAAGCAGTCTCTGGTTTGCCGGCACGTGCCCGAATGCATCGAGGGACACAATCCCGGCCAGCGCGCACACCCCGATGACTCCCAACAGTGTCTGGATTGCCCGGTGGGGGCTCACTCGATCTCGGCGGCACCACAGCCATGTGCCGACGATGTTGGAGACAATGCCGCCGGCGATCATCACCGCCGCCGGCCGGATGTCCTGGAATGCTATACCAATGCCGACGGCGAGCATCCACGCCGTGCCGCCGATCTGCGAGCCCCACCAGCCGCCCGCGTTCCACTCGAATGCCCCGGAGCCTCTGACTGGAACCTTGCCCGCCATCTCGACACACCTCCACATTGGCATTTCCTGTACTCCGCATCGCGGCAACCCTACACCGGGAGCAACGCGTTTCCCGGCAGCATGACGCGCCTGCGCGAGAACGCCCTGAAAACCACGATCAGAACCGTGAGCAGCCCGAGGTCCACGCCAATCGCCCACATCGCCGGGCCTGATATGGTCCGGACAAACGTCCCGAGCAATGACGGCAGTAGATTGGCCGCAAAGCCGCCTAGAGCGAGCGCCTCGCCGGCCAGCGGCTTGATACCCAGCAGCGCGGGGGCATACGCCGCCAGGGGGACAGTCAGGGCGACGAAGACGAGTGCCGCAACCGCGGCCAGGCCACCGATGCC
The DNA here is from genome assembly GCA_003542955.1 of Armatimonadota bacterium. Lineage (GTDB taxonomy): Bacteria > Armatimonadota > Zipacnadia > Zipacnadales > UBA11051 > UBA11051. The sequence goes on from DPJP01000057.1 coordinate 3,316, forward strand.
GACTGCCGCGCCGATCGCCGCCCAGTTGCTCGCGCTCCGCTCCTCGGCCCGAATGGCGGTGATGCGGGCCATGACGGAGAGTGTCAGCGCGTCAGTCGCCGGCGCCTCAGGCAGGTCTGCCAGCCGGTCCACGGCCATTCGCAGCCCGCCAAGCTCGGCCCGGCAGGCCGGGCACTCGGCCAGGTGTCGCTCGATCCGCAGGGCCTGCTCTCGGTCGACAAGCCCGTCCTGGTAGTCCATCAGCCTGCCGCGCGCATAGCTGCACTTCATGTCCGTAGTTCCTCCACATGTGGCGCCAGCATCTGCTTGAGCCGCGCGCGTCCGCGGTGTGCGTGCGACTTCACCGTGCCCGCCGGGATGCCCATCACCTCGGCGGCCTGGTCGTAGGTCATATCCTGCAGATGCACCAGCACCATCGCCAACCTCTGCTCATCACTCAGCCGCCCTAGAGCGGCGTGTGTCGCCCGCCGGTGCTCCTCGCGTTCGTAGTCGCCGGCAGGGTCATCCTCCGCGGCCGCGACCGTGTGCGTCTCGGTCTCGATATCCTCGAGCGAATCGGCCGCAAACGGTCGTCGCCTCAGTTCATCGATACACAGGTGCGCTGTGATCGAGAGCAGCCAGGAGATGAACTTGCCCCCCGGACGGTAGCTCTCCAGACGGCTGTAGGCCCGCACGAACGCCTCCTGCGCCGCGTCCTCGGCCCGCTCCCGGTTCCCGAGCATCCGATAGGCCAGGTTGAGGACGCGTCCGCGGTGCCTGTCAACAAGCGCGCTGAAGGCATGAGAATCACCGCGGAGCGTCCTCGAGACCAGTTGCTCGTCGGAAACCGATATCACGTCAAATGCCTCCATGCGCGCTTGCTTGTTCCTACGCGCGCACCGATGAAGCGGTTGCAGCTTTGTTCGCACCCGACGCAGCCCGGGCCTGCCGGCGGTGATGTCCGTGCCTGGCACCATGGGCTTCCGTCGGACGCCATCTCCGCGTGGTCGTTGACAGTGGAGGATCGCCCGTGCAACAATGCGCGGCATACGTCCGAGCTGCCAGTCTGCGGTACTGGAGGCATCTGATGATGGGAACCTGCCGCCGGTCAGGGCTCACCCAACTGGTCTGCGCCTGCTGCGTCGTCGCTGCGTTGTCCATCACCTGCGCCCCGCCGTGCGCGGCTCAGGCCGAGCTGACTCCGGAGGAGCAACTCCAGCTCATCGATGAGACCACCGCACACCTGCAGTGGCTCCTGGGCTTGTACGACACGGGTGAGTACTACATAATCGGGCAGTCCGGACTCGCCACGATTGCGCTTGTTCCCGTCCCCAAGGAGCACATTATCACCACTGTATCAACACTGGTGTATATCGGCCAGATCGAGCCCGCTGACGTCCCGAAGCTCATTGACGCGCTCAAGCGCTTCTCGGATCAGGTGGCGGTGGCGATGCGCCAGCGCGTCGCCGACCTGGGCGAGCAACGCCGGCAGTTGGCCGGCGGCGCGGGGACGGCGCCCGCCACGCCCACCACAGACGGGCAACGCCCCCAGGGCGCCCACTGGCAGCTCAAGCCGGGCTTCCCGAAGATCACCAACCTCAACACCTCCAACAGCCAGACTGAGGCCGTCGACTCGAACGTCTCCGGCACCACGATGATGTACCACTATACCAAGCGCGGCTACGCCGGCAACCTCGAGCACGAGTTCACCCTCACAGCCGGCTATGGGGGGCTGGGCAAGCAAGCCTATGCGCCGGGCGAGGAGTTCGTGATCGAGCTTGAGGGGTCATTCACCCGCGGCAAGGACTGCGCATGGTCTGATGGCAAGTGCCCCTTCTTCTACTCCGACACGGGCGTGAGGGTTGTGAAGACTGAGCCGCTCGTGGGGGACAGGCGCCCCGCTGACTGCGCCCAACTGTGGCTTGGTCGCTTCACCGACGGCAAGGACCGCCCCACGGACCACCGCTCGATCACCGCAGTGATGCCGGAGCACGGCGACAAGTGTGAGTACGGCATCGCCATTGACCCGAACCATCGTGTGGCCTGGGAGTACGAGTGGGTGAAGTGACACAACCGGTTCGCCGCAGTACGGCTACGCTCGTGATCGCGCCCCTGCCGGGCGGCTGATGCCCTGCCGGCCGCGGAAGACGTGGGCCTGCCGGCTGACGCAGCCGCCCGCGTCGCCGCCGGCAGGTGTCCCCCTCTCTCACAGCGAATAGCCGCCCGAGTCCGTTGCTGTTGAGGACACCGCGGCCTGCGCTTGGAGCCAGGCCGGCTGCGCGGCGGTCTCACCCACAAGTGTGTGCGGGGGGTTGGGGAGGTAGGTACCGTGACTGCGCGCATCACGAGTTTTCATCGGCTGTGTGTCCTTGTCTCCATCGTCTTTGTAGTCTGTGGCCTTGTCGGGTGTCATGGTGGCGGGCAGTCCGCCGAGCCCTCCGGTCTCGAAAGCTGCGCGGTCAGTCCGATGCAGGCGGGCCTGCGCGGCGACCTCAACGGCAATGGTCTCCCCGATGTTGCCGACGCGATCGGCATCCTCCGGATCGTCGTCGGTCTCGACCCCGCAAACCCCCTGGCCGACTGCGACGGCAACGGCGCCGCCGGCGTCGGCGATGCCATTGCCCTGCTGCGCTGTGTCGTCGGTCTCGATAGCTGGCCGATCGGCGGAGGCGCGGCGACTGTGGGGCCGGATGGAGGGACGGTCACGACCGCTGACGGCAATGTGACGCTTCAGGTTCCCGCCGGAGCGCTGCCGAGCCCGATCAACATCACTGTGTCGCCCCGGCCGACGTACCCGCTCGCCGACGGTCTGGTTCCCGGGACGTGCTATCAGTTCGGTCCCGACGGCACGCAGTTCTCCCAGCCCGCGCAGCTCATCATCAGCTACGACGAGGATGGCCTGTCGGCCTGGATGGACGAGGGCACGTTCGTGCTCCACCAGCTATCGGGTGATGCGTGGGAGCCCGTTGCGAGCTCAACGGTGGACGTGAACACCAACACGGTGTCCGCGCCGGTGAGCGGCTTCAGCAGTTACGCCATCCTCGGGGCCCCTCCGGAGGAGGGTTCGCAGTTCGCCGGGCCCGACGGTCAGACGCTGCTCTGGGTGCCGGGCGGCAGCTTCATGATGGGCCGGGAGGAGGGCGGCGACGACGACGAACGGCCCGTCCACCAGGTGACCCTGAGCGGCTTCTGGATCGGCCGGTGCGAGGTCACCAACGAGTTGTACCGGACGTTCTGTGAGGCCACCGGGCGCACATTCCCCGCCAACAGCACCCAGGGCGACACCCACCCTGTTGTCCATGTCAGTTGGGACAACGCCCAGGCCTACTGCGACCACTATGGATACACTCT
>DPJP01000090.1 GCA_003542955.1 Armatimonadota bacterium
CGGCGACGTCGCCGCCATCGCAGAGAAGACACTGCCCGCCGTGGTGAGCATCTGGTGCGAGTTGGAGCCGCCGAATGATGAGGCGGCGAAGGAGCGGCGGAAGCAGATGTTCGAGTTGTTCAAGCAGTTCGCACCCGATGACGGGGAGGGCGGAGGCCCGAAGGTCGAGCCCGCGCCTGACGAGATGGACCCGAAGAACCTCCCATGGGGCGTCAGCATGGGCTCGGGCTGGGTCTACTCGGCCGATGGCTACATTGTCACCAATGCGCACGTGGTGAAGGACGCCGCAGTCATCAAGGTCAGGCTCAACGACGTCGAGGGCGATGACCGCCTGCAGACGGCATCGCTGTGGGGGACAGACCCCAAGAGCGAACTGGCTGTCATCAAGGTGGATGTGAGCAGGCAACTGCCGACCCTGCAGCTCGGTGACTCGAATACGGTGCGGGTGGGATCGCGCGTCATCGCGGTCGGCAGCCCCTTCAACCTGCCGCAGACGGTCACCCTCGGCATCGTCAGCGCGAAGGGGCGCTACCTGCCGGGCGAATCCGACGAGATCATCATCAACGACGTGCTCCAGACCGACGCGGCGGTGAATGTCGGCAACAGCGGCGGCCCGCTGCTCGACCTCGCCGGCCGTGTCGTCGGGGTGAACGTGGCGATCGCGTCACCGGGTGCGGGTGGCCTGGTGCCGGGCAATGTCGGTATCGCCTTCGCAATTCCCGCCGACACCGTGGCTCACGTGGTGCCGCTGCTTGTCGAGCATCGGAAGGTACGGCGCGGCTGGCTCGGAGTGGGCATCAATGACCTGACGCCCAACGCGCTCGAGCTTCTTGGGGCGCCGGGCGGCGGTGTATTCGTGGGAAGCACATTCGCCGATACTCCGGCCACCAGGGCCGGCCTGCGCCCACGCGATATCATCACCAGAGTCGACGACACACCCGTGAAGAGCACCTGGGACCTGCAGCGTGAAGTCATGAACCGGGAGCCAATGTCGCAGGCTTCACTGGCCGTCATCCGCGGCGGCGTCGAGATCGAGGTGCCGGTCACGCTCGGCGAGATGCCTGCGAAGTACTCGGGAATAGGCACCAGCGAGAGCAAGGGGCCGTCGCAGCGCGCCGATCTCGGTATCACCGTCGATCAACTCGATGAGAAGCTCCGCAAGGAGCGCAAGCTCGAGCGAGGCGCCGGCGTTGTGGTCACGGCAGTGGACAAGCAATCGGCTGCGTGGCCACAGGTCCGGGAGGGCGACGTGATACTCGGCGTCAGTGGCACACAGGTCGAGACGCTCGAGCAGTACAAGCAGGCACTGGCCTCCGCGCGCAAGGCGAAGCGCGGCTATGTCATCCTCGAACTCGAACGCCTCGACAGCGATGGGCAGACCATGCTGCGCATCGCCGACATCGAGGCGAAGTAGGCGTGTGCACGGCCAATCGCAGGGCCGCCCATGGTGGCTGCCGCGTCTAGTCGGGCTGCAGCACGCCCGCCTCGATGGCTGCCTCCGCGAACGTCATCACACCGATGGCCATGGCAGCGAACCACTTGGGGCCCGGCCCTCCCGGACAGACCACGGCGTCACCGTCGATCCACTTCGGGCCCGAGTAGCCCTGCGCCTCGGCCTCGAGCGCCTGGGCGAATGTCGGCATTCCCTCGCGGATGAAACGATCGTCGCCGGTCAGGTTGTAGGCGTGGGCGAGACCCTCGAGCACCAGTGAGCCCGCCGAGCGCCGCTGCAGGCTCGGCAGCTCCTTGTAGTAGAACAGCCCGTCGGGCATCAGGCAGTTGTCCAGCAGGTCCTGCATTGCCGTGACGACCATGCTCTTGACGCGCTCCTGCGGCCTGAGCCGGTAGTAGCACATGAGGCTGTTGGCCGCGACGGTGATCATGAAAGGCACCCTGGCCATTGTGTGATCCGTATACGGGGCCAGCCAGGTCCCGTAGAGCCGCATCCACTGCTCGAACTGGTCTACGATCTCATCCGCGGGCTCCAGCCATCGGCCGTCATGGGTCTGTTCGTAGAGGGCCACGAGTGTCCGCAGCGCCCACCCCGTCTCACGGGCCGCAAAGGCCCCAGCGCCCAGCTCGCGGGTGCGCTCGAGGTGGCGGAGCACGTTCTCCCCGATGCCCACAGCGGTCCGCAGGGCGAACTCGTCGCCTGTATGATGATAGTGATCCAGAATACCTTCGACCCACTCATGCGACATGGTCACCCCGCCGGTGGCGTGGCGGGCCGAATGTGCGATCATCCCCTGGTGACGCAGCGGGTCGGGGCTCTGGTGGCACACATCGACCTCCATCCAGTGCTCCGCCGAGACCAGCATGAAGTCCAGGAAGCGGCGTTCGGATGTGCGGGCGAGCATCAGCATCGCGGCGCGTGGCAAGTCATACTCGAGATTGCACCAGACCAACTCGCCCCTGCCGCGTCCCTGGTCGGTGTATCCGCGCTCCGGCGCGTCGCCCCAGTGGAGCATCCCAAAGCCGCGGGTGCGTTGGTCCGCGAGCTTGACCAGGTAGCGCTCGACCTGGGCGCACCGGCTCGGTGCCGTGGCGGCGGGCAGTACGCCCGCTTTCTGATACACCTCCGGCGGCAGCAGTGGCACATCCGGCATGTCGTGTTGCAGGGCGCGGACGACCAGCTCTTCGCGCGTGGCGCGATCGCCAATCGCCGGATGGAAATGCAGCAACAGGCGGTGACCTTTCGCCATCCCCTGCATGAGCCGCAATCCGTGAGCGCCGGGGGGCACGATGTCGGCGGTGATGCCGTAACCGTCGACCGTCAGGGCCTTGGGGTAGTTCTGGTAGGCCTGGCGGAGGGCCATGCAGAGCCCGCCGCGGTCCGGGTGCGNNTGCGACCAATCAGCGCAGAAGACCCCGTAGTGAACCTCGGCGATCTGCTCGTTGGAGGTGTACAGGAGATACTCGCCGTCGATGAGCTGCTCGAGGCGCTCTCCGCCGTGACCCTCGCGCGTGCGGGAGCGGTAGTTCGATGTGGTGATGGCCGTGGCGGCTTCATTGGCGCTGAGCCCGCGCGGGAGGAAACCGAGTTGCATCCGCTCGATGAGCGTCTCATCACGTTGCTCCCGGTTGATGAGACGGTAGTGCAACTCAATCCAGGGCTTGCCCGCCCATGCAGTAATGCGGGCGATGAAGCCAACCATCTCGTCTCCGCCATCACCGCGGTGGCTGCCCTCGGCCTCGGCGACCAGCCGCACCGGGCCGCTCTCGACCACGCGCCAGCCACCATCGCCGACGGTCGCCGTCCACGGCTTCCCGTCTACCAGCAGTGTGGGGCCGACCAGCTCGCCGTCGAGCGCCACCACCTCGCCACCGAGATGGACCTGCCCCAGTATCGCGCCCAGCCCGGTGCCGGCAAGGGCGATACGCAGGACCCCTGTGTCGATGATGGGCGCCCCGACGGCATCAGCCACCATCACCGGCCCATCGGCGCAGTAGGGCTCGTGCACCTGCTCGAGCGTGAACTCCGCTGCCGCATTGCCCGGCAGATCGGCCAGGAAGCTCACGAGCAGCCACTTGACGGAGCCGTCCGGCCAGGTGGCGGTGGGCCTGGACTGCGTCGGGATCGGCTGACCGGCGTCCAGAACGCAGACGGCTGCGGTCGGGGCAAGCTCGCCCTGAGGGTATGGAACGGCGACGGTGCACGGCTCCGCAGGGCGATCGAAGCGAGACAGCTTGGGCAGATGCAGTGGAACGCTCATGGCAGCCTCCATGGGGGAGTGCTCTGCAGCAGGCAGAGGGGAGTTCCCGGTGGAGGAGCGAGTTCCCTCCGCGCCCGATTGCGCGCGGCGCCGGAGAAGAAGTCATGCGAGGGGCGAGGGGTTACGGGCGTGAGAACGGCGTGCGAGGGGTTAGGGGTTAGGGGCGAGAGAACGGCGTGCGAGGGACGAGGGGTTAGGGGCGAGAGAACGGCAGGCGGCCAGAGGCGGAAGAGCAAGGGGTCATGTCGTGAATCTTGAGTTTCCTGCGACACCAGACGCATACCATCTCGAACATGGGAAACTCAAGATTCGGGACGTGACCCCGGACGTGTGGGTCTTCATCTCACATCGCCAGTCACTCCGCCTATACCGGCGGCGGCCCACACGAGACGTCACACTGCCACTTCAGGTCAAGCAGCTTGCGCCGGTGTGTGCCGTCGGCGGATGCGATCCACAGCGTCCGCTCGACCTCCGCGGCCTGTGGTACACGGACGAGACTGTAGACCAGATGCCCACCATCGGTCGTCCAGGCCTGCGGATGGACCTTCAGTTCCCTGTCGTCGCTGCCCCGCTTCACCCCGCCTGACACCTCAACCAGACTGCATTGCTCGAGATCGACAACATAGGCCGCCTCGGTCTCAGTGTCTCTATGGCCGATATAGGCCAGGTAGCGCGAGTTGGGCGACCAGTACCAGAGTGGGGGACCCTTGCGCAGCCGCGGCGCGACCGCAACTGACCGGATCGTGTGCGCCTGTGCATCGTAGAGTAGGAGTTCGTGTTCCCCGCTGTCCACATCAACAACACATGCGAGCCAGCGCGCGTCGGGTGACCAGAGGCAATTCACGCTCGGGCCGCCGCGCTCAAGCGCTCTTGCAGAGGTGTTCTGGCCCAGCACCCAGAGCGTCCCGTCCTCATCCAGAGCTGCGACGCGACCGAGGTCAGGCGATGGCCAGTCGGTATCACCCCAGGTGGCCGGGCCGACTTCGTGCTCGCCCCAGGTTGAGGTTGCCTTCTGTTCTCCGTCCGCGCCGTAGGTGACAACGCGGTTGCGTTCGGTACGCACGAGGAAGCGGTCGGTCTCGTTCCCCTGCCACACGACACGGCCATCGATCTCGAGCAGGCGCCCCACATTCGGATACATGCTTGCGTCGATGGGACCCTTCATTCCCTCGCCTGGCTTGATGATGTAGAGCGCGGCTTGAGGGTGCCTGTCTTCCCACGCCGGCTCGAATGCGGCGACGATGTAGCTGCGGTCCGGCGCCGTCCAGTGCGTGGAGTACTCCTGGGCACCATCCGTCGGGCGGAACCACTCGAAGTCATCAAACGCACGGGCCGTGGGCCGGGCCGGCGCGACGATGAACTGTCTCCCGATCCCGGTGGCGATCATGCGCTTCTCATCAAACCACGTGATCGGCCAGGGCAGGCCGCCATACACCTGCTCCAGGTACTGCTCGAGGTCGATCAACTCACGCCCATCCCACAGGAAGGACCCGCCGGTCGTCCAGATGTCCACATCGAACAGCAGCTGCCGGCCCTCGGGAGACCACTGAGCGCTGGCCAGGCAGCACCCGTTCGTGTCCTCCTGAATGAACCGGCCGAGCTTCCGGAGTGGTCCGCCGGCCTTGCTGTGATGCACCGCACCGTTCGCCTGCATGACGACGATCTCGCCCTCGGCCCGAAGGCGTGAGGAGACCTCCTCCGGCGCCGGCGTCAGCGTGATAACGCCGGCTTCCTCGGGCAGTGGAGGCGGTGGGGGAGGCTCAGGGGGCGGCGACGGAGGCTGCTCGATGACAATCTGTTCCGGCTGCGCCTGCTCCCTGCGGCAGCCCATGCCCGCCACCAGTACACACGCCACCATCGCCGCAAGTGCAAGCGCCACCCGTCTGTCTAACTGCGCGGGCATGGCGCTCACCGCCAGATATGGAGAGAGGGCATTGATGTGACTGATGAGGTATTCGGCATGGGAGCGCCGGGACCTGCCTGGGGTGAACGGCGTGCGAGGGGCGAGGGGTTAGGGATTGGGGGCGAGAGGACGGCAGGCGGCCAGAGGCGGAAGAGCAAGGGGTCCTGTCGTGAATCTTGAGTTTCCTGCGACACCAGACGCATACCATCTCGAACATGGGAAACTCAAGATTCGGGACGTGACCCCGGACGTGTGCGGCCGTCTACTCCTCGTACCTACTCGGCTGCCCCTGGACATGGACCGTGAACTCGTCATTGGACTCAATAAGCTCTCGGCGCCGAGTACCGTCAGCGGAGGAGACCCAAACTGCACCACCCGCTTCCAATCCGTTCACGTACCGAATGAGGCTGTAGACAAGGTGCTCCCCGTCCGGTGTCCAACTCTCGATTCTCGGCCGCTCACCGGTGCCGCCCGCGTCTTCATCGCCGTGCACTAGCGGTGTGCACGTCAGCAGCTGGGTGTCGAGAACACAGAGCGTGTCACTGTCCGTCTGCGTGAGCGTGCGAAACGCTACGTACCTCGGATTGCCGGACCAGACGGTGTGATGACTCAGGTTGCGTGGCGTTCCAGCTCCCTCAACCTGCCAGATACGATGTTGCTCAACGTTGTAGAGCTTCAATGGTTTGGTCCCGTCGGTGGCGAGAAGCGCGCAGGTGAGCCACTTGCTGTCGGATGACCACTCGTGGGAGGCGGCGGGAGCATGGCTCGCCGCGACTCGTCGGGCATCCTCAGTCCCGATTACCCAGAGTGTCGCACCCCTGGTCTCGACCGAGAAGAGCGAGAAGTCCGGCGAAGGTCTCTGCCTATCAGTCCCTGCACGCCATATTTCCTGTGGTGGCCCAAGCGTTGTGAAGTCCCGCCCTTCGGGCTTTCCATCTTCGAGACCATAGACGGCGTATCGCCCGTCTCCTGTGCTCACGACGAAACGCTCACTCTCGCCGGGCACCCATGCCAATAGCGCATCCTCCGCGCAGGGGTGTGTGCTGAGGAGGTGTGTGCGGTCGCTCCACTCTTCCCACTGTGGTATCCCGATACGGAATGCACGAACCTCCGTGCCTACCGTGACTACGGCGGACCGGCCGTCTTGGGAGACGATGAACCTGCCCGACGACCCTCCGCGCTCCCCCAGTAGCTCCACGCAGCCCTCGGAGTCGGCTGTCAGCGCCTGCAAGCGCATGACCAGTATCCCTGCGCCCGGCACACCTACGGCCACACGCTCTTCATCCACCCAACGGATGGTGCCCGGGCCATCTGGGAGTCCGCGTAGAGCCCCTGTCAGCCACATCGCGTGATGGCCATCGAGGAGGAACCAGTGGTACCATGTGCCGCGGTCAGTCAGGAACAATACGCGTCTGTTGCCTGGCGACCACGCCGCCTCAACACCGACCCACCCGTCTCGGTCTCCTAACCGCAACCTGCTGGCCGGATGCAGCCGCGTGCGCGCGGGCCCCCGGAACACACGACCTGCCATATCCACCACGAGCACTTCGCCCTCCGCCTTGACCTTGCTCGATACGACCTCCGGCGCCGGCGCCAGCTTGATGACGCCGGCTTCCTCGGGCAGCGGAGGCGGTGGGGGCGGCGGCGGAGGTGGGGTCGGCTCAACTACAACCTGTTCTGGCGGCGCCTGCTCCCTGCGGCAGCCGAGGTCTGTGAGCACGAAGACAACGACCACGGCGAGAGCCAGTCGCGGCAGAATGGCCGTCATGCGCGCGCCCAACTCAGTCACCTCCGGCCTGCTGGGATTGTCGGTCAGTACTCATTCACGGCCGGCCCGGGCGGGCTGAGCGCAACCGAGGGCAGTCCCGATGTACGGTGCACCTGCCAACTGCCGTCCCCCGTGACCGACATCAAGAACACGGTGCAGGGCGTGTCGGACATGCTCGAGCCTTCGCGGCACGTGACGCACAGGCTTGCGGAGTCGGCCGTCCAGCCGTTTGCGTGCCAGTGTGGACCCCTGTACCGGCTGGTGTAGCAGGCGACGGGAGCTGCAGCAGGGTCATCGAGGAACGTGGTGTCGATGGCGTTGAGGACACCCGGTTCGCCCTCATCCTGCGTGATCGAGGCAAGGTACCGCGAGTCCGGGGACCACTCGAGGAAGCCTAACCCGCGGTCGCCGACCACAGCCCACATGCGGTGCTCGGACGGCCTATACAGCACGACTGCCCCGCGGTCTTCGAGAGCACACCCCGTGACCAGCCACTTGCCGTCGGGAGACCACGTCGCCGCCCCCGGCGTCTGGCCGGCCCTGCACACGAGCCGCACCTCCTTCGGCGCGAGCACATAGAGGTCACCCGCCTCCGAGAGCACAGCGGCATGTTCGCCGTCTGGCGAGAAGGCCACCGAAGCCCACGCTCCCACATTGCAGAGGCCGCTGCCGAAGATGCGCCAGCCAACCTCCTCACCACTGCGGTCCCGCACGCTCAGCCTGATCGGGCCGGTGCGGACGAGGAACCGTTCCGACGTGCCCGGGGGCCACCAGACGCGGTCATCGGTATCGCCCCAGCGGCCGGTATCGGGGTAGACGTCGCATGGCTGTTCCCTGCCCCAGTCTCCCTCTGTATCAAGCGTGGCGAGGAGTGTCTCCGCTCTGGGCTCGGGGGGAGTGCCGGCGAGGACCGCGTATGTCTGGTCCGGCGCGACCCAGAAGTTGCCGCTCCCGTGCGGCGCAACGAGACGTGCGGCCGTACTGAAGGTCCGCTCCGATTCGTGGTCTGGGCGGCACCGTGATACCACAGGCACCGATCCTCCCGCGTCGCTGATGAGACGATCTGGCCCGAACCACTCCACGCGCCATGGCGTGGCTGAGTGGATTCCGTACAGATAGCGGTTCAGCTCCATGAACTGCCCGTTGTCGAACAGGCACCAGTTGTCGGAGCTGTTGATGTCGACGTAGATGAGTATCTTCGCCCGGTCGGCGGACCACCGGGCCGAGCCCATGGCGCAGCCGCCGTCAGCGCCGTCCCGGAATGCGCCGATGCCCCGCGCCATGCCTTGCAGCGGCCACAGGAGGACGGCGCCCCTGCGCTCAATCACAACGACTTGCCCCTTCGGACGTGCGCGAGCGCGTTGTCTGTCCGTGTATGGAGCAGGCGCGGGTATCTCGATAGTCCTGGCCAGCGCGGGAAGTGGGAGCGCGGAGGGATCGACGGTTGCGGCGGTCTTGGGGTCGTAGACCAGCTTGGCCCGGCTGGACCCCGGCGTCTGGGGCTCGACGGTCTCAGGTGCGACAATCTGTTCCGGCTGCGCC
>DPJP01000021.1 GCA_003542955.1 Armatimonadota bacterium
CCTGCATTCAGTATCGGTCTGGTCGGCGTCGGCCGCGGCTCCGGCTACGGCCGCGTCTTCGCCCATGACCCCCGCTGTGACATTGTCGCCTGCTGTGATGCCAGGCAGGAATCGCTGGCCCGCTTCCAGGAGGAGCTGCAGCTGCCGGACGAGGTCTGTTTCACCGGGTACGATGAGTTCATCGCGCTGGATATGGACATCGTCTTCCTCGGCACGCCGATCCCCCTCCACGCCGATGAAGCCGTCGCGGCGCTCGAAACCGGCAAGCACGTGCTGAGTGAGGTCACGGCCGCCTCGACCGTCGATGACTGCGCGCGCATCTATGACACCGTGCAGCGCACCGGCAGACGCTACATGCTGGCGGAGAACTGCTGCTACTGGCCCTTCGTAACGCAATGGCGGGAGTGGGTGCAGGGCGGCAAAATCGGCGAGGTGTTCTACGGGGAGTGCGAGTACATCCACAACATCCGCCAGATGGTCTTCGACCCCGAGACCGGCACCCAGCGCTGGCGGGCTAAGCGTGCGCCGCTGCACTACTGCTCGCACTCGCTCGGGCCGATCCTGGAGATACTCGATGACCGAATCATCCGCGCCAGCGGGGCGGGCAACAGCCGTCGCATTTTGCCCGAGGGTGATGAGGGCGGCATAGACATCCAGGTGGCGCTGTTCGAGACGAGGAAGGGCGCCATCATCAAGCTCCTGCGCAGCTCTGTCGCCCCGCGCAAGCCCGCAATCCACTACTACACCGTGCAGGGCACGAAGGGCTTCGTCGAGTCGAATCGCCGTGGCATCCCCGGGCCGGGGATGCTCTATGCCGAGGACGAGATGGATGATGTCGAGGAGATCGAGGTCTCCACAGTCGACACATCGCTGCCGGAGGAGGCCCGCGCGGGCGGTCACGGGACCGCGGAGTATGCGCTGGTGCAGGACTTCCTGGCGGCGCTCGAGGCCGGGCGGAAGCCGCCGCTGGATGAATCGCGCGCCATGGACCTGACCGTGCCGGGCCTGATCGCTCACCAGTCGGCCATGAGCGGGGGCAACTGGCTCGACGTGCCGCTGTTTGGCTGACGCCTGAGGGGTGGACGCGCGGGGTTCGAGTGAGACGGCGCAACTGCCTTCGGCTCGATACGGGCCGGGGCCACCCGGGAGGATGTGGTACGCAGTGCGACTGAGCAACGGCATCCTTGCGCTTGACTTCGACGGCAATACCGGTAGCGTTCGGCAGATCACCGACCTGGCGACAGGCAGGCGTCACCTCAACGACCCGCGCGGGCAGCGGCTGGCCAAGCTGATTGTGCCGACGCCGGAGCATGTCTCCCGGCCGCTCTACTCGCACGAGGCGGGGCCGCCGGCAATGACGCGGACCGCCGACGGCGTCACGATCTCATTCCCGGAGCTGCTGGATAACGGGAGCGGGACCGGCATCTTCCTGACCGTGCGGGTGCGCCTGCCCGAGGGGGCGTCCGAGGCGCTCTTCAGCGCCGAAATCCGCAACGAGAGCCCCTACCGCGTGCACGAGATGTGGTTCCCCTGGCTGGGGGGCAGGCGGGGCAGGCCGGGCAAGACCTGTGACACCATCACCACGAGCCTCTGCACCGTGCACGACATCCACTCCCGCCTGGCCGCCACCGGCAAGTCGACGCACACCTTCGGCCACCACCACCTGCGCATGTCACTCGGACCCGTCCACCTGCTGCCGATGATGGACTACAGCGACGGCGGCGGGGGCATATCCTACATCAAGTACGAGCAGCGCCCCTCCCCGCACGCGCTGGTGTTCGAGAGCCCCCTCTACGAGCGTGCCGAGCCCTGCGTCACCTGGGCATGGGCGACGGGCGTGTTCGTCGAGCCGGGGCAGACGTGGACCAGTTGCGAGTTCGGCGTCGGCGTCCACCAGGGCGACTGGCACGACACGGCCGACCGGCTGCGGGCGTGGCTCGACGGCTGGTGGAAACCGTGCGACACGCCGCCCGCTGTGCGGGAGAAGATTGGGCTGCTGCACATCCACACCCACGGCTTTTCCGGAGAGCGCTACCACGAGTTCTCCGAGCTGCCGGCGATCGCGCGGGACGCGATGCGCTACGGCGTGCGCGACCTGATGATCTGGGACAACACCGCCTCCGTGTACTACCGGCCCGACCGGGGAGACTTCTGGGAGATGGCGCCGAAGCGCAAGCGCGAGTTGAAGCTGGCACTCGCGGAGGTGAAGCGCCTCGGCACGGCCGTGAGCGCGTTCGTCAACTGGCGGCTGGCGGCCGAGTACAACAGCACCTGGGAGCAGCTCAAGCCGCTGGTGCAGGAGAGCCTGTTCGGGATTCCGCTCTTCGGCTTCCCCTGTGGCACGATGGATGGCGGCCGGTACAACGATCCGGGCTACGAGATGGGCTCGCATGCGGTCTGCTGCGGGGCCGACGGTTACCGGCCCTACGCCAACCGCGTGCTGAAGCGGACCTTTGACCTTGGCTTTGACGCGATCGCCGTCGACCAGGCCGCGGAGTGGAACTACTGCCTGTCAACCGAGCACGGGCATGCCTCGCCCTGGGCGGCCTGGGAACGCACATACGCGTGGTACTCCGAGGTCACGTGGGCCACACGCAGGCGCGATGCGAATGCCTACACCATCGCCGAACTGCCGGACCTGTACAACACACAGGAGATCGACCTATGGTGGAACTGGAACTGGCGTGATGGCAGCGGCGCCAATGCGGCGGTCTTCCGCTATGTGCTCCCCTCGATGATCCCCTGCTGGTGCGTCGACGAGAACCAGCGTGACGCGATTGCGGATGGCTTCGCCGCCGGGAGCTTCCTGGCCATCGCCACGCGCGACATGACCGGGCTCTTGTCCGATGTGCCCGAGCTTGCCGCGCAGGTGGCGCGGCTGGCGACGCTGAGACAGGCTACGGCGCCCTTCGTCAGCCACGGGCAGTTCCGCGACAACACGGGCCTGCGCGTGAAGGGCGCATGCGGCTACGTGTACACCTCGGAGCGCGGCCTGGCCGTCGCGCTGGCAAGCAGCAGCCCGCGAGGGCGAACCGCGCGCATCAGCCTCTCGCCGGCGGCGCTGGGCAGGGAGACGGGTGCCGACTGCACCCTCCATACCGAGGNNCTGAGAGCCAAATGCAGCGGCGACGCTGTCTCGCTGGAGGTCGGTCTGCCGGCCTATGGCGCGGCAGTGGTCACCTGGGAGGCGCACGGATAGCTGCGTTCGTGCCGCTGGACGTATTCCCGCACATCGTGGCAGGGGACGTGCTCGTGCTGCTTCGCGGGGGGAGGCCGCTCACTTCCCGCATTCCCCTTCCGGTTCTCTTCCGGCAATATGTTCCCAATTCCACCTGCTTTCTGGGCCTTTCCTTCCGGTTTTGCGGAAGGCCTGCGCTGCCGCAGGCCGCCGAAAGGCCTACTAATCCCCCGAATCGTCCGCTGAGCTTCCGTTGACGCTGTGCGTGCGCAGGCATAGAATCGGCATATATATTCCGGCAACAGCCTGCCGTCATCCGCGGCAGGCAATGCAGTCTGCCCATGCCGCCTAAGAGGCCTGATGACCCTATGCACAGACTCCCGCCCTTCAAGATACACGCCGCCTGCGGCACCTGCGCGATCCTGGACCGTACCGGCGCGCGCTTCAATGCGGAGAGCATCATCCGCGGAATGGCCAACATGCGCGAGCGCGGCAACGGCCTTGGGGCGGGCTTCGTCGCCTACGGCATCTACCCGGATCATGCCGATGACTACTGCCTGCACCTGATGCTGCTCGACGCCGGCGCCCGCGACCGCGTCAGCGAATACCTCGGCGGCGTCTGCGCCATCACTCATCACGAGCCGATCCCCACGCAACGGACCGCGACCATCGAAGACGAGCCGGTGCTGTGGCGCTTCTTTGTGCAGCCGCGGGAGGAGGTGCTCGCCGCGTTCCCCGGTGGTGACGAGCGCGACATGATGGTCGATGTGGTGATGACCATCAACCGCGACGTGCAGGGCGCGTATGTGGCCTCCAGCGGCAAGAACATGGGCATCTTCAAGGGCGTGGGCTACCCGGAGCCGATTGCGGACTTCTACCGGCTCACCGAGTACGGGGGGCATCTGTGGATCGCGCACACCCGGTTTCCGACCAACACGGGCGGCTGGTGGGGGGGCGCGCACCCGTTCGGCCTGCTCGAGTGGTCGATTGTGCACAACGGGGAGTTGTCATCGTACGGTGTGAACAAGCGCTATGTGAAGTCCTTCGGCTATGAGTGCACGCTCTTCACCGACTCCGAGGTCATCAGCTACATGCTCGACCTGCTGTGTCGCAAGCATGGGCTCTCGATCGAGATGGCCTCCCTGGCGATGGCTCCGCCGGAGTGGGAGCAGATCGACGAGATCGATGCCGCCGAGCGCCGACGCATGCTTGCCGCGATGCGGACGACCTACTCCGGCGCGATGCTGAACGGTCCCTTTGCGGTCATCGCCGGACATGACGACGGCATGGTGGGGCTGAGTGACCGGCTGAAGCTGCGGCCCCTGGCGGCTGCGACCAAAGGTGACAGGGCCTACATTGCATCCGAGGAGGCCGCCATCTGGGCTGCCGACGGCAAGCCCGACATTGCCTGGGCGATTGATGCCGGCACGCCGGTACGCTTTGACCTGAATTGACAAACGCCCGCGGGAGGGTGTCCAACGTTGCCACTATCCATACTGCATCCTGAGTTTGTTGTCACGAGGGACGAGAAGCTGTGCATCGAGTGTGGCGTCTGCGCGCGGCAGTGCGCCTACGATGCGCAACTGATCGACCCCGAGGACGGGGCCATTCGCACCGAGGCCTTCAAGTGTGTCGGCTGCCAGCGGTGNNTCGCACCCCAACTGGGACCTTCTGACGCAGCGCGCTATCGCCCGGCAGGCTGAGAGCGGAGGCATGCTGCTTGCAGGCATGGGCAATGACCGCCCCCAGCGCATCTACTGGGATCACCTGATGCTCAACGCCTCCCAGGTGACGAACCCTTCGATCGACCCTCTGCGCGAGCCGATGGAGCTGCGCACCTACCTGGGGCCGAAGCCGGACCGGGTGGAGTTCGATGGCGAGGGGAACGTGACAACGGAACTCGGGCCGATGCTGCAACTCGACATCCCGGTGATGTTCTCCGCGATGTCATACGGGTCGATCAGCTACAACGCCTGTATCTCACTGGCGCGGGCGGCGACGGCCGCCGGAACGTACTTCAACAGTGGAGAGGGCGGCCTGCATCAGGACCTCTACGACTACGGCGACCATGCCATCGTGCAGGTGGCCTCCGGCCGCTTCGGAGTCACGCCACAGTACCTCGATACCGCCGCGGCGGTCGAGATCAAGATCGGCCAGGGCGCCAAGCCCGGTATCGGTGGGCATCTGCCGGGGGAGAAGGTCACTGCGGAGATCTCCGCTACACGAATGATCCCGATCGGTGCGGATGCCATCTCACCGGCGCCGCATCATGACATCTACTCGATTGAGGACCTAAAGCAGCTCATCTTCGCGCTCAAGGAGGCAACGGGCTACAGCAAGCCGATCTCGGTGAAGATAGCGGCGGTGAACCACATCGTGCCGATCGCCTCGGGCGCGGTGCGCGCGGGTGCGGACATCGTCGCCATCGATGGAGTGCGCGGCGGCACAGGCGCGACGCCGACGGTGATCCGTGACAATGTCGGCATCCCTATAGAGATGGCGATCGCCTCCGTGGACGGCCAGTTGCGGCAGGAGGGCATCCGCAACCGCGCCTCGCTGGTCGTTGCGGGGGGCTTCCGCAACTCCGCCGACATCATGAAGGCCATCGCGCTGGGCGCGGACGCCGTCTACATCGGCACCGCCGCGCTGATCGCGATGGGCTGCCACATGTGCCAGAAGTGCTACACCGGCAAGTGCACGTGGGGCATTGCGACACAGGACCCGTACCTGACCAAGCGCCTGAACCCAAATCTGGCGACCAGGCGGCTGAGCAACCTGCTGCGCGCGTGGTCGCTGGAGATGAAAGAGATGCTGGGGGGGATGGGGATGAACAGCATCGACAGCCTGCGCGGGAATCGCGAGATGCTGCGCGCGGTGGGGCTGAGCACAGAGGAGATGGAGATACTCGATGTCGCGCCGGCAGGACGATAGTGCGGGGTCTGGAGTAACCACATGAAACGCATACGAACCATCGAGGACTACTGCATCGGGTGCAGGCTGTGTGAGATCTTCTGCATCTTCGAGCACTCCGGCCACCAGACGCTTGTGAAGGCCTTCTCGGATCGCGAGAGCCTGCCGGAGGCGGCTGTGAGGGTCGAGGAAGACGGGGCAATCTCCTTTGCGCTGCAGTGTCGCCACTGTGAAGACGCCCCGTGCGTGGCCGCGTGCATCTCCGGCGCGATGCGGCGCGACCCCGCGACCGGGGCAATCGAGCATGACGAGGACCGCTGTGTCGGCTGCTGGAGCTGCGTGATGGTCTGCCCGTTCGGCGCCATCCATGTGAACAGGGAGAAGAACAAGGTCGGCTCCAAGTGTGACCTCTGCGGCGGCAAGGATGTGCCTGCATGTGTGGCACACTGCCCGAATGAGGCGTTGATCTATGAGTGAGAAGCGCTATGACTACCTGATACTGGGCAACTCCACGGCCGCCATCTCCGCGCTCGAGGCCATCCGCGACACCGATGCGCACGGCGGCATCGCCATCGTCTCGGAGCAGCCCAACCACACCTACTGCTCCCCGCTGATCACCTACGTGCTTGGCGGCAAGGTGCCGGAGGAGCGCATCAACTACCGCCCGCTGGACTTCTACGAGCGGCTGCGGGTCGACACCTACCTGGGCGTCGAGTGCACGGAACTCCGCCCCGCGGAGCATCAGGCGGCGCTCGCCTCGGGCCTTGTGCTCGTCTACGGGAAGCTGCTCATCGCCGTCGGTGGGAGCCCCTTCATACCCGACATCCCCGGTGTCGACCTCGAGGGTGTGTTCACCTTCACGCGCCATGAGGATATGTGCCGGGTGCGTGAGTTCATCAAGCGTCGGAGGGTGTCAGGCGCCGTCGTCGTCGGGGGAGGAATGATCGGCATCAAGGTCGCCGAGGCCCTGGTCTCGCTCGGGATCGAGACCACCATCGTCGAGCTGACAGACCGTGTGCTCGGGCAGGCGCTCGATGAAGCCGGCTCGCAGATGGCTCGACGCGCGCTCGAGGAGTACGGCATCCGCGTGATCACCGGCGCTGCCGCCACCAGCGTTGGCGGCGCCGACGGCCACGTGCAGAGCGTTACGCTCGAGAGCGGATCGCGTATCCCCGCCGAGATCGTGATCATGGCCGTCGGCGTGCGGCCCAATCGGCACCTGGCCGAGCAGGCGGGGTTGGCGGTCAACCGCGGGGTGCTCGTCGATGATCACATGCGCACGAGTGACCCCGACATCTTCGCGGCGGGTGACGTGGCGGAGGGCTTCGATCCGCTGCTGGGTGAGACCCGGCCGGTGGCCATCTGGCCCAATGCGGCCATGCAGGGGGAGTTTGCGGGCGCCAACATGGCAGGCCTCGACATCGCCCATCGCGGCAGCATCGCGATGAACTCGATCCAGGTCTGTGGGCTGCCGACGATCTCGGTCGGGCTCGTCTCGCCGCCACAGGAGGTCGAGACGCTGCAGTACCGCTCGGCCGACGGCAGGGCGTACCGGCGCATCTTCATCAGCGAGGGCCGCATTGTCGGAGCCGTCTTCGTTGGCGATATCGACCGCGCCGGGATCATCACCGGGCTCATACGGCAGGGGATTGACGTCTCGGGCTTCGAGCAGAAGCTCATCGAGCGCGACCTGGGCCTCCTGTCATTGCCCAAGCAGTATCGCAAACACATCGTCAGCGGGCCGGGGATCGAAGTATGAGAATCGACGCGACGGGTCTGCACTATCGGGAACTCAACCAGCAGATACGCACTGCCGTCGAGGCGGGGGAGACCGCCTTTGAGCTGGACAACGTCTGCGGCCACAGGTACATCGGCTGCGGGCTTGATGCGCCGGTTGACATCCGCATTCACGGGATTCCCGGCAACGACCTGGCCTCCTTCATGAGCGGACCACGCGTATGGTGCTCACAGAACGCCCAGGATGCCATCGCCAACACCATGAGTGACGGGCTCGTGGTCGTTCCCGGACATGCCGGGGATGTGCTGGGCTACTCGATGCGCGGGGGATCGGTGTATGTGCGGGGCAATGGCGGCTACCGCATCGGGATTCACATGAAGTCATTCGAGGGCCGCGAGCCCGTCATCATCATCGGCGGCCGCGTGCGCGACTACTGCGGGGAGTACCTGGCCGGCGGGAAGATAGTCGTGCTGGGGCTGGACCTGCCCGAGACAGAGCCCATCGTCGGCCGCTACACGGCAACCGGGATGCACGGCGGTGCGATGTACATCCGCGGTGAGGTGGCCGAAGACCGCATCCGCAAGGGTGTGAGCCTCGCGCAGGTCGGCGATGATGAGCGACCCTCCCTGCGCGAGCTGCTCAACCCCTATTGTGACGTCTTCGGCCTGAGTGTGGATGAGGTGCTGTCGGCGCCGTTCACGCGCATCACCGCGCATACGACGCGCCCCTACGGGCAGTTGTACGCGTATTGAGGCGGGATTACGGAGTTGCCCCTACCCTCTCTTCACCGTCACCGGCAGTCTGCCGGGACAACTCCGCTTGCCCAGCAGCGCCTCCATCACTGCGGTGCAGGTGAATACGTCACCGCCGTAGCCGATGACGACCGGCACAGCAGGCGGCAGGTCCGAGAGCGCGTACGGCGACTCGAAGAGCATCATCGCCGCAAGCTTGCCTGATGCCGCGGCGCTCCGCCACAGCTCCACCTGTGCCGCGGGCAACCGCACGCCTTCGCCCTTGTAGCACAGAATGTGCGCGAAGGTCGCGCCGATGACCGAGCTTGCACCGGCCACCTTCTCGTCCAGGACCTGCAGCTCCGCGTCCGAGGGGTCCTCATTGCAGACGAGCACATCGCAGGGAAGCTGTGATGCGGCAATCACTGCCAGCGGGTGGGTCCCCTCCAGCGCCTGCCCTTCTTTCTCCTCCGCGATGCCCACCCCGTAGCGCTTCAGATCGTCGCAGATGACCAGCAACGGGCTGTCGCCCAACTGCGGACCCGCTACGGGGAGTGACCCGGAGAGCGTTACGGATGCCTCCGCCACGCGGCGGCCGACATCCTCGATGATCGAGTGTATCTCCGCGGCAGGCGGGAGTGGCGGTGCATTGCGCAGGCGCGCTTTGAGCGCCTTGACCCTTGCCACCGCGTCTCGCAGGCGGGCCTCCGGCACGCGGCCGTCCATGCAGGCGGCAACGACTGCCTCGNNTCGCCTGGTGGCCGCTTATAGTCGATGAGCACCTGGTCGTGTCCTGCCGCCAGCGCCATCCAGGCGGCCTCCGCGGAGTCGATTGTCAGGCGGAGCCCCTCCATCCCCAGCGAGTCGGTGAAGATGACGCCTTCGTAGCCCATCTGCTCGCGCAGTATCTCGGTGATGATGATGTGGCTGACGGTGCCGCAATTGTCGGGATCGACTGAGGGCACGAGCAGGTGGCCGGTCATGACGCTCTCCAGACCCGCCTCCCGCGCCATCCGATACGGCAGCCAGTCGATGCTCTCCAGCCGCTCGCGGGTGGCATCGACCGTCGGGAGGGAGATGTGGCTGTCGACTGCGACATCGCCGTGGCCGGGCCAGTGTTTCGCGCATGGCTGTATGCCCGACTTGATGAAGCCCCTGGTCATCGCGGCGCCGAGGCGGCCGACCTGCTCCGCATGCTCGCCGAATGAGCGGACGTTGATGATCGGGTTATCCGGGTTGGTGTTGACATCCAGCACCGGGCTCCAGGTGACATCCACGCCGAGCCTGCGGCCCTCGAGCCCGACGGCGTAGCCCCAGTCGTGAGCGAGCTGCTCATCGTCGGCGGCCCCGATTGCCATCAGCGGCGGCACCTCGGTGCCGTCTGCGACCAGATGGCTGCCGGTCTCGAGGTCGGTCTGCAGCAGCAACTGCCCCGGAGACATCTCCCGCAACTGCGCGGAGCGCTCCTTGATATCCGCGCCGCCGACCTGCGAGTTGAGTGCAGCGCCGGTCTGGATGAGCTGATCGTCGTCCTCGCGCCACTGGTATGCCCCCCGCAGGCATATCACCTCGGCGACGAGTTCCCTGACTTCCTGTTCGGTCATCTGCTTGGACTCCTCTCGATCCATGTCTGTCCGAGTCTACTCGGTGTGCTCGATGAGCAGGCACATCAGGTCATCAAACCAGCAGGCGTCGTCTTCCCCGTTGTCCTGACCCAGCAGCAGTATCTCCGCGATGCCGGCTCCGGACGGCACCGTGCCATACAGCTCCAGCTTCTGCCACTGCCCGGGGAGGTCTGCCGCGCGGCGCTCCCACTGACCGATCTTCAGGTCGGCGCTCTCGGGCGTCTTCCACCAGACGTGGAGCCCACAGACGCCTTTGCCTGTGGCTCGTCTGGCCCAGCAGGTCAGGTAGAATGTTGCGCCCTCGGTGACCTTGATGTCCTGGACGTAACAGGCGATGGTGCCCGGCCCCATGCGGGCGCCCCAACTGCCGGTATGGGCCTGTTCCGTGTCCAGATGGACATCCATCTGCGTGCCCGGGCGGACCCAGATGTGCCAGCCCGTCATCTGTTCCTCGAAGCCGGGATTGACGACGAGGTTCTTAGCCGAGCTGCTGTGGGCCGCGAGCTGCTCGCGCACGCGGATGTGCGATGCCAGTCCCGGATACGCCTCGTGCGCCTGAGCCCACCTGGCGGCTACCTCCGCGGCGGCGTAGTGGGCCTGCCAGTACCTTTCCACGCTCTCCAGCGCGTGCTGTACGCCATCCCGCAGCAGCGGCGCGGGGTCCGAACGGGCGATGAGTTCGCGATATCGCTCGGTGCCGTAGAGCACGTTCTTCTGCGGCTCGACGACATCGGTCCACAACTGCTCCCGCATCGCGGGGAGGGCGTTAGACTCATGCGCTTTTCGAAGCACGAGCTGAGCGGTCGCCTCGTCGGTCACGCCGAGCGCCCCAAGCTCGCGCGGGGCNNGCCATGCGCATGTGGACGGCATACCAGTCCCAGCCGTCGCGGAAGAGCTTCACGCGCCGGGCATCGCTGCTCCCGGGGCGCCCGGCCACCGCGGCCTCCATGTTCTCCACTGCATGCTCCATGCCCTCGATGTCCCGGACCGTCCAGACGTCGAAGTCCTCCCGGATCGAGGTGGACCACTTCGAGTAGATATCCGGCGGGTCGCGTCGCTCCATCACCTTCTCGGCGATGGTGAAGAACTCGCCGGCCGGCTTCGCTGCCGGGCCGAAGGCCAGTCGCAGGTACTCATCCACCGCGGCCGTGACATCGGTGTCGAGGTCCCACATCACCCGCGAGAGCGCATACAGCTTCGGTCCGTCGATCGGCCAGTTCGGGTAGGCCTCGGCATACATGCCACGGAAGCCGCCCTTGATGTAGTGGCGGATCAGGTCTGAGTAGCTGTGCGGGTAGTGCCGCGGCATGCAGTAGAAGCAGCCGTAGAGCCAATCACAGAATGCCAGGTTGTGCCACTTGCCATACCACTCCGCGGGACGCGCGCCGCCGTTGGAGCCCCGCCAGCAGTAGAT
>DPJP01000369.1 GCA_003542955.1 Armatimonadota bacterium
AGCTTGCTCCTGCCAGCGTATGATCTGGCTCTTGAGGATCCGCAGAGCCCTGTCGGTGACTTCATAGGGCCAATCCGAGCTTGGCGATGTGCGCTTGCGCGAGAGCAGTGTCACCATTTCGTGAACATCCATGGTCATGTCCATGGGGATGTCCTCGCTCTGGCGCTTGAACTTGAGGCTGATGCCCCGCTGTCCAGGCACGTAAGCAATGTAGAAGTAGCTGAAGCCATCCTTCCCGGCAGGATGCGTATAGATGATGCGGCAACGTGGGTTTCCCATTTTCCTCATGCTCCTGCTGTGTGTACACTGTCTTCGGTGTTGTTGGGCTCCGCCCTGTTCCACCCCCGCGCTCCATCTCTTCAGTGTGCGGTACGTCTGCAACGCACAAAGTTGCTGCACTCGACGATCTCGAACCCGTCCTGCTCGGGCATGACCCGGTCCAGCAGTATGTTGATACCCGCGTTGTCTGCCGGATAGTGTGGAATCGTCACGATACTACTGCCATACTTATCGGCGAGACGGACGTGTTCTTGAGCACTCGCAACCATGACGAACGTACCCACGCCGGCGATACACAATTCCTCGAACAACGCCGGCGAGGGGTTCCATCCTCCATACAGGCACAGGTAGCTCTTCCCGACCGGTGCATCGGCTCTCCCGGCGTCGATTGACGGCCCATGGCGAAAGCCGTCCACCAGCCATTCACACTCCGGCCATGCGTTGAACAACTCGACGAGCTCACCGACCGTCTCCGGCTGCTGCGCCCGAATCTGTGTGTCAGCCAACTGGTGCAGACATGCATCCGCGGGCGAATGTACGCACATTACGGGTATCCCCAGCACGCGCGCCACCTGCAGCGCGCGCACGTTCCATGTCGGCTCATCCCTGCCCACGGTTTCGCTCACGAGCTTGTGCGCGCGGGCGGGTGGGACGCCCGCCTCCGAGGCCATCCACACCTGCGGGATCGCGGTATCGTGTCGCGAGCCGAGCCCGCCGGCGAGCGACGATGTGTGGTGTGCGATCACCGCATCGACCGTCTCGCCGCGCAGCGCGAGTTGGGCGGCCACGAGCAGTTCCGTCGCGTCGATGTCAATGCCGATGATGACACGTCTCAGTTCCGAATCCGGCTCCCCATTGACGATGCGGGTGTCACCGAATGGGTTGCGCAGTCGCTCGCGGTCGAACACGCGCCTGTCGCGCTCCGGCATGCCCGCGTAGGCTTGGGCGAGCCTGCGCATCTGCGCCTGCAGAGCCTCGCGTCCGCGCGGGTCGGCATCGAGCCCCACTTCGATCGCCGCATCATACAGCTCTGCCAGTGTCATTGTGCCCTCCCCATGGGCTCAAGTCGGCCACGATGACGAATCGCCGCCGTTACCGGGCGCGCCGTGGTCCTGTGCGTGTGTAGTCGGGGGCAGTCCGGGACAGTATCGCCCCCGGGGCAGGCGCCCCCCATCAACAGAGTTGCCTCTGCGTGTGCCTGCCCCGGGATACGTTGGGGCAGTGTGCCCCCACACGACACACTGCCCCAAATCGTCAAGTCCGGGCGGCGCTTGCGCCGGTCCGCGGGCTCCATGCCAGCATCCTGCTTGCCCCCGCCGATGTGGCCGACGCACGATGCGTCGGATTGATCGGCGGCGACAGCCCAGGGGTTCCCATCCTCCCCTGGTACGGAACGCAGTTGCTCCGCATGGCATACCTTGACGATTTCCTGCAGGCAGGGCAGGACGTGATGGCGAAAAGCCTTCGGCCCCCAGATGTTGCCATTCTGGTCGGCCTGACCGCCACCCCCAAAGATCACGCCGACCCCCGTCCCCCCCAAGACCGGGGTCACCTGCCCTGCCCGCTCCACCAGTGTTGCCTGGTGTCTGTCTATGACCTCTGACTGTGCTCGGCCGGCCACCGGCCTCGGCGCGCTCGGTTGGGTCGCGACCCCGCGCCCACCCTCCGTCATGCGCTCCTGCCCTCCCATCAGGACGGGATGCGCCGGGGGAAGGGTGAACTCGGCTCGCGCTCGCCCAGTAGGAGCGAGCATCGTCTGCATTGATGCCGGCCGCTGCCTGCGACCCGTCTGCGCTGGTTGGGCACGCACGATGCTGACCTCGGAGCGCTCGAGGGGACACCACAGGGGGTCGAACCACGAGAGTCGCCATCCGTCACGCGCTCGCGCGCCGGTCGTTGCCGGGCCGTCGTTGACGGGCGCCTGCCGCTCTGCGACCCGCGGCATGCCGGTGGCGCCGATCCGCTGAGCGGTCGGCGTCGGCATCGGTGTTCCGAGCAGCCACAGATGGTTCATGGGGGGAGTGTGGCTCCTGTTGCGTACCGTGCTGTGATGTATGCTGTAACCGGCGCTGCGTCGACGTCCTGTCAGACGACAATCGGTCACACTGCGTTGCGTCAGTTGCCGTTGCGTCGTTGGTGCAACAGTAGCACGGGGCAACGCAAACCGGGCTCAACGCCAAATCAAGGATTGCTCAGGATCGGGCAGGGCCCACATACGGCGCGCCGGGAGGTCTCCACGGCCCTGCCGTCCAACCTAACCACGCGCACTATTCCATTCAGGTGGTGAGCCGCATGCGACGCTTCCTGCCCTTCTGCATAGTCCTCTCAGTCATCTGCCTGGCGGCGATGGCAGTTGCCGACACGGTCTACTACCGCACCGCCGACGGCTCCTGGGCGAGCACCGAGGCGCCGGTTGAGAACGGCCGCCTGAGGATTGCTATCGGTGCGGATGCCGCACCCGACGGCCGGGCGGTGCTGGTCATCAACAAGCCCGAGTGGATGGTCCTCGACGACACGCTGCCGCCGGAACTCACCGGCGTCGAGATCAACGGCGTCACGCTGCCGAGCACTGATACGCTTGACCTGGGAGTGCTCAGCGCGGCTGCCGCGGAGATCATCGTGGCCGTCAAGGACGACAAGAACCCCATCGGGGCTCCGACGGCAAGTTTCGCCCTCGATGATGCTCCGGCTGTGAAGATCAAAACAGACACCACGGGTCTCGGCCCAACCCAGACCACCGGTCGGCTGGTGATCAGCCTCGCCGACCTCCCGGCCGGCAAGTATAGCGGGCGCCTGACGCTCACCGATATGGCGCCGCTGGTCAACTCACGCACGTGGCCCGTCGAGTTCGCCGTCATGGGAATCACAATCAGCGAGGACCGGCAGTCGGTGACACTGGCCAACGCTGCAAGCGGGTTCAAGGTGACGCCTGAGATTGCCAACCAGATACTGCTCCCGAACGGCGCATGGTCGAAGCTGACCACAAACGCGGGCAGCGAGTACCTCTATCCGCGCGAGTTCACCGGTGTCCAGATGCTTGCCGACACCGCCGAAGCCAAGACGGTGCTCATCACCGCCATCCCCCAGAACCTCGACGGCAAGCCTGTCGATGGGCTATGTGAGTTGGAGTACGAGCTGACTATCCGGCCTGACACGCCGGCACTGCTGCTGACCGCGCGGTCGCGCAACGTCTCGAACGCCGACCAGAAGATCGGGCCTAACTACGGCTGGCTGGGCTGCCCGTACTACCACACGCCACAGGGGAAGGCGGAGTGGGGCAGTGGCGGCGACAAGGAGCGCTACTTCACCATCGGCAACCCCGGCTGGGTGTGGCTTGCCCCGCGCGGGGAAGGGCCCGGCCTGCTGTGGGCATCGAGCGATCGTTTCGGTGAGTTCATGGGCGGGAGCATCCTGCTGTATGGGCGCTCGGGCAGTTTCAAGCCGGGTGAGTACTCGCAGATGGACATGGCCTTCGCCGCCGCCGACAGCCCCGAGCAGGCGAAGCAGATATACGACGACCTGGTGCAGAAGGGGCTCATTCGCACGCCTGACAATCAGGGAGGTTGATGCCATGAGGGCAGTATGCTGGTCGCTGGCGATCCTGTTGCTGTGTGCCGGCGCAGCCCCCGCCGACACAGTCTACTACCGTGCCGCCGACGGCTCGTGGAAGAGCATGGAGGCCCCCGCGACCGACGTCGGCATCCGCGTCAGCTTCGGCCCGGACGCCGTCCCCGCCGGCAAGGCGGTTATTGTCATCAACAAGCCCGACTGGATGGTGCTCGAGGACACCGAGCCGCCGCGGGTCGGCGGCCTGACGGTCAACGGTACTCCGCGTNNGCAGGCCGAGATCGTCCTCGATATCAGTGATGACAAGAACCCAATCGCCGCGGACTCGGTCTACTTCACCCTCGGCGACGCGCCGGGCGTCGAACTGCGTGTGGATGCCTCGGGCATTGCTCCTCCGGAGACCACCGGTCGCGCCGTCATCAACCTGAGCGGCCTCAAGGCCGGCGGCTACCAGGGATCACTCACCCTCACCGATATGGCTCCGCTGGCCAACTCACGCACCTGGCCCGTCTCGCTTACGGTCATCGGCATCTCCGTCGCCGAGGACATGCAGAAGGTCTCACTCGCGACCGAGGCCGGCGCCTACGAGTTCGAGCCCGGCCTCGGCACGCAGATACGCCTCCCCAACGGTATGCGGCTCTACTTGACCGGCAGCATGCGGGGCTGGCGCTATCCCCAGTCGATCACCGGGGCCGAACTCATCGAGGACACCGCCGAGGCCAAGACCGTGCTGATCAGCTCCGACGATCTGATCGACAACGAGAAGAAGCCGATTGAGAACGAGCAGGAACGCATGGAGTACGAGTTGACCATCCGGCCCGATACGCCGGCTCTCTTGGTCAAGAGCCGCATTGTCAACACCGGCGCGGCGGAGACGGGCGGCAGCTACTTCTGGGGGTGGCTCGGCGGAGCGCATTTCGTCACTCCCGACGGTGTGAAGCACGAGTGGGAGGGCGTGGCGAAGGACTCCTACATTGATGTCGGCCGCGTCGGATGGGTCTGGATTGCGCCCAGCAGGGAAGGACAACCGGGGATCGCCTGGATGTCGGACCTGCTTTTCAACCAGAGCCGCTTCAACACGATGATCCTCAAGCCCGCGGAGAGCGCGAAGGTGCCGCCGGGCGGAGCGATCGAGGCCGGTTTCGCCATCGCGCTGACCGACACCCCGGAGCAGGTCAAGCCGATCTATGATGACCTCGTCGC
>DPJP01000288.1:0-644 GCA_003542955.1 Armatimonadota bacterium
CCGGACGCCCCTACCCCCACGCCAGCTCGGCGCTCACCTCGGCCATCGCCATGAAGTTGCGCGCCGCACGCTCCGTGTAGGTGCCCGAGGCCGTGCCGCCCAGTACGAATCCGTCGGGCCCCGCCTCCTCGATCCGCTGCCGGGCGAGGAAGCGGATCTCCGTTTCGCTCACCTTGTCGATGACCTCCATGTCATCGAGGTTGCCGACAATGCAGACCTCGCCCTTGAGGGCCTCCTTGGCCTTCGGCAGATCGGTATCACCCCACGGTGGGGCCTCNNGTTGTAGGCGAGTGCACCGTATTCGTGCATGATGTCGCACATCTTCCGGTCCGGGCCGACCACGAGCTCCTTGAACGCCTCCGGCCCGAGTTGGGTGGAGGCATACTCGCCGCCGATGATCCTGTAGGCATCGATCCCCGCGCGGCATGCGGCATCGAGCGAGTGTAGAATGCGCTCCTCCGCGACATCCACGAGCGTCTTCATGGCGTCGGGGGAGTCGATCCACAGGAAGCAGAAGTCCTCCGGCGAGAAGAAGTCAGCCGGCACGCAGATCGGGTCGATGCAGCCGCAGAGCACCACACCCTCATCGCCGACGCGGTCCTTCCACTGGTTGAATACCGTCGGGTCGGGCGCGATCGGCTCGT
>DPJP01000288.1:653-8361 GCA_003542955.1 Armatimonadota bacterium
TGGTGATGGTGCGGTTGCCCTCGATGACCGACTGCGCGCCGGAGGCGGAGCCGAGGAACGATGTCCCCGCTCCGCCGACGCTGGCGATGAAGTCGGTCTTGAGGATCAACTCATCGAGGATGGCCGAATCGTGCGGCAGCCGCCCGCAGCCGAACGGCCCGACAGGCACGCGATCCGGCGTTCCGCATGTGAATGCCGTCATCAGACGCTCTCTGGATGTCATCGAGGTCCTCCGGATGCATATTTGCGGACAGAGAGTGGCCCCCGAGACGGACGAGTGTCCCGGAGGCCGGGCATCCATTCCGCTGGAATGGCTGCCTATTCGAAGTCCATTGGGATGTTGCCATCCCAGCAGGGCTCGTGCACCACAATGTCATTGCGCTGCACATCGAGCAGGCGCTGGTCGAATGTCTCGAGTCGCTCGGCATCTGCCATGATGGCTGTGGCGAGGTGTATGGCATCCAGCGGCTTGAGCCCGTACTCGCGGCAGAACTCCCGCGCCCTGCGGGCCATGCTCTCACCCAACGGGACGACGATAATGAAGTCGTGCCGGAAGAATGCGTCGATCGTGCGGTCAAGCTCTTCGCCGAGGGGTGTATGTGATCGACGCGGATTGACGACCTCCGTGAGCGTAACGACTGATGTCAGTATCTCCGTCTCCCCACGCTCGGCGGCCTTGAGGACCGGCCGCAGCTTCTCGACTCTGCCCTGTTCGGCGCTGAGTGCCGCGATGAAGACGTTGGCATCCCAGTAGCGGCGGCTTGGCGAATCACTCATCCCTGAGCCTCCGGACGTACTCGACGGCATCGACACCGTCCGTGAAATCGGGGGCCATCCCGATGAACTGGTCCACGGACGGCAGGCCGTCCCGGGCGGGGTAGACATCCAATCGCTCGACCTCGACCCACCGGGGTATACCCTCGCGGGAGTAGGTGATCTGGCCGGCGACGGACACACGGTGACCGAGGCCGCGCTTGACATCGGGGAGCAGTTCGTCGTCGAAGTAGCACTCGACCCGGTAGCCCTCGAGGCGCTCCCAGACCGCGAAGTTGCTACGACCGTGCAGAGACACCATGTCGAGCGTGCCCTCGACGGAGCCGGGCAGCGCACGGGCGGCCGTACGGATGCCGCGGATGCGCTCGCGTATATCGTCGGTGACCGCGACCTCGTCGTCGGCGCCGCGCAGCAGTAGCTGCTCGAGCCCCTTGCGGGCGGCTCGGGCAAGGCGCTCGGCCGCCGTCAGTGTGCTGTCGGAGAAGGCGGGGGGGCAAGTGCCCTCGAACCGGATCTCGCGCAGGCCCGCGAGGCACGCGTCGATGACCCTGACTGCCTGGCCGGGCAGCCCCGCCGGCAGCGGCCGCCCGGTGATTGTGGCAATCATGCTTCCGGCGGCGAGTCCGGTGAGGCGCCAGTCGATCTGGCGGCCCCGCGTCCCTGCGAGGTCGAGGTCGATGCTCTGGAGCAGGCCGTGCAAGGCCNNAAGGCCCCGACGGCCGCCACGAAGGCGTCCAGCGGCAGACCCTCACCGCCCCGACCGTCTACAAGCCGAAGCTCAACGCTGTCACGTTCCATCGCTCTCACGACCATCCACCTGTGTCGGTGCGTTACGTTGCGCCACGTTCAGTATACCACAAGATGGGGTCATTGCCATGCCTGCCAATTGCCGTTAGTCGGCCCGCTACCCCAACTCCAAGGTCTCCGTGGCTACACCACCGCGGGGGTGGGAGGCGACGAGCGTCACCTGCGTGCCTGCGTCGGCGGTGATGAACCACTCGAGCTGCTGATGGGCGCCGGGGGCGAGCGCATCGAACTCGTATACGCGCGGGCGCGAGGCGACGGCGTCCTCGCAGATGCCCTCGAGGCGCGCCTTCACCGGCTCGTGTGTGCGCAGACCCCCACCGGCCATTACCCGGGTGCCCAGGCAGCCGCCGTTGCCGACGTTGGCCCGGATGCGGTACACGCCCTCGCCCACCCTGGTTGCCTCCGGCTCGGAGAGCAGTATCCGCGGGTGGCGGGCTGCATGCCAGAGCAGGAAGCCGGTGGTGTCGGTGGATATCTTCTCCATGTCGCGCGGGTCGAGATGGTAGATCGCGGCAGGCTTGAGTCCACCGACCTCGACTCTGCCAAGCTGCGGATGGTCAATCTCCTGCCATGGCACGAAGACATCACGCGTCGGCGAGGCATCGGCGGCCTTCATCACGCGGCGGGGGAACTCGCGCTCGCGCTGCTCATCGTTGGACTTGAAGTACTCCTCCGTGCTGATGCCGGCGCTGGTGTAGCCGTTGCCCAGCTCGATGACGTACCAGGATATGCCGAGCTGCAGGTGCGCGAAGTCGTTTGAGCTGCCCGGCAGCGAGATCGGCGGAGCCCAGTCGAGGCGGTAATCGCGCGAGTTCATCATCGGGAATCCGGTGAACTCGGCCGCCTTGCGCCCGATCATCGTCACCAGCCCGAGGTCGGCCTGGTCCATCTCCGCATCCGGCTTCGAGCACGGCCGCAGGATTGCCTGGGCGCCGCAATGGAAGTCGATGCCGGCGAAGATGTTGTGGTGATTCTGGAGGAACTCACCGATGGCCTCGGTCTCCGGGTGCGCGAACGGCCTGTCGGCCTGGTCGATCTCAATCTTCCAGTTGGTCGGGTAGTTGCGGTTGAAGTCGTAGCCCTTTGTCGCGCCCTGGATCGGCCCGCCGTCGTAGTTGCTGATGATGCCCTCGGCATGGACCTGGTAGAACGGGCCCTCATCGCCGGGCCGGCGTGGAACCATGATGCGCGGGTCTTCCGGGTCCTCGATATACGGTCCCAGCGGGTCTTCCCACCGCATCCTGAGGATCAGCCCGTCGCCGTTGAGGTCCTGCGGCACCAGGCCGTTGGGCTTGTCCTCGATAGTCTCGTTTCTGCTGCGGATTTCCCCGCAGGTGGTCATCGTGTACTCGACACCATCCGGGTTGGCGCGCGGGATGACGTAGAAGGCCACGCGCTTGAGCAACTCGGCCGCGTTCTCATCGGTCAGCAACGTATGGATGAGCCGCAACGCGGAGGTCGTTGTGGCCATCTCCTGGGCGTGGACGTTCGCCTGCACGTGATAGGCCGGCTTGCTCTCCGCGGGCCCGGTGGAGGGGTCGGTGATGGTGGCGATCCAGACCTGCCGACCCTCCGGAGTGGTAGTGAGGCTGTCGAGTGTGACGAGGTCGGGCGCCGCCGCTTCGGCGGCCTTGAGGAAATCGGTTATCTCGTCATACAGGTAGTAGCTATCGAACTTGATCTCGGGCACGGTGCTCATGGTGTGTCTCCCATCGGTAGACTGATTGGTGCGTCAGGGGCGACCTTATCGGCTCTCCCCGTATTGCCGTGCGTCCTCATTTCGCCGCATGGCGGTGCACCCCTCCATCAAGCACTGATGGGGCTACGCGCCGGACGATGCATCGGACTCGGGTAGACAAATCGGGCTGCCTGATTGGCACTTGTAGTCGAGGCACCCCTTCAACGTCATGGGGCGGCGGACCGCGGCGGCGATGCCGTTGTCACCCGCCTTCGCGGTGTGCTACAATGCCGCCCGATGTGTGCATATCGGCCGGGTCGGCCCGGTGTCGTGGGAACTGCCAGTATATGAGCGAATCTCAAACCCAACAGCCATTGAGCCCGCGCCTGAGACGGCTGTTGGCCGATCACCAGGCGCTACTTGAGCTTGCGGAGCGGTCGGAATTCATCGACATTGCGCCGGGGGGCGACCCTCCGGACCGCTACCGTGTGCGCTATCGGTGCAAGGGGCTCGCGAAGGAGCCCACCGAGCGCGGCCCGAGGATCGCCGAGACCCACATCTGCGACTTCTACCTTCACCGTGACTACCCGCAACGTCCGCCGGTGTTCGCGTGGCGCACCCCGGTCTTCCACCCGAACATCCTGCCGCCCGAGCGCGGCGGCACGGTCTGTATCGGTGCGTGGGCGCCGGCCGAGAGCCTCGCGGACCTTGTTGTCCGAATCGGGGAAATGATACAGTACAAGAACTACGACCTGGCGGATGTGCTGAACGAGGAAGTGGTCGGCTGGGTGCGCAAGCACCGGGACCGCTTTCCAGTCGATGACAGACCACTCGCACCCGGATTCTGAACGAAGCGGCTGACCCGGCCCCACGGGCCGGCTTGGGAGGCGATGGCGATGGCACAAGCACGAGTACCCGGTGTGGGCATGATCTGCACGCTGCTGCTTGTTGCGGCAGCGAGTGGTGTGATGGCCGATTTCACCAACGCCGTCAAACACGTTGATCCGGCAGTGGTGACGATTACCGCAGGCGAGTGGTCGGGCTCCGGCTTCATCGTCTCATCGGACGGCTATATCGTGACCAACCGGCATGTCATCGAGGACGCCGGCGATGCCAGTGTCTCGGTGAAGCTGCTGGATGAGAAGACGCTGCCTGCGACGGTGAGCGCCAATGCCGACGAGCGCGACCTGGTGGTGCTCAAGGTCGAGGCGACAAGCCTTCCGGTAGTCCAGTTCGCGTCATCGGACAAGCTGACGTCGGGCCAGGATGTCGCGGCCATCGGCGCGCCGCTCGGGCTCGAGCACTCCGTCACGCGCGGCGTCGTCTCGTCAACCTCACGCACCCTCGACGGCGAGGTGTTCATCCAGATCGACGCCGCTATCAATGAGGGCAATTCCGGGGGACCGGTGATCAATGAGGATGGGCAGGTCGTGGGCGTCGTCGTAACCGTCGCCAATGAGGCCCAGAACGTCGCCTTCGCCATCCCCTCGACCGACGTCATGCGCTTTCTGCGCAGCAAGGACATCCCCTTCACCGCGGCCCTGGGCGCAGCGCCTGAGGAGGAAACCGAGCCGGGTGGGGACGTTGAGGAGTCGACGGGGGGCCCCGAGGCCGGCGCCGAAGCGACGCCGAGCGATGAAGAGGCCGATGAGCCGGGGCCGGAGCCGAGGTCCGGGTTCGTGCTCTTCAGGCCGTGGGTATTCTGGCCGGTGATCATCAGCTTCTTCGTCTCAGCCATCACCGCGCTGATCGTCTCCCTGGCGATTGGGCGGCGGGGTCCGTCGGCCGCGGCCGTCATCCCCGGGCAGCACCCGATGCCCGGCGCCGCGCCCTTCACGCCGCCGCCGGCACGGCCGGTCGAGGAGGACCTCAGCGATATCGATATCGACCTGCACTGAGCCGTCCCGGCACGCACCTGCGCTAATCCCGGACTGTATTGAGGAGGCCCTGCAAATGGGGAAAGTACGCGTCACGATCATG
This sequence comes from Armatimonadota bacterium, assembly GCA_003542955.1. GTDB lineage: Bacteria > Armatimonadota > Zipacnadia > Zipacnadales > UBA11051 > UBA11051. The sequence goes on from DPJP01000288.1 coordinate 5,893, forward strand.
GACACAACCGGCAGTAAGTCACAGGAAGCCTCATTGCCCGATGATGCCCCGGTCCGCCGCATCGTCGCCAAGCTCGTGCAGATGATGAGCCTGCCGACGACGGGGCCGGACGGGCAACCGATGAGCTACAAGTTCCATCACAAGGCCTCCGGCACGCAGTTGACCGACGAGCAGACGCTGGCCGATGCCAACGTGCAGGACGGCGATGTGCTGCGCCTGCAGCCGGAGATCACCGCCGGGCGGGCGATAGGCTGATGGAGGAGCGTCCGCAGGCCGACGAAGCCCTGGACCTGACCGGGGATGAGGGCCTCGACCTCGAGCAGACGCCCGAGGCACAGATGCAGGTCTCACCCGAGCTGGCCCTCGACGTGGACATGCAGGAGGACCGCTACCACCGCCTCCGGCTGATCCAGTGGTGGGACCAGGAGCGCCTCCGCAATGCGAAGGTGATGGTCGTCGGCGCCGGCGCACTAGGCAACGAGATACTCAAGAACCTGGCGCTGCTCGGCATCGGCCGCACCTTCATCGTCGACCTGGACACGATCGAGGAATCCAACCTCACCCGCTCGGTGCTGTTTCGTGCCACCGACAACGGCTGCCCGAAGGCCGCGACGGCTGCGAGGGCGGCCGTGGGCATCAACCCCGACATCCTGGTCGAGGGCCGCAGTGCGGATGTGAACTACGACATCGGCCTGGGCGTGTTCCGCGAGATGGACATCGTCTTCGGCGCGCTGGACAACCGCGAGGCGCGCGTCACCATCAACGCCAACTGCTACAAGCTCGGCGTCCCCTTCATCGATGGGGCGATCGAGGTGCTCAACGGCATGGTGCGGGTGTTCGTGGCCGGCGAGGACCAGCCGTGCTATGAGTGCACGATGTCGGAGATGGACTACAAGCTCCTGAACATGCGCCGCTCGTGCGCACTTCTGAGCCGCGATGAGATACTCGAGGGCAAGACGCCCACGACGCCGACGAACAGCTCCGTCGTCGCCGGCATCCAGGTGCAGGAGGCCATCAAGCTGCTGCACAAAGATCGCGGCCTGCCGACGCTGACTGGTCGAGGCTACTTCTTCAACGGGCTCACGCATGACTCGTACGTGATCACTTACCAGCGACGAGAGGACTGCCCGGCCCATGATACGCTCGAGGGCATCCGTGAGCTTGACCGCAAGAGCGATGAGCTGACGTGCGCGGAGATGCTCGAGATCGTGCGGGCGGAGGTCTCTGAGAAGGCGGTGGTCGAGTTCGCGCGCGAGATGTGCTCGCGCCTGTACTGCCGCGAATGCGATGTCCGCGAGGACTACTTCTCATCTCTGGGCAGGCTGACTGTCAGGCAGGCCGAGTGTGAGCAGTGCGGCACGGTGCGGGAGCCGGAGCTGTTCCACAGCGTCAACGGCGACGAGGACTTCCTCGACCGAACACTGGCCCAGATCGGCCTGCCGGCCTACGACATCGTGACCGGGCGCGCCGGCTGGGAGATGGTGCATTTTCTGATCGCCGGCGACCGGGCCGCCGCCCTCGGCGTCATCGCCTGAGCCGCAGGCGACACAGCCGTACACAGCCAGGAGGTGTACAGTGGAGAACCGACCTCCGGAAGACCATGAGTTGGAACCCGAGATCGAGCTCGAGGCCAACCCGTCCGCATCGGACGCAGCCGGGCCCAACCCGCCTGTGACAATAGTCTACTTCGCCGAGGACGTCCTGGCGGCGATGAAGCGGCATGCGCTCTCCGACACCGGGCACGAGATCGCGGGGGTGCTTGTCGGGCAAGCCGGACCCGAGAGCAGTGTTGTGCTCGTGCATGCGGCCATTCCGGCCGCCAACACTCGGTCATCCGCCGGGAACGTGACCTTCACGCACGAGAGCTGGGCGCAGATCAACGAGCAACTCGACAGCCGCTACCCCGACTATGTCATAGTCGGCTGGTACCACAGCCACCCGAACTTCGGCGTGTTCCTCTCGAGCTATGACACCTTCATCCACCAGAACTTCTTCTCCGCGCCCTGGCAGATTGCGTACGTCGTCGACCCGATCCGGGGCGACGAGGGCTGCTTTGTGTGGGAGGACGGGGAGCTTGTCCGGACCCCCAACCTGAAGATGTACATGGATGCGGAGTTCGGCGAGCCCGAGGCCGAGGAGCCCGCTTCGGTGCGCGCGCTGCCGGTCGGCGACCCGTTCACGGCCGCCGCCGACATCGAGTGCCTTACCGCGGACATCTCGAGAGCCACTCGGGCCGGTCAGCGCATCGCGTTGGGTGTGCTGGCGGTACTCGTGGCGATTGCCGTGACGCTGCAGGTCTACACAATCGGCGAGATTCTCCGGCTCCAGAAGCAGCTCAAGTCCGACACCATCGAGATCACCTCGCAGATCGAGCTGCTCGGGGGGAAGATCGCCGGACAGGCTTCACGGGGAGATGGCACCAGTATTGCACCGCCTCCGGAGGCCGGCGCGGCGCCTGAACGCCCTGCG
>DPJP01000288.1:8377-26175 GCA_003542955.1 Armatimonadota bacterium
GCGGCCGAGACCTACACAGTTCGCGAGGGTGATACGCTGCAATCGATCAGCACGGCCTTCTATGGCGATGGCGAGCGTGCGCAGACCATCGCCGACTTCAACGGATTGGCGATCGATGCCGAGCTCAAGCCCGGGGACCTGCTGCAGATACCCAGGCTGCCGGACGCGCAGAACACCGACACAGAACGCGTGGAGTAACAGGGAATGAATGCACGACTGCGACGCCTCTATGCCGACTACCAGACGGTCCGCGACGAGTTCGCCGGCCATCCACTGATTGATGTTACTCCCCTGCAGGGCGACCCGCCGGANNTTCCACCCCAACTTCGGCTCCTACATCTGCATCGGCGACCACTGGGCCGCCGGGGAGACGCTGGTGGATGTCATCATGCAGATCGGCGAGATGATTCAGTACCAGAGCTACAACCCCAAGAGCCCGCTCAACGCGACGGCCGCGCGCTGGGCCGAGCAGAACCAGCACCTGTTCCCCATCGGCACCCAGGACCTCTGGCAGCCGGAGGTCGATATCGAGCTGCTCGATGAGGACGAAGATGCCGCTGCCGAGGGTGCGGAGGACCTCGGCATCGAGCTTCACTGAGAGGGTGCGGAGGTTTGGGAGGCACCCATACCCAGGCCCGGAGCGGGGCCGATGTCGTGGGGCGGATAGCCCGTCACGCACTCACACACCACCAGATTGTCCATGGATACACCGGACACGCCTGAAGACCACGCGCTGGAGACGCGGGCGGTAGATGCACGAGCCGGCGAAGACAGCCACGTCGGCAAGCTCTGCCCCTACTGCCGCTTCCCGATCCAGGCCGGCGAGCGAGTCGTCGTCTGCCCCGAGTGCGGCATGCCCCATCACCAGGGCTGCTGGTATGACAACGGGCGCTGCACCACCTACGGGTGCACCGGCACCGCCGACAGATTGGCCGACTCCTTCCGCGGGCGGGTACGGCCCTTCCCCGAGGTCTGGGGAGAGCGGCTCGCGCACTGGCGGAGACGCGAGGGGCGGCGGCCGTCGCTCTTCGCAGGCCTTGACCCAGTCAAGTGGACGCTGCTCGCGATTGGGGCTGTAGCGCCTGTACTCGTCTGGCTGACGGCCCAGCTCCCGCTGGCGTGGCTGCCGATGCTGGCCGTGTGCGTGACACTGCTCGTCATCGCCTGGGCATACAAACGATACCCCTCCGCCGAGCACGAACGCGACCTGATCCTCTACACCGCCTTCATCGGACTGACTCTCGTCATCCTCGCGTTCATACTGCTCTCCAGCGCCTACACATCGGAGTAGGCCGCCGCCGGGCGCATCTCCTGACGACACGCCTCACTGCTCGGGCTCTGCGTGCGCGGCATGGGCGCCAATGAGGTGCGCCCCGCTGCTGAACACGCCGGGAGCACTTCGCACACCCACCGCTTTGACTTCACCGGCCGGGAAGCCGCGCTCCAGTTCCTTCAGGCCCAGCTCGATCAGCGGGCCGGGGTCGCTGGAGAAGGTGGCGGACAGGGCGCATGGCACGCCGACATTGACGATTGTCTGCCGGTAGTAGCTCTCGGGCCGCAGATAGCGCCGTGTCTCGAGCGGATGCCGGCCCAGCAGGAAGTCCTCGAGGCGGTTGAAGGCCCGCGCCACGCGCGCGTCGCCGGTCAACTGCCAGTACGTGTACAGGCCGCGGAACAGAATTCCCGAGTAGTCGGGGCTGGGCCGGTGATGAACGGGCTCCTCGTAGAATGGCGTGGACCAGCAGCCGAGCCTGGGGTCCTGAACGCGGAGCGCGAAGTCCACCAGCCGGTCGAGAGCCGCCAGGTGCTCGGGCCTGCGGGTCAGGTCCCAGACCGAGGCCAGGGTGAGGATGGGGTTCCCGGCCTGGCGGCTGCAGTTCCACATGCTGAAGGCCGGCTGGGTCTGGTAGGGGCCCTGGGGCGGCATGTTCCTGACAACATAGTCGGCCAGTCCGTTGGCGGCCTCGACCAGCAACTCATCGCCGCACAGATAGTGCACCCACAACAGCCCCTGCGTCCATCCGGCGTGGGCGAAGTCCGGCGGGTCGACCTGGTGCCCCTCGCGCAGGTCGCCGGTGTGCACGTAGGACCCGCCCTGCCATGCCGGCCGGCTGCTGTGATGGATGATGTCGATGCTCGCGAAATGCCGTGCGGCCTGTTCGGCCGCCTCGAGGTAATCGGCATCGCCGGTGCAGGCGAACTGATGGATGAGATACGCCGGGAACTCCCACTCCATATTCGTCCAGAGCCGACCGCTGCCGCGGACGTATCCATTGTTGTCGAAGAAGTCGCCCCAGTCCTCCCGGCCGTACGCCCGGCGATGCACCAGCAGGTCCTGGAAGAATGCGTCGCGGGAGTCCAGGTAGGGCGCGAGGCGCTGCTCCCGGTGCGTGGACAGGGGGCCAAAGACGCCGGTCTGGCAGTAGTGCTCGGCAGGCAACACGGCACGCACCGGGTGCAGGACGGCAGCCAGGCATGCCTGCCGCCGGGTTGCCGGTGCGCTCCCATCGTGTGCAAACAGCGCCATCTCAGTCACGAGTTGCGTGCCCTGCGCCCAGCGCAGGATTCCGCCTTCATGCCGGGGCCACAGGCTCACCTCGACTTCCGTCTCATCTCCCTGCCGCCGCACGGAAAGCGCGCCGGGATACCTCTCGACGAACTCCCTGACCCCCACGGCCAGCCCCCGCCCCGGCTGCCGCAGGTCTACCCAGCCTTCGGTGCGCTCCCCCTCGGCAAGCGTCTGCTGCCCGGCCCGCAGGCTCCAGGCGCCGAGGAACTCGGCCACACTGCGCCCGGCGCCCGTCTGCAGGAGCGTCTGGTCGGAGGTGACGAAGGGGACGGCGCCGGAGGGCCATTCCAGACTGGCCGGGCTCACCTGCACGCCGCCGATGACGAGGGTGAGTTCGGTCAACGGCACTGCGGGTCCGCACCCGCGCTCAGGCTGGAAAACCTCGTCGGCCTCGTTGGTGACTCCGAAAGTGATACCCAGGGTCTCGGGGGCGCGCTCACACAGGCGCGCGAAGAAGCGGAATGGGCCGGCCACACCATCATGGCCGAGGCGTCCGGTGATCAGGAGGCCCGGCGTGGCGGCATGCTCCGGGGTCGCCGAGTCGACGAGCAGTTGCGTGAGCTGCAGGCCCGAATCGGTGGCCAGGCGCACTGCCGGGGCTCTGTCGACCAGCGTCTGCCCGCGCAGGACGATCCCGTCCCAGACCCCATCCTGCACATGCACCTCCAGCGCACCGGCGCGCAGAGTGTAGCCCGCGGCAGTCCTTTGAGGTGGTGGCGGGGGAGTAGCGGCCGCGGGAACCGCCGGTCCGTAACGTAACCGCAGCGGCGTCGGAGTCTCCGCGGGGACGTCGGCGCGGAAGCATACGCGCAGCCACTTCACGCTGCCATCCGGCCAGGTGACGAGCGGAACTGCTGTCAGGGCGCTCGTGCCGGGGAGCTCGAGACCGTCGGTAACATGGAAGGCTCCCCTGGCAAAGGGCAGCCCGGCCGTCACCCACTCCTGGTGACGGGGCACTCCGGCGCCGTTGAGCAGGCACAACTGCGTCTGCGTGATCTCGGCGCGCTCCAGGTAGGGAGGCGGTGGCGTCGGCCGCTCCAGCCCCCCATCGACCTCGTACACAGGCATCAGCCTCAGGTAGTCGACGTAGACCGGCCCCGGGTTGTCCGCGGTCAGGTAGCGGTGGTCGACCCACACGGTCAGCGGCCCTGTAACACGGACCACGCCCAGCGCCACCTCGCCGGCCCCACCGACTGCCCGCAGCCAGTCCCGCGCATCAAGGGAGAAGGCGGCATCCCGCTTGGGGTCTGAGGCGAACGCCTGGTAGAGCCCGGGAAGCAGACCGTGTGCAGTGAGTTGCAGGGGTGGGAGCGTGCCCCCCTCCTCCGCGGAGCGGCTGTCCGACTTCAGTACCGTATTCTCGGCGAAGAGCCAGGGGTTATTGTCCGGATCAATCTGACAGATTGCCCACAAACCGTCGTCGTCTCGATCATCCTCCGTCACCGGCGCGCCCTCCGGGAGCATGTGCTGCGCCTCGAAGAAGGCGCCCGTGCGGTAGCGGGCCTGTGCCGGGGGCGTCGAGGGGAGCAGCAGGCCGGTCTGGTAGCTCGAGAGCGGCGGCACATTGCNNGATGCCGAGGATGCGCAGCTCCGAGTAGCCGCTGGCTATGATCCCCACCCGTACGCGGGCGCCCGAGGCCGGAGCCCGGAACACCGCCGTGACCGTGTGAAGCTCATTCGCGCGCTTGAGGATCGGCACGGTTGCGAGCGTCGTCGGCGTGGCCTCCGTCGTCTGCGCGACGAGGTTGAAGCTGCCATACCCGAGGTTGCAGCGGACGCGTGCGGAGACGGTGTACTGCCCGCCGCCCTCGAGCGTGAACTCCTGGCGGCTCAGCAGGCTCCACGAGGCTCTCTCGCGGAAGTCCACGTAGACTTCATGCGTGTGGGGGGCGGCTTCGGCCGCGGTCAGCGGCAGAACCTCGATTCGAGCGGGGCCCTCCGCCCGGTACTCCCATCGTTGCAGGGCCGACGCCCCATCGGGGAAGGCCTCGTCGAGCAGTGCCTGCGGGTCGGCCGCTGCTGTCGCGCAGGCGAAGAGGCACAGTATCATCAACGTGGCCGGAACCAGCGGCACGCAAGGCAGCAGAGACATCCTCGGGGCCTCCTGCGGCGTTCTGGGGTGGCCACGCCACCCGAGTACCGAGTGTCATGCGCTCATCGGNNTTCGAGATCGCTCTCCCGGCTGTAGGTTGGCCGTGGTGATCGAGGGCACCTGCCGACGGAGTCGGCGGCCGTGCGGCATTGGTGCGGGCCGGGGATGGCGGCGAGGCGCAGCCCGAGGCCACCGCAGATTGTCCGAAGAGCGCAAATGTGGTTTAATGGGGGCATTCGAGCATCTCAACGAGTCCGGCGCTGTTGCGCCGGCTGTTGTCGTGTGCCGGCGGTCATCCACTATGCGCTGTCCGTTCTGCAAACAGAACATACGCATCCAGGGCCGGTTCTGCCCGCGTTGTGGCGAGCAGATCTTCGGCCTGCCCGTGGGTCGGCCCGAGGGCGTGCCGACGCCACCGGCCGGCGCGCCCGGACAGCCCCCCGCGCCTGTGACTCCTGCGAGGCCGGTGACGCCGCCCACCTACACAAGCAGGGCACCGGCGCCAGACGCGATCGACCTCGATATCGACTTTGGCGGCGATGCGGTCGTCTCCGGCCCCGGGTATGCCGGCCCCGCCCCGCCGCGCGCCACGGGTGGTACGGCCCAGCCACGGCCGGCAGACGACGAATTCGTCGGCAAGGTGTGCCCCTATTGCCGCTTCCCGATCAAGCCCGGTGAGACGATCATCGTCTGCCCCGAGTGCCAGGTGCCGCATCACGAGGACTGCTGGCGTGAGAACGAGAGCTGCACCACGTACGGCTGTACGGGTGGCCTGCCTGCCTCGCAGTCGTACACGCGTGGCGGCCCGTTGCCCTCGCGCGGCGGCGGCTGGTCGGTCGGCGGGCCCTCGCAGCCGTCGGTTCCACTCGCACCGCAGACGCAGGCGCGGGTCGAGAGCACCTTCCTCGAGCACCGGGCGCGCGAGCTGGAATCCCGCGCCAACAACGCGCTGGTGCTGTCAGTCCTTGGCTTCCTGTGCGTCGTGCCGGCGCTGATCGGCTTCTTCATGGGTGTGGGCGTGCTCGGGCAGATTGCGCAGACGCGTGCGCTGGCCAACAGCCCGGCCCGCGGGCGCGCGCTGGCCGCCGTCATCGTCGGGCTGTTCTTCACCATCGTCGGGGTTCTGGCGCTGTTTGTGTTACCCGCGCTGTCGGGTGGCCGCTGACACCCGTGGCGACAGGGCAGGCTCTCCGTTCGCGGGCCGCGTGAGGTTCGGCATGGGCGGTCCGGTGCAGGCTGAACGTTGCTTCAGGATTTCGACCGTGGAAGCGGGCAACAGGGAGGAACTCTATGGACCCGCACGACATCGACGTACTCGCCGACAGACTGCTGCAGGTTGCCTACGACGCGGTCGAGGGCGATGTGAGCGTTGAACTCAGCCTCGCGGCCGTCGCGGAGTTGGCCGACCTGGATAACGGAAACGCGCAGGCGGCGTTGGAGTACCTGTGCAGCCGCAACCTGACGCGCCTCCACGAGGAGCCCGGCATCTTCATTCTCACCGAGTACGGCGCCGCCGCGGTCGAGCTTCAGCGCAAGGACCCGGAGGTTCACCGGGCGCTCAACGACCTGGCCGTCGCCGTGCATGCCTGCGAGGCATTCGACGAGCAGACCAGGGCCGATCTGCGCGGCAGCATCGAGACTCTGCACTGCCAGCTCCGCAATCCCGAACCCGACAAGGAGCTGCTGCAGCGGGTGTGGGAGTCGATCGAGCGGCTGGCCGGCCCGGCCACGGATGAGATCGAGGCGGCGCTGAGGGCCATCCAGACGTATGGGTGGTTCCTGCGGTAGGCGATCCCTGGTCGTTGGCCGTTTTCGCCCTCGTCTCGACGGGCTACTCCGTCTCATCCCCTGAGACGGACCAGCCCGGACACAGGGAGGCGAGATGACGGTTCCCCGACACCCAGAAGCCACGAAGATGTCTCGTATGCACTGCCGTTCGCCGTTTGCCCCCTGCCCCGCCCCGCCCGCAGGGCGGGGCGGGGCAGGAGTGAAGATCTCAGCGCGTGGAGCCCGATGCTGTGCACATGCCCATTCTCGGAGGAGAGTGTGGCAGGCGGCTGAGGTCAGGCGGCGTCCCCCTCCAGCGTGGCCGTCCTCATCCCTCGAGCCCGAACAGCCTCGCCGCGGTGCCGCCCCAGATCAGGTCGCGATACCTCTGCTCCATGTTCACATGGTCCATGAAGCACTGGTAGTCGCCCTTCACGTCCTCCATCATCTCCGGGTCCACGTCCGTGCCGAAGATGATCTTCTGGTACGGGTGATTGTCGCCCATCTTCCCGTACTGCTCGTTCTTGTGCCACCAGAGCAGCTCGTCGAGGAAGGCAGGGCCCTTCTTCTTCATCGTCGAGCCGGTGATGTCGAAGTAGACGTTCGGGTGCATCCGGGCGATCTCGCCGGCCTCCTCGTACCAGGGATTGCCCAGGTGGGCGCCGATGATGGTCAACTCCGGGAAGTTGCGGGCGATGCGGTCCAGGTGCACGGGCCGCATGCGCGCCATCGAGACGTCCCAGAAGCGGTCCATCTCCGGCTGCCGGGCGACGATCCCGAGGTGAAACAGCATCGGCAGACCCAGAGACGCGGCGCGGGCGTAGATGGGCATGTACTCGTCTGCGTCGTAGTCATTGAGCGGCTGGATGACCTTGATGCCCTTGAGGCCGAGGTCCCTGATGCGGTCGACCTCGCGAGGAGAGTCCTCCCCCAGGCGCACAAAGCCCATCGTCAGGAGGAAGTCCGGGTGGGCCGCCTGGGCCTTTGCCATCGTGTCATTGCCGACGTCGTTGGGCGGCCATCCGGTGATGACGACCCTGTCTATGCCGAGCCGGTACGAGTGCTCGAGCAGCCGGTCCATGTACTGCTCCCAGGGCTGCCAGAGGTGGTGATGCGCGTCGATGACCATTGTCTACTCCCCTTCCGGGCTATCGTGTTCCGGCCGGCCGGTGTTATCCGGCGTCATCCGGCCACAGGCCCTCTGCAATCGCCTTGCGGTATTCCTCCCAGCCACTGGGAGACGAGCTTGTGCAGTTGGTGCAGAAGACGCTGATGTCTGGGATTCGCTCGCGAATCCGCACTTCCAGTTCCCGCGCGGGAGTGGTCTGCCCCTCCCGCAGGCCGAGCACCTCGAGGATGGCTCTGTCCCACCCGCGCAGCTTCTCGTTCTGGGCGTGTGCATCCTCGCTGCGCCCACAGCCGTCGGGTCTCTTCAACGGGCAGATGTCACAAACCTCGTCAAGGTCCGTCGCGACGGTAATCTCCATATCCGGATTGGCCTGCAGAGTCTTGAGCAACTGCGGAATCGCGTTGTCCACGCCGAAGAACTCCACCGCGGTCTCTTTGCCTGATCCGTGGAAGCAATACGTGCAGACGAGATGATGCCCTCGGATTCGCATGGCTCACCAGCCTTGGCCTACTCCAGCCCCAGTATCCTCGCCGCGGTGCCGCCCCAGATCATATCTCTGAAGCTCTGCTCCATGTTGACGTAGTCCATGAATGCCTGGTAGTCGTTCTGGACATCCTCCATCATGTCCGGGCCGACATCCGTGCCGAAGATGACCTTCTGGTACGGGTGGTTGTCGCCCATCTTCCCGTACTGGGCGTTCTTGTGCCACCAGAGGATGCCGTCGATGAACTCGGGCGTCTTCTTCTTCAGCGTCGAGCCGGTGAGGTCGAAGAACACGTTGGGGTGCATGCGGGCGACCTCGCCGGCCTCGTCATACCAGGGGTTGCCCAGGTGCGCGCCGACGATGTTGAGTTCCGGGAAGCTGCGGGCGATGCGGTCGAGGTGTACCGGCCGCATGCGGGCCATGGACACATCCAGGAACCTGTCGCGTGGGCCGCGGGCGACGATGCCGAGGTGAAACAGCATCGGCAGATTCAGCGATGCGGCGCGGGCATAGAGCGGCATGTACTCGTCGGAGTCATAATCATCCAGCGGCCGGATGACCTTGATGCCGCGTAGGCCGAGGTCCTTGATGCGGTCGACCGAACGCGGTGTCTCCTCGCCCAGGCGCATGTAGCCCAGGCTGATGATGAAGTCGGGGTTCTCCTCCTGTGCCTTCGCAAGGGTGTCGTTGTCGGCCTGCGGCGGGCCGGATGAGCACATCACAACTCGGTCGATGCCAATGGCGCGACAGACCTCGCGGAGCTTGTCCACATACGCCTGGTAGTCACGCGGCAGATGATGATGGAAGTCGATGACCATACCGGGTACCTCCTGGTTGCGCGGCGCCTTCGCCCCGTGCAGTCGAGTGTCCGTCAGTAGCCCTCCGGCAGGCTGAGCGGGTAGTCACGGTGCTTCATGTATGTATCGAAGCACAGGTCCCATGTGGCCGGCGAGATGTCGTGGCCGATCGAGTGTGTTCCCAGGATCAGGCCGCCCTCTCTGCCCGCCGACATGATGTGGAGTGTGTGGTCGACGACCTCATCCGGGTTGCCCCGCGGGAGGATGAGCCCGTTCGAGAGGCCCCCGAAGAACGCCAGCTTGTCGCCGTAGCGCTCGCGGAGCTTCGCGGCATCGAGCCCGGCCTTGTACTCGACCGGGTAGATGGCATCGAAGCCGATGTCGATGAACAGGTCCAGGAGCGGGCCGACATTGCCGTCGCTGTCGATGATCACCTTCGATGCGCCGGCGGCCTTGAAGGAATCGCACATATAGGCCCATGCCGGGGCCATGATCTTCTCGGCGGTCTGCGGGCTGAACATGGGGCCAGCAGTGCTGGCCATGTCATCGGATATCCACATGCCGGTGTCATAGAGCTTCCAGCGGTGCAGCTCCTGCAGGCCGATTGCGGTCAGGTGGTGTGCGGTGCGCATGACCTGCTCGGCGGCGAGCTTCGGGTCGCCGGCCATGTTCATGAGCAGTTCGGTTTCACCGGTCATGAAGTAGGTGCGGATGAAGGGGCCGCCGGTCTTGGCGAACACGCAGTAATCGCGCTTGAGATCCTCCATCACCGCATCGTAGGCCGCATAGCGCTGCGGGAGGTCTGGCGGGTCGAACTCACCGTACTTGAGTTCGCCTCCATCGTAGGCGCTATCGATCTGGTGCATGAAGTAGGCGTCGTCCTTGACGCGGATGGTGCGCCCCCAGCCGTCGCGCTTGATCTCGTAGCCGTCTTCCTCGCGCAGCGTGCAGGCCCTGGTCATGTACGGCGTCTCGTCGCCGACACAGACCCTGACCGCGTCGGTGTAGTAGTCATTGATGGCCACCTCGACATCCGGGTGCGCCTGCTGCCAGAGCTGAGTGAACTCCGGCCAGAAGCTCAAGTGCAGCGGCATGTAGTCGGGCTGCTGGAAGTTGAGTGCAGCCATCACGCGTTCGTGGTTGGTCATGCATGGTCTCCCTGGAGTCACTTTTCCGCGAAGGGCAGGGGGAGCATTCCCCGCGCGGGCTCACGCCCCTTCGCGCTCGGTGCGTACTGTAGGCAGAACCAGCCGCGACGGATACTGCCGGCTGTGGTGGATCGTGTTGACGGCGACGCGTCGGTCGTAGTCGGTCGACGGATTGCGTCCGGTCTGTGTGTTCACATCGAAGTGCGGCCAACTGCTGCTCGCGATGTCCAATCGCAGCCGGTGGCCCTTGAGGAAGCGATTGGCCAGCGGTCGCAGGAGGATGCGCACGAGGGCAACCTCGCCGGGCGTGAGCAGTTCGGCTTGCTCGAGCCCGTTGCGGAACTTGGCCCGCTGCACGCCCTCGGAGACGCCAAGGGCGAAGCCGCCGGGATTCTCCGCGTTACTCGGGTACACGTCGATCAGCTTGGCGATGAAGTCGGTGTCCGGAGCGTCGCTGCTGATCCACAACTCGACCACGGGGTGCCCCGCCACAATGAGGTCCTCGGCCAGCGGCTCGGTCTGGAAGACGAGTACATCCGGTCGGGCAGCCAGGGGCAGAAACGGCGGCGTGCAGCCGTGCAGGTGCGGGCCCTCGACCTGGTTCCAGGCGCCGTTGGTGCTGAGTCGCCTGGTGCCCCCCTCGCGGAGTCGCGTGCTTGTGTAGCATACGCCGGTGCTGCTGGGCACCGGGTTGTCTGGATCAGAGTGGTAGCTCGTGGTGGTGGGCCCGACATTCGGCGGGGTGGCAGTCAGGACCCCGTCGGGGGCGAGGTGGAGCTGCCGTGTTTCGTCGGCGCGGGGCGGCCAGAGGTCCGCGGTAGCCCACTCTCCCCCATGGTCCAGCAGCCCGTCGCCGGTCCTGGCGCCGGTGCCGCCGCCCATGACGAAGTACTGAGCGCGCGCCGGGAATGCTCCATTGTCATCCACGCCCTTGAGCCAGCGGTCAAACCAGCGCAGTTCGTAGTCGGGGATGAGTGTTGAGAGTTCCGCCGCCTCGCCGAAGTCTGTCTCGCCGATCTTCCGGCCGACGTTGCCGTGCGTCCAGGGACCGAACACCAGGTACTGGTTCTGGTGGCCGCGCTCGATCAGCCGCGTGAAGACCAGCGTGTCGGGGTGCGCGTACGCGTAGTGGTCGTACCAGCCGCAGATGTGCAGGGTCGGCACGTCCGGCCACAGGTCAAGATGGGCTGCCGGGGCCAGCGCCGGGTGCAGCCAGAAGTCATCGAGTGCCTCGCGGTTGATCAACTCGAAGCTGAGGTCTTCGTACGAAGGTGCGAGTGCCAGCGGCGAGCGCCCACGCTGTAGAGGCCAGCGCTCGAGCCACTCCTCGAAGCGCATGTCGTAGAGCGCCTGCTTCACGCTCGCGTCGGCCTGCGCCTCCTTGCCATCGCCGGCCATGTAGACCATGTAGGAGATGTAGAAGACATCCAGCGCCCCTCCCTGCCGAAGCACATGGTACTTGTGAGGATAGCCGAAGTAGTGACACATGGCGGCGAGGTGCGGGGGGCGCTGAGTGGCCGCAGCCCCCTGGCTCGCCGCGCAGTAGGAGCCTCCCCACGTGCCGACCCGGCCGTCGCACTCCGGCAGCGCGGCCAGCCACTCGATCGCGTCATGGCCGTCGAGGTCCTCCTGCACGAAGGCTGTGAAGACGCCGTCGGAGGCGTAGCGCCCGCGCACATCCTGTGCGGCGACCACGTAGCCGTGCCGCGCCCAGCGCATCGCCTGCGCGCTGTTCGAGTCGCCCTTGTTGTACGGGGTCCGCAGTAACAGCGCCGGTTGCGGAGCGACGACCTTCCCCTCGCGGGCCGGCAGATAGATGTCGGTGACCAGCTCGATGCCGTCGCGCATCGGCACGCGCACGTTGGGTCGCACAAGCACTTCGGGGTAGATGGGCTGTCGGGGCTCCACAGGGAACACCTCGCTGCAGGATGGTCTCGCACGGCAGCAGCGAGTCTACCACGCTCGCAGACGCGCGGCAACAACACGGCGCGAGGCAGGGCGCGGCGGTCAGTATTCCCCGTGCTCGCGCGCCAGCTCCATCCAGTAGCAGTATGACGCGTAGCTCACCGTCGGCGGCACCGAGTGGTCCGAGTGGTGGATGTAGCCCCCGCCGGGTTTGGCTGCCTCGGTCTTGCTGACGATTTCGTGTCGGATCAACTCCCGGTCCCCGGTCGCCAGTACGTCCATGTCGATGTTGCCGAAGAGGCTGATGCGATCTCCGTGGAGCGGCTTGAGTTGCCTGATGTCATTGCCCGCGCGGGCTTCCAGGGGCTGGATGCAGTCGAAGCCGGCCTCGATGAGCAACGGGATGAACTCACGGACATCACCGTCGCAGTGGAGGATCAGGAACATGTCATTCTCGTGGCAGAGGCGGGCGTATTCGCGGTGGTGCTCCATCATCAGGCTGCGGTAGCTCGCGGGCGAGAAGAGCATCCCGCTGCGGTAGCACAGGTCGGAGAAGAACCAGACGGCATCCGGCTTGTGGCCCTCGGCCAGCAGTTGCCGCATCATGTCCAGGCCCAACTCGGCCTGGCGGGCAAGCATGTCGGCGAAAAACTCCGGATCGGTGGCCAGGGTGAGGAGCGCGTTCTCCATGCCCAGTGTGCGCAGAGCCCACCAGACCGGCTCGCCGGGGCTGATGGTGCACAACTGCCCGCTCGTCGCGGCGTTCCGGATTGCCGTCCGCACCCCATCGGTGATGCGCGCGGGGTCCGGCGCCAGGCGCTCCCGGTAGCGCTCCCAGTCGGCGCGGGTCTTGATCAGGAAGTCGACCTCGGACGGCGTGGCATAGCTGTTGAGCCAGCGCTTGTGCACCACTCCGTCGGCATCCCGCGCCAGGACCCACTCGTCGGACTTCTCGAGCTCCTCGGGCGGCAGCCGCAGGCTGTGATCCAGCCCGAGATGGACGATGGTGTCGAGTTCGAACACCTCGGCCGGAGTTGTCTGCTCGGGCATGCCCTCCTGCCGCCAGCGCTCCAGCGTCTCGGGCCAGAAGCAGATCTCGGCCCTGGGCATGCGGTCGGGCTCCTGCCTGCACAGCGTTGTGCGAAAGCGCTCACGTGATGTCATCGAAACCCCTTCTGTCTGAGGTGCTGCCGGCGCACGGACATGCAGCTTGACGCGGTCAACTCAGAACGCCCGGCATTGTCCGGGCGCGACTCGATGAGCCCCTGTGCGAGCGGAGTTCATCTACCGGACGTCTGGGGAGATGGGTGTCCGGATTCGAGGTCATGCAGGGCCCTCTCTACAGCGGCCGAGAGTCCTCACTCGGCTGCGCGAGCCCGCGCCAAACCTATTCGTAGTCGCCGTGTTCCCGCGCCAGTTCCATCCAGTAGCAGTATGACTCGTAGCTCACCGTCGGCGGCACCGAGTGGTCCGACTGGTGGATGTAGCCTCCGCCGGGTTTGGCTGCCGCGATTTTGCTGACGACCTCCTCGCGGATCAGCCCCCGGTCGCCTGTGGCAAGCACATCCATGCTGATGTTGCCAAAGAAGCTGATGCGGTCGCCGTAGAGCGGCTTGAGCTCCCTGACGTCGTTGCCCGCCCGCGCCTCCAGCGGCTCGATGCAGTCAAAGCCGGCCTCGATGAGCAGTGGGATGAACTCGCGCACATCGCCATCGCAATGGAGAATCAGCAGCATGTCATGCTCGTGACACAGCCGCGCATATTCGCGGTGCAGGTCGATCATCAGAGCGCGGTAGGTGGCGGGTGAGAACAGCATGCCGTTGCGGTAGCACAGGTCGGAGGAGAACAGGATGCCGTCGGGTCGGGCGCCGGTGGCCAGCAGTTGCCGCATCAGGTCGAGGGCCAACGCCGCCTGTGCCTGCAGCATGTCGGCAAAGAAGTCAGGGTCCATGGCCAGGGTGAGCATGGCGTTCTCCAGCCCGAGGGTGCGGAGCGTCCACCAGACGGGCTCGCCGGGGCTGACGGTGCAGAACTCCCCTGCGGCCTGGGCCTGCGCGATGGCCTGCGGGATGCTCTCATGAATGCGGTCGGGCTCCGGCTGCAGGCGCTCGCGTACGCGCTCCCAGTCGGCGCGGGTCTTGATGAGGAAGTCGACCTCGCACGGGGGGCCGTAGTTGGTGGTCCAGTGCTTCGACACGACCCCATCAGCGTCGCGCTTAAGGTACCACTCCGCAGTCTCCTCGATCACTTCCTCGGGCAGACGGAGGCTGTGGTCAAGGCCGAAGTTGAGGAAGGCGTCGAGATCGAACAGCTCCCTGGGGGAGGCATCGGCGGGCATGCCCTCCTGCCGCCAGCGCTCCAGCGTCTCCGGCCAGTATGATTGCTCGCAGCGGGGCAGACGATCGGGCTCCCGGCGGCGGAGGGCGGTGTCGAGTCGTTCTCGGGAGGTCATTGAAAGCTCCGTGGGACCGGCTGTGAGTCCGTGCCGGTCGATCTGGGTGGTGCGTGAGGTATCATGAGGGCCGTACGCGGGCATATGGTTTCAGGGCAGGACCCGGCAGCCATCGGGAGTCGTCTCGAACTGCAGGCTACCGGCTGCCGCGGGCAGCGTCCACACGTCGCCCTCGCGGGTGATCTCCGGCACGTCGTCGAGCGTCTGCCCCGCCTCGAGCGGCACAATCGCCACTGTGATAGCCGAGGGCAGCGCGAGCCTGCCTGTGTAGGTCACGGCGGGAGCGGGGATGAGCCTGTCGGTGCTGCGACCCGTCCAGCCGCGCCCATGAACGTGGTCGCGACCGTCCTCGCTTGACAGTACCGTCTTCGGCTTGCCGTCGGGCCAGTAGCTGACATGCGGCCTCGTATCGCCGACGGTCAGTGTCGGTGTCAGCCCGCTCTCGAGCGGTACGAGCGCGAGCATGGCCCCGTTGGGCGCCGTGGCAATCGTCACGTTGCCCATGAACTCGATCTGGATGTCGGCCTCGAACTGGAAGTTCTGCTCGATATCGGCCTCCGGCTGCTCGCCGGTGAGCACATCCTGTAGCAGCCAGTAGCGCTTGTCGACAAAGAGCATCCTGCGCTCCCACCTGACGGGCTTGAGCGGGGCGAACGAGTAGTCGCCGACAAGCAGGCTATGGTGCTCACCATGCTCCCAGCGGTTGTCCAGCGGCGCCGTGCTCTCCACGGGTATGTCACCCATGAACTCATCCACACCGTCGACGGTGATGGTGTTGTGGAGGAAGCCGGAGACCTGCCTCGAGATGAACGAGTCGGGCGTGTTGGCGGCATAGCGGGTGCTCGAGGGGTCGATGATGAACCTGACCCCACCGGCGTTGACAACGAAGCTCAACCTGTCACCATGCCGGTGCGTGGTGCCCCACGGACCGCAGTCGAT
Source organism: Armatimonadota bacterium (assembly GCA_003542955.1). GTDB lineage: Bacteria > Armatimonadota > Zipacnadia > Zipacnadales > UBA11051 > UBA11051. Next base: position 23,660 of record DPJP01000288.1, read on the forward strand.
AGCCATGTAGCGCGCCTGCGGCGTCCAGTCGCTGCGCATGGTGTAGTAGCCGCACCATTGCTCCTGCCCCGGAAGCGGCCAGACGGTGGATGGGGGATCGGGCTCAGTCGACTTGCCCAGCGCGGTGCTCATCCACGGCAGTTCCACCCAGGCGAGTGCGCCGGGGTCGATGCCGCCGGCGAGGCTGCCCGCATAAAGGTCACCAAAGGACGGCAGGCGGCCGCCCGGGTCACTCAACCCGGCGAGGCATGTCAGCATCTCGGCCACACGCGGCTTGAGGGCGACAATCGCCGGGCGGTCCTGCAGCGTCGCCGCCATACTCTGCATCTCACGCGAAACGCCCAGCGAGTAGGCCGTTGTCAACTCGATACACATGCCGTCGGGGTAGAACGAGGCATTGATGTACTGGGCCGTGAGTTCACCGCAGAAGTCGAGCCACCGCTGGGCCTGGGTGAAATCCTGCAGGAGTGTCGCGGCCATCGCGAGACCCTTGATCATCGCGCAGCCGCCGTTATGGCGCCTATCCACCCACTTCTGGATCTCGATCTCCTGGTAGCCGCACTCCTGGTAGAGCCGGTGCAGGGCGGTCAACAGCTCCTCGTCGGTAGCATCCGGCGAGGTGCGGATCAGCGGCAGCGTCTCGGACAACTCCATGAACCGCTCCGGCAGCATGCACCAGTACCACGGCTTGGCAACGGTAGTGTGGCTGACCCAACCGGTGTCGCTGGACTTGCCCGCGAACTCGTCGATGGGGTACGCGGCGATGTAGCCGAGGATGTGGTCGACCATGAAGCGGAGGTATCTGGGGTCGCGCGTGTGGTGGTAGCTGCGCCGCGGCGCGCTCAGAAGCGGCATGCGCGTGACGCATGAGAGCGGACACCCGTACCAGTCGATCCCCGTCGGCGGGGCGTCGTAGACGCTGTAGCCGTCGTTGAAGTGCCCGGCGAGGGCGGCGTCACTGGTCGCGTTCTTGTACTCCGGGTCGCGCCTGAAATTCTCCCAGTCGGTCAGCAGCGGCGACTGCAGCGGGCGCGAGCGCCAGTAGGCGATGAACTCGCGCTCCGCTCGGTCACGCTGTCGCGCATCCAGGGCGGCCTTGACCGCCGCCAGTTCCGGCCGTGTGAGGTCGAGGCGGCTGAGAAACTCCTCACGCGACACAAGAAACGGAGCATCGGGCTGTGCGCCAGCACTCCCCACCAGCAGTACCCCCGCGATCGACAGAAATGCCGTCAAAGGGCCAACGCACTTCATCAAATCACCCACATGCCGTAGCGTCGGGAGAGCCCCCCGAGATTCTCCGCCCTACAGGACGGGCAACTCGACCGGCTTGCCGGTCTGGGCCGACTTCTTCGCCGCCTCCATCACGCGCAGCGTCTTGACCATGTCGTTGATTTCGGCAAGCGGCGCTTGACCCTTCTCGAAGCGCTCGAGCACGTCACGCGTCTGCACCGGGTAGACGTCGTTGAACTCCGGCCCTGATATCTCCTCATGGTTGCCGTCGTACTTCTTGATCGTGCCCTCACCCAGAAGCTGTGTGCAGACCTGGAGCGTGTCGGTGCTCACCGAGAACATGCGCTCGTACCCCGCCGGGGTCGTGTAGCTGACCTCGCCGACGCCGACGATGCCCTCGGCATTGCGCATGTGGATGGTGCAGAGGTCCTCGACGGCGAGGTTGTGGATGTGATAGGTCCAGTTGGCCCGTACCTCGACGACCGGTGACTTGCCGAGCAGCAGGAACAGGTCGATGACGTGGGCGCCGAAGTTCCACAGCGGCCCCGCCCCGGTGCGCTCCGGCTGCAGCATCCACTCGCACTTCCAGTCCGGGTAGCGAACGGGAGGGCCGGCGAACAGCGCGTAGTAGTAGCGGCCCATCTTGCCCAGCTCATCGCCCATATCGATCAGGCGGTGGACGATCCCGTACTGCCTGCTGACCAGCGCGACGGCATTCCAGAGGCCCTTGTTGTTGGCCTCCTCGGCAACCTTCGCCAGCCGCTCCCAGGAGAGCCCCATCGGCTTCTCCATGTGGAAGGGCAGGTTATGGTCAACGAGCCACTGAGCCAGCTCGACCATCTCGTCATGGGGGGCGNNGAAGATGAAGTCGGGTTGCACCTCGTCGAGCATCTTCTCATAGTCGGTATACTGTGGGGCGTCGCACTTGCCGGCGGCGGCGCGAAATGCGACCATCTCCGGATCGCGGTCGGCGACGGCGGCGATCGGGTAGTCGATCATCTGCATGCCCTCCATGTAGAAAGGCGCATGCCAGTGATTCAGACCGATGAAGGCAACTTTGACCATGCGGGGATACCTCCGTGAATATGCTATCGGCCACGACACGCGGGCTCGGCCGACCGGCACTCAAGATAGGCCAAGTAGGCGATTATTGCAAGGCGGCTGTGCGAGGAACGGCAGACGGCAAGAAACCGCGATAGACGCGAAATGACGCGAATAGAGGCAACGGCAGACGGCAAGGAACCGCGGATTACGCTGAGCAGGCGGATAAGGCAAACGGCAGATGT
>DPJP01000287.1 GCA_003542955.1 Armatimonadota bacterium
CAACTAGTTTTGGGACAGTTTCTTTTTCTTTGCTCCGGTACTGGTGGTCGGCGGTCCTGCTTGCGGCACTACTCTCGATGGCCGGAGGCGCCGACGGTTCGCCGCCCCTGGCCGTTCTGGGGAGCATGGCTTACGCGATGCCGTGCCTGATCGTCGTCCGTCTCGCCCACTCGAGGGTCCTCAACCGGGCCGTCCACCCTGCCGCCTACGGCGCAGGCTGGTTCCTTACTGTGCTCGTGTGCTACGCGGTGTTCATCACCCCAATCACTCGGGCCCTCATCGCGGTTGAGCACGGTGAGGCTCCGGGCCCGCGGATCGCGTCGGCCTGGATGACGCAGCCGTTGCTCACGGAGGCTCTGCTGGTCGGTCTGGTCTCCATGTTCGTCATGGTCCTGCTTTACAGCCACAGCCGTTCGCGCCGTAATGAGGCCTACCTGCGTGCGCTGATCCAGGCCTCACCCCTGGCGATCATAAGCCTTGATACCGACGGCAACGTCCTGACCTGGAATCCTGCCGCCGAGCGCATCTTCGGCTGGACGGCTGAGGAGGTGATCGGCGGCCCGTTGCCGATCGTGCCGCCGGAGGGGCGAGACGCGTCTCTCGAACTCCGTCGCCGGGTTGCTGACGGAGAAGTGGTCTCGAACCTCGAGCTGATCCGCCGTCGCAAGGATGGGACCGATGTCGAGGTACGGCTCTCGACTGCGCCCGTCGTCGCTCTCGGCGACGCTCAGGGGCCTATAATGGCCACAATCGAGGACATCAGCGAGCGCAGACGGGCCGAAGAGCGCATCGCGATGCTGGCCCAGGTCTCGGATACCGCCCCCAGCTCAATCACCGTGCATGACTTCGAGGGCAACTTCCTCTACGCCAACGAGCGGACATTCGACCTCCACGGCTACAGCCGGGAGGAGTTCATGGCCGCGAACCTCAGAGACATCGACGCGCCGGCGAGCCAGGCTCTGATTGCGGAACGCATGCGCCTGATCGAGCAGCATGGAGAGGCGACGTTCGAGGTTCAACACTATCGTCGTGACGGCTCGACCTTCCCGCTTGAGGTTAACGTCAAGCTTGTCGACTGGGGCGGGACTCCCGCAATGCTGAGTATCGGCACCGACATTGAGGAGCGCAAGCAGGCCCAGGAACTGCTGGCGGCGAGCGAGGCGCGGTTTCGGGCGCTGTTTGAGAACGCGCCCGTCGGCATCTTCACCACGACATCGGACGGACGCGCGCTGACGGTGAATCCGGAGATGGCCCGCATTCTCGGCCTCGAATCCCCTGAGGATGCCGTTGCCCGGTATGCGGATCTCGCGCCCGAGCTCTACGTGCGACCAGAGCGGCGTGACGCATTCATCAATGCGCTGAGAGAGAAGGGGGGCGTCGAGAACTTCGAGTATGAGGCACGCACGGCAGATGGTCGCGTCATCTGGCTCAGCATGAACGCCCGTATTACCGAGTGGCTCGATGATGACGGGTTCGTTATCGAGGGCTTCACAACAGACATAACAGAACGCCGCCGGGCCGAGGACGCGTACGCTCGCGTCTGCCGCATGGCGTCGGAACTGATCTGTGTCGCCAACATCGAGACGGCGACCTTTGTGCAGGTCAATCCGGCGTTCAGTGCCGTCCTGGGCTACTCAGAGGACGAGTTGCTCAGCCGCCCCTTCCTCGACTTCGTCCATCCCGACGACGTCGATGGCACGGTCTCGGTGATCACGGAGAAGCTCCAGCAGGGCGTCAATGTCATCTCATTCGAGAACCGCTATCGCTGCAAGGACGGCTCCTACCGGTACCTCGAGTGGAACTCGCACCCGGTGCCGGCGGAGGGAATGACGTACGCAATCGCCCATGATGTGACGGAGCGCAGACTCGCTGAAGCGGAGCGGGAGCGGCTCATGTCTGCCATCGAGCAGACCGGTGAGATCGTCATGATTACCGACGCCGATGCGCAGATTCTCTATGTGAACCCGGCCTTCGAGCACTGCACGGGGTACACGCGCGAGGAGGCTATCGGCCGAACGCCCCGCTTCCTCCGCAGTGGTGAGCATGACGACGCATTCTACGGCCGGTTGTGGAGTAGCCTCAACGCCGGTCAGACATGGCATGGACGCTTCCTCAACAGGCGCAAGGACGGCACGATCTACACCGAGGAAGCAACCATCTCGCCTGTCTGCGATACGACGGGCCGCGTTGTGAACTACGTTGGTGTGAAACGCGACATCTCCGAGCAGTTGGCTGTCGAGGCGGAACGGGCCGGGCTGGAACGGCAGTTCCAGCAGGCCCAGAAGCTCGACTCCGTGGGACGTCTGGCGGGCGGCATCGCTCATGACCTCAACAACCTGCTGGTGCCCATACTGGGCTACAGCGAGATACTGATCGAGGACTTCGGTGATAGCCGAGAACTGAGCGGCCCCATCGAGGCGATCATGCAGGCGGGCACACGAGCCCGCGACCTCGTCCGGCAGCTCCTCGCTTTCAGCCGCAAGCAGGTTCTGGAGTTCCGGCCCGTCGACCTCAACGAAGTGCTATCCCAATTCGAGGGTCTTCTGCGCAGCACAATCCGCGAGGACGTGCGCATCGAACTCGTGCCGGCTCCCTCGCTGCCACTGATCCATGGCGACGCAGGACAGCTCGAGCAGGTGATCATGAACCTCGCAGTCAACGCGCAGGACGCCATGCCGGACGGCGGCACCCTGACTATCGAGACCCAGTTGGCCCATCTCGGCGACGAATACGCGGCAGCACACGATGGTACCGCGCCGGGCGAGTACGTCATGCTTGGGGTGAGCGACACGGGCTGCGGCATTGACGATAACACAAGGGAGCACATCTTCGAACCGTTCTTCAGCACCAAACAGGACGGCGGTACCGGGCTGGGCCTGGCCACGGTGTACGGCATTGTCAAGCAGCACGGTGGCGCCATCTGGGTGTATAGTGAGCCGGGGCGCGGTGCGACATTCAAGGTATACCTGCCGGTCGCCGAGGACATTGCTGCCCCTGGGCCCCCGCCTAAGACTGAACTCGGGGACCTGCAGGGCTCTGAGACGGTTCTGCTGGTCGAGGACCACGATCAGGTACGCGAACTCGCTGAAGCGATTCTGCGCCGGCATGGCTACAACGTTTTGCCGGCCGGCAACGGGGAGGCGGCGCTCGCGCTGATGGAACGCTACACGGGCCCGCTCCACCTGGTCCTGACGGATGTTGTTATGCCCCAGATGAGCGGGAAGGCTCTGTTCGAGCGCCTTGCCGAACTCCATCCCGGACTCAGGGTGCTCTACATGTCCGGATACACCGACAATGTGATAGCCCACCGCGGTGTGATCGATGGAGGCGTGAACTTCATCCAGAAGCCATTCGCCGTGCAAGCCCTGGCCGGCAAGGTCCGCCAGGTGCTGGATCAGGACGGATGATGCGCGTAGCATCGCTCTGTAATGTGTTGGGAACCGACTGGAGGACGCAGATGAGTGAGTTGGCCCTGTTCGGCGGACCGAAGGCCGTCACGACGACCCCGGAAGAGCGATGGGTGCAGGTCAATAGTGACGTCAAGGCGGCGGTCAACGAACTGCTCGATCAAGGCGTCATCTCGATTGGCGGACCCACCGGCGTCATCGGCGAGTTCGAGGCTGCGTTCGCACAGATGACCGGCAGCGGCTACGCTCTGGCGATGAACAACGGCACCGCGACACTGCACAGCGCCTACTTCGCCGTAGGCGTCAAGCCGGGGGATGAGGTGCTGCTGCCGGCCTACACCTGGCACGCCAGCGCAACGCCCATCATCCACTGTGCCGCCACGCCGGTGTTCTGTGACATCCTCCCAGAGACCCTCACCATCGATCCCGATGACATCGAGCGGCGCATCACCGAGCGAACCAGAGCGCTCTGCGTCGTCCACGTATTCGGGAATGTCTGCGACATGGACCGCATCTGTGACATCTGCACGCGGCACGGCATCTCACTCATCGAGGATGCCAGTCACGCCCATGGCGCGATGTGGAAGGGCAAGCCGGTTGGGAGTTTTGGCGCCGTGGGGTGCTTCAGCATGCAGGGCGCCAAGGCCGTCAGCGGGGGAGAGGCGGGTGTCGCCGTTACGGACGATCCCGACCTGCTGGACCGGATGGTGCTGCTCGGGCATTTCGGGCGCCCGCGCATGGGCGGCGTGGATGTGGTCAACCAGATCGGTGATATGAGCCTGGGCGCCAAGTACCGCGCCCACCCGTGGGCTATCGCGATGGCGCACGTCGGGCTCAAGCGGCTGCCGGAGCTCAATGAGAGGCGCACGGCCAACTACGAGTTCCTCAACGACCAGTTGCGCGACTGCCCGGGCATCGAGGTAATCGACGCACTGCCCGGCGCGAGTCGTGCGGCGTACCTCGAGTACAAGTTCAAGCTGTCCAGACAGGCGATCCAGGCCGTCGGGCGGGGGCGTATCGTCGAAGCGATGGCCGCGGAGGGGGCGCCGGTGACGGCGGATCGCTACTCGGACACCAACTACACCTACGGCCTGCTCCACGCCGCGCCGCTGTTTACCGCCGTGGATCGGACCACGCTGGGCGGGTGCTTCTATGACCCCACGCGGCCCGGCAGTGCGCCACGCCCCGCTCTGCCGGTCGCCGAGGATGTCAACCAGCGACTGATCTCACTGCCGGGCTTCATCGACGTGGAGCGCGACTCGCTGCAGCAGGTCGCCGGGGCCATGCGCAAGGTGATGGAGCACCTGGACGAACTCAACTGAGCGCGATGGCCGGAGTACCCGCGCCGGCCGTCTCTCGCCGAAGCAGGGGCACTTCTCAGACCTGTGTCGGGTCCACGCCCACACTCAGATCAAAGCGCAGGAAGCGGTCGAACAGATCTGTCTTGCGATATTGCGTGATGCCGTAGCTGCGCCGTCGCGTCTTTCGCTCACGGCCCTCCAAGAGGCCGAACGTCTCGAGTGGCCGGAGCAGGCGTGTCTGCACGATCCACCCGAGCACATCCTGGATGCGGGTCTCCTCCTGAATTGCACATGCCACTCCCCCAAGAACGAGAAGCGGCGCCACGTCCTCGGCTGCATGCCAATCGGTCAACAGGCGGGGGACCATGTATAGCGAGTACGCAACTCCTTGCTGGAAAGCGGACAGGTCCGGTGCGCGATCAAGGTAGGCCAGGTTGAGCTTGCGGAAGTGCGTTTTGAACAGGAGCGCGCAGAGAGACCCCATCTTGTCCTCGGCGAGGAACTCCCTGCCCTTCCTGGTGATCCTGAAGTGGCCCTTCACCCGCCGATGCAGACCTGCCAGTTGCGACACTACGTTCACCACGTGCAGGGGGAAGAAGTCCAGCTCGTTAACCACCTTGTTATGGCGCCTCACATCGTCCAGATAGTCCGAACGCACATGGAACACGTCCAGCATCTCACCCACGAACTTGCGGTTGAGGTTCCCCGTCGCGGTTGCCTTCACGCCGTCGGCCTCTTCGAGGGCCGCCAGGAGGATGCGTGTGTTCGCGAGGAAACCCACCCGCTTGAGTTCCTTCTCTGTCAGGTCCTCGTTGAGTTGTACCGCGCCAAACGGGTCATCCCAGTCGGCGTAAAGCAGCGTGGCCGCCTCCATGGGGGACGGTATCCCGAGCATCTTGAACAACTCCATCAGCGGGTCCTGATCCAGAGGTCCGGGAATGGGGCCGTCTTCCGCGAGGGCGTGCTCCTTGTCAAGCTGATTGGCCAGGCGACCGTAGAGGCGGTCCAGCTGCTTCTGCCGGGCGCGGTCGTCGGTGTGGTTCGCGGCGAAGACCAGACACCCCACCAGTTCGTCAAGCAGGTCCAGCGGGAGGCAGAGCTCTGACAGAGCCGTCTCGCCCTCGATCTCAGTCAGCACCTCCTCGATCTCCGGGGGCAGCACGTCTACGCTCAGCAGCAGTTCGCGGTCTCGTTTGTCAAGCGGTATCACGACGTACCTGTAGTCATGCATGCCGGTTCGCCATCCCCTCGAAAGCGCGCGCTTGTGACTGTGCGAGTAGCGACCAGACCGTGCACTGAATGCGGAGGGTCGTGCCGCGCGGGTCTTGGCTGCCTTCCCCGCAGACCTACAGTTCGTATCCGCGGGCGACCCAGTAGTGCCAGTCGGCTACTGCCTCAGTGGTCTCTTCGTCGGCGTCGATGGCCTCCAACTGCGCCAGCGGGACCGCAAGCTTGCGGTCCTCCCATGTGATCATCACGAGCATGTCGTGCTCGCAGTCGCCCTCCGGCGCCATGGCCGTGACTGTCACTTCCTCACCCTCGCGCAATGGTGACGTCGCTCTGGTGGCGACGCAACGGGCCCGGAACGGCGTGCGGAGGCGATCCTCCAGATAGTAGTGCCACCCGAGAGCCTGCTCCTCGGGGCCGTAACAGTCGACGATGGCCTCGTCGTGGATGCGCTTCTCGCGTTCGCTATCCCTCGTCGCCTTGGGCATTGTCCGCTCCTGTCTGAATGTGTTGAGCGATGAGCATGTAGGTCTCCGCGGCACGCTGGGCGGCTTCTGCGTGGGCGGGTAGCAGGGCCTCGGCGATCTCGTCCTCGCCGCGCCAGAACGGGAACTCCGGCAGGCGGCGCAAGAGCGGAGCGCTACGCCCGTGCGGGTGGGCGTTGCGCACCACCGCATCGGCCCCACTCGCACTGTTGTAGAACGCCGCCGGGTCGGTCGGGAGCG
>DPJP01000291.1:0-5571 GCA_003542955.1 Armatimonadota bacterium
CGAAGCAGGGAGCAGTCCCCGGAATCCAGTCCTCGCCTTCACTCACACGCCCGCCAGCACGCTCTTGCCGGCCGCGGCGGCGCGGGCCGCGGCTTCCTCGACCGGAAGCGCCTTCAGTTCCTCGCTGAATGTCTCGATGCCCATGTAGTCGGTGTAGCCGATCGTCTTGAGCGCGCCCAGGAAGCCCTTGAGGTCGATGATGCCGTCGCCCGGCAGGAGCCGCTGACTGTCGATCTGCTGGTCGCGCGGCTTGTCAGGGGCGTCGTTGAGGTGAACGTGGACGATCTTCTCGACCGGCACGGCCTCGAGGTCGGCCACCGTATGCCCGGCGGTGTACCAGTGGAAGCTGTCCACGAGCAGGCCAAGGCTGTCCACACCCGCGTCGTCTTCCATGTCGAGAAGCTGGTCCATGGTGTAGATGAAGTCGTTTTTGCCCTCTCGTAGTGTGGCGGGGCCGACCCATTCGAGTCCCAGGCGCACGCCGTAGTCCTCCGCAACCTGCCCGGCCTTGCGCCAGCGCTCGACGGACTGCTTGCGGAACTCGCCCGGATCGCCGTCGATGGCCGGGAGTATCCAGGTGCAGGCGCGCGGGCAACCGATAGCGACGCCGAACTCGAGGTGCCTGGGGAACTCCGCCAGGGACTGCTCGAAGCTGTCGTCCGAGCCCTTCCAATCGACTGGGATGCCCCACGATGAGGGCCGGACATTGTACTTCTCGAACAACTCGAGCACGGCATCGACGCCCTTCTCGTCGGCGATCTGGCTTGCGTTGCCGATGGTGTCGACGCCGCTGAAGCCGGTTCTGGCGGCCAGGTCAAGGTAGCCCTCGAGGTCGAGGCCCTGGCCGAGGATGACGCCGTTGAGGGAAAGCTGCATGAGATCATCTCCATGTTCTGTGTTCCGGGAGCTGAATGCGGCCGCCGGCTCCGGGGAATGTCGCACGCGCCTATGCCGTGGGGCTCGCCCAGAGTATCCGCCAGTCGAGCGACGGCAGGTCGAAGGCGATGTTCCCCTCGACCTGGCTCAAGTCCTTGCCGGAGAGCGCATGCTTGACGGTGGTTTCGTCGCTGAGCCCGAGTGCCTGCAGATTCAGGCGAAGCCGCACGTGAGCCGATGCCCGACTGAGGTTGGAGACGACGAAGAGAACGCCGTTGCGGGGGTGGATGTAGATGCTGCAGAAGACGTCATCGGGCTCGACAGAGACGTAGGCGGAGTTGCGCCAGTAGGGCAGCCAGCGTGCCTGCTTGCGGCCGAAGCGGTCCATCAGCCTCCAGAGCTTCGAGTTCTGGCGCAGGCTGGGTCCGAGCCCGTTGGCTCGGACCGGCACGTCGTGGAGGAGGGAGACGGCACACGCCTGCCGGAAGGTGAAGGGCTGCTCATAGCACAGCAGCTCTGCCGGGACGCCCCACTGATGGCCCATGAACTCGGCCCTGAAGGTGTCCAGCGGCAACGCGTCGAGCGGGAATGTGTCGGGTGAGATGCCTGTGAATTGCTCGCCGTCCCAGTACGATGTTGCCCAGCCGAGGCTGGGTATAGCCATGCAGGCCGACTGGTGGATGTTGACCTGGCCATCGGGCTTGCGCTGCTTGACCACGGTGTGGATGCGACGGATCATGCGCCGGGCCTCGAGGAACGGGTAGCTCGGGTGGGCCAGGCCGTCGTCGCCGATGTGGCCGCACCCGTGCCGAAGGTTGTAGCACTCGGGGGGGTTGGCGATGCCGTCCAGGTAGACGCCGTCGATGTCGAACTCATCCATCAGGTCGGCAATGCCCTGCACGACGAAGTCCTGCCATGGGCTGGCTGGACAGGCGATGTAGATATCCTGCAATGGTAACGGGTGGTGGCAGTGTTCCCGGTATCCGCGCCTCGGCATTGCCAGCCACTCCGCCGCCCACGGCTCATACTCCGGTGCCAGGCTCGACAGCAGGCAACCGAAGTACAGGAGCAGCTGGATGTCACGTTCGTGACAGGCCTTGACCAGGCTGCGAAGCTGCTCTGCCTGTTCTGTTCTGGTATATGAGTGAATGTCCGTCCAATGGCCGTGGAAGCAGAGGGTGCGAACGCCAAGACGCGCAAGCATCTCGAGCGGGGCCAGGTGGAGGCCCAGTTGCAGAGCGGTGCCAGACTTGCCGCGCCGGAACCGCGCGAACGTGCATGTGCCCCTACGACCGATGATGCCCTGCCCGCGCCCGAGTGTCGGCGAAGTACCCGGCAGGCCGGCACGACGAGCGTCCAGGTACTCGATGGCTCCCGGAGCGAAGGGCTGGTCGAGGTGGTCGACGAGCAATATGTGCGGGTCCTTCTCGGGCGCTCTCTTCCTCAGCACAGCTTCGCGGAGTTCCTCGGCTGAGTACGCCGCGGCACTGATGACTATCTCGTCGACTACGATGTGACCGCCCGCGGCGCCGAAGACGATGCTGCCTCCGGCGGGCGAGCCATCCACGAGGCTCTCTCCGGGAAGCTCCGCGACTGGTTCGCCGTTCACGCAGACGCAGATCGGGTCGGGCCACAGCAGGGCGAAGTGGGTGAAACCGTCAGTTGGGAGAGGGGGCATCTCTCCGTCTGCCGTCAAATCTCCGACTGTGAGCAGGAGCCTGGTCCCGCCATGTGTCCACCTGATTGATGCCCGCTTGCCGTTGCCCGCGGCGATGGTGACGACTGTCTGGTCGGGGTCTGGTGCGTCACCGCGGGGCAGGGGCCTGGCCCAGAACTCGAGCGTGCCATGCGCGAAATCGATGTTGCGCTCCGCCTGGTAGGTCAGAGTCGCCGGCGCGTCGGTGGGAAGTGCCTCGATACCGTAGTTGCCGGCGTGAACGGTGCGGTAGTCCCATGCGTCGTTCTCCGGAAGTTTGACGGGGGTCGCCTGGAAGCCGAGCATGTAGCGCAGCGGGGCGCGCGAGTAGGTACCCAGCGTCAGCGGTCGCTCGACGAGACGCGAATGGACAACAATGACGTCGCCCTCCTGGGAGAAGTCGGGGCCCGGCTGCTCGAGGCTGGGCACCAGGTTGCGGTCGTGCTCACAGAATCCGCACAGGCCGCGCTCCTCGTCACCGACCCACAGGAAGGGGCGGAAGTCCTCGAAGAAGCCCGTCGCAGGTTGCTCCCCCACGTTCTCTACATCGCCCCATCGGCCCGGGTAGTGGTAGAAGTAGCGCGCGTGCTCGGCGCGGATCGGGAGGCCGACGGAGAGGCTCTCAATCGTCACTTCGTCGCGTGCACTCAAGTCCCAGGTCACAACGGCGAGTCCGTCGTACTGGATCTCAGTCCGTGCCCGAAGCCGCAGGCTCCCTGAGCGGATGAGGTGTTGGAGTACGACCTTCTCCGATGTGGCCGACAGCACGCTGGGAGGGTCTGGCTGCCACTCGACGGGCCCGTCGGCGAGGCGCAGATTGATGCGGGCGGGGCCGGCGAACAGCTCGGCGCCCATGCTGACAATCTGCAGCGGAGCCGGACTCGGGCCGTAGACGTAGGTCCTGCCCCAGACCCCCACATGCAACTGCCCCTGCGCGGTTCGAGTCAGGGTGACGGGCGTCCATGGCGGAAGCACCTGGTGGCTGACGCCCTCTCCGGAGCCCAGCCATGGCGGGCTGTCGGCCTGCATGTCCACTGCGACACCTCCATGTCGTCAGAGGATTTCGCTGTTGCTCACCGGGCCCCGAGCCCTACCCGTACCGTTCCTTCCCTCTCCCCCGCCGTCTGCCCGTAGTCGTTTGCGCGGCTCGTTCACTCACGCCAGATCGGCTCCCGAGCCTGTGGAAAAACCTACCGCGTTAGACGTCCCGAACGCTGCAAATCCACGCGCTCACAGCCTTTGCCGGCGCTGTCCACAGAGTGTGGATACCGCACACGTCTGTGGAAAACGCTGTGGTTAACCGTGTCAGAGAGCCAGTTTTTGTGGAAAACCCCTGCTTTTGGGGGCTTTTTGGTTCGCAGTGTGACAAATGTGTGCATTCCCTTTTCGCCGCGTATGGCCAAGTGTCCTCCCTGCCGCGGGGCTGTACCGAAGTCTCAGGGTTGCCAGATTGAGAGACGCTGGGGTCACGTCTTGAAAATCCATTTTTTGCTCTCCGGGGTTCGGTACACCAAGCCGAGTATCGACCATTGCGGGGGCCATTCGCTTGTTTTCGGGCAAAAATGAACTCTCAAGACGNNCTGAGACTTCGGTACAGCGCCGCCTGCCGCTGCGTGGCCGGTCAAGGCGTGAGCGTGTGGAACTCACCGGTGCACGCGTTCCCGATGCAGAGGCTGATCTCACGCTTCTGCGGCGTCATGACTGCAGCCGCCAGCGTGCCCGCCCCCGCCGGGTCCTGCGTGTGTCGGCAGATGGGATTGGCGCCATGATGGTCGCTGAGCACTGCATGCATGGCGCAGACATCAAGTGTCCCGCCGGCGGCGTCGAGGAGTTGCCGGGCTCGACCCTGCCGGTCGACGCTGTTGACACCCGGCGCGCCGCCCCCCTCATAGGCGCGCATGCGGGAGTCCACGTAGTGGTTGGCATGGCTGAGCAGGCCGGAGGCGTCGGGGCTGAGCGTTGCGTGAGCGGTTGCCGATGTCTCGAGGCCTGCCATGCTCCCGTCTGGTCCGCCCACGTAGTAGAAGTGGCCGGATGCGCGCGGGGAGTGTATGACGCGCTCCAGGGCGTCCTCGAAGGTGGTGGCGGCCAGGGCGTGGTTGATGGTTGCCAGGTAGATGACGCCGGGGCGGGCGTCGGTCGATTGGAGGTTGGTGTTGCCGATGGCGATGCCGGCCTCGTTGACGCCGATGAGCGACAAGCAGCCGGCGGTGGTGATGCCGACCGTAGCGGGCGCGCCGGTAGGCTTCCGGCGGATGCAGACAACGTGCCTGGCGGCCGAGAAGCTCATGTCCCAGGTCTGCCCTACCAGTGTCAGAGCATCGGCCGTTGCGGGCCCGGCGGCGGTGATGTGGGTGCACTCGCAGATGTCGGCGTTGCCAATCGTGACGACATCCACGAAGTCGGTGTAGCCGTTGCCTATGAGCAGCCTTTCGGGAGCGATTCCGGCGCCCTCGGAGATACCGAGGAACTCCTCGTAGCTGTCAGGGCAGTAGCGCTCGTGGAAGGCCAGATGGCGGGCTGCAACGGCGAGGATGTGGTCGAGGTCGACATCGGGCCGCGTCTTGCGCGCGCGGGAAAGGCTCAACTCGATGCGCGTCTCACACATCGCCTCGGCGCCCTCGCGGAGCGCTTCACCGTGTTGCCGCCCAATCTCTCTGAAACTGCCTGTGAACTCAAGGCACTCAAGGGCCATGGCTTTCACCTCCAGGGCCCTTCTTCCTCGCCGGGCTCCAGAGACCTCCGCACAGGACGGGCGAACGCCGCCGCGGAAGTGAGGGGTGGATTCGTCTTACCCGATGGTTTACAATGGCGCGCGGAAACCACCGGAGGGAGAACAGAGCATGGCAAAGCCACGGGTATGGTACATCCAGACGCAGTCGCACACAGAGCGGATCTTCGACCCGGCCGACTACGACCGGATGCTGACGCAGTTTGATGTCACGCTCAATGAGGCCAATGAGAGGCTCACGTCCGAGCAGGTCGCCGAGGGCATTGCG
>DPJP01000291.1:5614-26098 GCA_003542955.1 Armatimonadota bacterium
GGGGTGGAGCAACGCGCCTGCCATAACGGCCGGGATACTCGAAAACGCCGACAATCTGAAGATCATTGCCCACTCCGCGGGCTCGATCAAGCACGTTGTCTCGCGCGAGGTGATCGACGAGTACCTGATCCCGCGGGGGATCGTGCTGTTTTCCGCCAACGGCGCCATTGCCTACAACGTGGCGGAGAGCGCCGTCGGCATGATCATGATGGGCTGTCACCGGTGGGCGGAGTTCGCCCAGAACTTCCGGGAGACGGGGATCTGGCGTCCGCCGAGCATCCGGGCCAACGCGCGCTTTCTGATGGGCTCGACCGTCGGCGTGGTGAGCGCCTCGCAGGTCGGTCGTGAGGTCATCCGGCTGCTGAGCGTCTGGCGGGCGACGGTACTGCTCTATGACCCCTATGTGACTGCCGAGCAGGCTGCCGAGATGGGCGCCGAGAAGGTCGAACTCAATGAGCTGTTCTCCCGAGCCGACCACGTGACGGTGCATGCCCCGAGCATCCCGGCTACCGACAACCTGATCGGCGCGGAGCAGTTGAGCCTGTTGCGCGACGGCGCAACACTGGTGAACACCTCGCGCGGGTCGGTCATCGACCACGCGGCGCTGCTTGCGGAGGCTGCGTCGGGACGGCTGTACCTGGTGCTTGATGTCACCACACCCGAACCGTTGCCGATGGACAGCCCGTTTAGACTGCTGAGAAATGTGGATATCGTCCCGCACCTGTCCGGTTCCGGCTTCTACGGGTACCACATGATCGGGACGATGACCGTCAACGCAATCGAGGCCGCATGTGCCGGCGAGCCCGTGGTGGGCGCGGTCGATTACTCCAGGTACGATATACTCGCCTGAGCCCGGCGCGGAAGCGGTGGGCGGGGTTGATGTGAGCATGGGACACGGGGACCTCGAGACTGCTCCCGTGTGTCCGCTGTTGCTCACCAACCGGGCGCAGTCTCAGATGAGCGTGTCACCCGGCCGTCGGGAGCATATCCATGTCGGAGCAGCAGTCACAGCCCTATCTGTCGATAGTGATACCGGCTTACAATGAAGAGAAGCGCCTGCCGCCATCGCTTCACGCGATTCTCGAGTACATGGCCGGCCGCGACTACTCATGGGATATCGTCATCATCGACGACGGCAGCACTGATGCGACCTCCGCGCTGGCCGCGGAGATACTGCGCGGCGTCGACCACACCATCCTGAGAAACGAGCCGAATCAGGGCAAGGCGCGCTCGGTGCGCCGGGGATTGCTTGAATCAAGCGGCGAGATTGCCCTGTTTACCGACTCAGACCTGTCGACGCCGATTGATGAGGCCGAGAAGCTCCTGGGCGCCATCGCCGACGGGGCCGATGTGGCAATCGCGAATCGGCAGTTGCGGGGTTCGGTCATCGAGGTCCACCAGCCCTGGTACCGTGAGTTCGCCGGACGGGCCTTCGGCACGCTCAACCGGCTGCTGCTGGGCCATGGCATCCAGGATACCCAGTGCGGTTTCAAGGCTTTCACGCGTGCGGCGATCGAAGCGATCGCGCCGCACCAGCAGTTGTTCGGCTGGGCCTTCGATGCTGAGATGATGCTGATCGCGCGGCGGCTGGGGCTGCGGATTGACCAACTGCCGGTGCGCTGGATCGATGCGCCCGGTACGAAGGTGAACATGTTCGTTGACGGCCCGAAGATGGTGATAGACCTGCTGCGGATCCGATGGGTCCACCGGGGCCTGCGCCCGGGAACCGCAGCGGCCGGTGGCGGGGGTCGCTGAGCACAATGCGGAAGAACCTGGCGCGGAAGCTCCTGGACGCATGCATCGGCCACGTGCTGATCGGCTGCCTGCTCGTCTATGACCTGCTCAGGCGGATAGTGGTACGCGTCCACCGCACGCCGCTTGAGCGCCTGGAGGTTCAGAGCATCCTGGTCATCAAGCTCTGCTGCCTGGGTGACGGTGTACTGGCGCTGCCGGCAATCCGTGCGCTGAAGCAACGCTACCCGGCTGCCAGGCTGACGATGATCTGCACGCCCCGCAACACCGAGGCCTTCCGCGGCCAGGAGTTCATTGACGAATGCGTGGAGCTGCCGCTGACGGGGCTCGAGGGGCTCGGAGAGCTGTTCCGCT
Organism: Armatimonadota bacterium; assembly: GCA_003542955.1. GTDB lineage: Bacteria > Armatimonadota > Zipacnadia > Zipacnadales > UBA11051 > UBA11051. The sequence continues at coordinate 7,721 of DPJP01000291.1, forward strand.
CCAGCCTGGGAGCCTTCCGGAAGGCCGTGGCGGCGGGCCGCGCCTGCCGGCCGCAGGTGGCTGTCGACCTTGACCTCTACTACAAGGTGACACCGATCCTGGCCTTCCTCAGCGGCGCGGCGGTGAGGGTAGGCTTCGACACGGCGGGCAAGAACCGGGCGGGGCTGTTCACCCACCGCGCCCCGCGAGCGGCCGACAAGCACGAACTCGAGTGCTTCCTGGATGTATTGGGGGCGCTGGGCATCACGACCGATGACCGCTCGACGTGCCTCTGGCAGGACCCCGAGGCCGTCGGGACGGTCCGCGAGAAGCTGCTCGGCGCCGGCATCGACCCGGGCACGGGGTACGCCGTCGTCGCACCCGGCAGCTCGCGCAACTGGCCAGAGAAGCGCTGGGCGCCGGACCGCTTCGCCGCTCTGGGCACCTGGCTGGCAGAGCGTCACGGTCTGCCCGTGGTGTTGATCGGCGCGGGCTTCGAGGCCGAACTGGCGGAGGCTATAGCCGCCGACATCCAGGGGCGTGCGGTGAGCTTCGCAGGCACGAGCTCAATCCGCGAGACTATCGAGATACTGCGCTCCGCGGCCATAGTCGTCTCCAACGACAGCGGGCCGATGCATCTGGCTGCCGCGGTCGGGGCGCCGGTTGTCGGGATATTCGGCCCCACCAATCCCGTCAAGTGGCGGCCGTGGGGCGAACGCGCGCGCGTCGTGACGGCCGTCGATGCCTGTCCGAAGATGCCCTGCTACTACCTGTCCTCGATGCCGGAGTGCGATGCCGCCGACTGCATCGGGCGCATCAGCGTCGAGCAGGTGAGCAACGCCGTCGATGAACTCCTGGGCACTGACTGAGTGCTAACCCCCGTATCGGCAAACGAGCCATGAACACCGACCTCCCGTCACAGACAATCGAGGCCCCGCGCGTTCTGATCGTCAAGCGCAGTTCGCTTGGCGATGTTGTGCTGGCCCTGCCGGTGGCATGTGCGCTCAGGGACCGCTACCCCGATGCGCATATCGCGTGGGTGGTCGAGAGCAGGTTCGCCGACGTTGTGCTGGGCCATCCGGCGCTCGACGAAGTCATACTAGTCAACCGACAGTACCTGGGGAAGCCGCTTGAGCTGATCCGCGAGTGGTGGCGGATGCGGGGTGAACTACGCCGGCGACGCTTCGACTGGACTATCGACCTGCAGGGACTGTTCAAGAGCGCCATGTTGTTGCCGTGTTCCGGCGCCGCGCGACGTATCGGGCGCGCCGAGCACCGCCGCGAACTCTCGTACCTGCTCTACAACGAACGATCTCCCCTGCAGCCCGAGAACCTTCATGCAGTCAACCGCTACCTCGAGGTTGCCGAGTACCTGGGCTGTGACATCTCCCGCCCCCGCTTCGACCTGCCCGTGCAGCCGGGCTCCCTCGAGTGGGCGGATGCGGTCATTCGCGACGCCGCAATGCCGCCGGATCGTCCCCTTGTGGGCCTGAACGCCGGCACGTCGCACCCGCGGAAGTGCTGGCCGCCGGAGCGCTTCGTTGAGGTGGCCAACGCCGTCGGTGACGTCAACTGGGTGGTTCTCGGGGGGCCGGACGAGAAGGACCTGGCCTACGGCATAGCCGACCAGATTCGTGGGCCGAATGTGGTGACCGCCGGCAGAACCGACCTGCCCAAGTTAGTGGCCATGCTCAGTCGGCTTGATGCCGTCATCAGCGGTGATACGGGTCCGATGCACATCTCCGCGGCGCTCGGCGTGCCGGTGGTGGCGCTGTTTGGGCCGACCAATCCCGCGACGAATGGTCCCTTCGGCCCGCAGCACCGGGTGCTTGCGCCCCGCGCGGCGGCCGAGGCGGGGAAGCCGCGGCCATCGCGCGGACCGACCTCCAGCCGTGCATGGTTCGAGCCCGATGACCGCGACTGGATGCTCGATATCGAGGTCCCCGAGGTGATTGCGGCTCTGACCGAGGTCCTCGGCCGGTGAGCGGTCGCCGACGGGGGCTCGCGCCCGGCCGTCGCTACGCCTGCTTCGCGGTCTGTGACATCCCCCAGCGGGTGGTACTGACCTCACTCTGTGGCGCCTGCGGCAGCTCTCCGGGGGTCAGAGTCCCGGCCAACTCGACGGAGGCGTCCTCGATTGCCTTGCCGGCCTCCTTCACGAGCTTGCTGCTCATCGCCAGCCGGACCTCGTAGCCGCCCCCGTTGGGGCCGAAGGCGTCCTCCGTCGGCACATAGCCGATGCAGCCGTTGGCCAGCTCGACCACCCAGGTGAAGGGGAACTGCGAGCGCTCCTTGATGTTGAGTCCGAACTGGCAGAAGTACTCCGCCGGATTGGCCAGGTAGACCGCCGGCCCGACCTGCACGGCCTGGACCTCACAGCTCACGCGCGGCTCGGCCCTGTTGCTCTCGTACAGGAGTATGGTCTCGCGCGCGAACCAGCGGTTGTGGTCCTCCGGTGCGTCCGACTGCCACAGCGCCAGCGCCTCCTCGTACCGTTCGCGACTCACCTCGCGCGTGTGGATCTCCAGCAGCGTCTGCCCTGCGGCCACCGGCAGCAGCTCCGCTGGCTCGGCCATTGCCAGTATCTTGAGGGCCTCCGCCCCGACCTTCTGGCCCACCCGCCGCGACCACTTCTCCCCGGATTCGCGTTCCTGCAGGGACAGGTTGTCAACCTGGGTGACGTCGCCGCATGCACCGTTGAGGAAAACGACCTCGCCCCCACCCATGCCGCCGGTGACGGCCCTGCGCATCCAGTGTATCCAGTCGGCGGAGGCGCCGGGATTGCCCGTGGTGCCGTGGCAGGTGAAGTTCACGACGCAGCCGAGGAACTCCCCGTCCGCGGTCCACGCCCCGAGCACGCCGACCTCCGGGTCGACGGGTCCGGCCGGGCCGATGATGTCGGGGTTGCCCTTGCCCGGATGCGTCGAGGTGACGCCGTCTTTCATGATGAAGCGGCGGTTGAAGGCCACCGTCGGCTCCTCTCCCCTGCCGACGGAGAGCAGCGCGTCTTGCCGAGTACGCCATGCCTCGATTACCGCCGTGGCTATCTGGCCCGCAACATGCTCGAGATAGCAGACATCCGCCGCGGTCGAGTGCTCCCGCGCCAGGTACTCGCACAACTCCGGGTCGGAGGCGTGCGCAAACTCGCCGGGTCGCGCGCCCACGGTCGGGCCGCCGCTGTGGGTGTGAGAGCTGCCCACGAGCACATTCGCGCCGGCGATGCCTGTCTTCCGTTCAATGGTCGCCCGCGCCGCCTCGACAACCGAGCGCTTGACCGAGAGCGTGTCGAGCCCCACGAGGGCAACCACGGCCCCCTCCGCCTCGATGACACAGGCCTTGGCGCAGCACGGGTCATGGATGGCCTCGTGGAAGGCCTTCCTGAAGCCGCCCGGCCTCTCCATCCCGATCGATGGGGTGATATCCGCGGATGCGAAGCCTGCTTTCATGCTTGTCCCTCCAGGCGCCTGCCGGCGCTGCCGGTGTCTGTCTGCACACAGCCCACTGAGGGCCTGAGAATCGTGATTTCCGCGCCTGTGCGGGCGGTACCTTGTCCTGCCGTGGGCCGCATCGGCATCCACATCGCNNCTTGTTGAAAAGCCTCACGCCTGCGGGGGCGGCCGGGATGCATCGAACATCTGCACGGACTAGCTCCAGGCCTGTGGATAACTCTGTGGGCCGGTATGGGGTAAGCATGTGGGAAACGGCTCCGCTGTCTGTCAGTGTGCCCGGGAGCCCAACGGAGCCAGCGCTCCGTGGCTGTGCACACCGTCTGGGCCATGTGGAGAGCGCGTGTGGAATTGCCTGTGGATAGTGTGGAGACGCAGTGCGGCATAGTGTATTGAGTATACGTTTGCGCTACACAACTCGGCATGTGGAAAACGGTGTGGAAAAGCGCGGGTCAACCCCGCAGACGGTAGAGGTCCCTGGCATTTGCGGTCGTCCGGGCGGCGATCTGGGAGATGGTCTCGCCACGTGCCTGCGCGACTGCATCCGCGGTAGAGGGTATCAGGGCGGGCTCGTTGCGCTTGCCGCGACTCTGCTGAGGAGGGAGCCAGGGGCAGTCGGTCTCGAGGACGATCAGGTGCGCCGGGGCGGCGGCCGCCGCGGCGCGGACGTCTTCAGCCTTCGGGTAGGTGACAGTGGCGGCGATGCCGATGTAGCAGCCCAGGTCGGCGTAGGCGGCGACGGTTTCGGGTCCGCCGGCGAAGCAGTGCCTGATGACACGCTGCCCCTCCGCGAGGGTGTCGGCGAGCACCTCGAGCACCTCGGCGTCGGCGTCACGGCTGTGGACGATGAGCGGCTTGTCCAGGTCGGCGGCCAGCTTGATGAAGTCTGCAAAGGCCCGGCGTTGCACATCGCGGGGGGAGAGGTCGCGGAAGAAATCCAGCCCGCTCTCCCCGACGGCGACCACGCGAGGGTCGGCGGCCAGGTCGGCAACCGTTCGGAGAGCCTCGGCGTCGGCGTCTCTGGCGTCATGCGGGTGAATGCCGACTGCCGCATACACAGCTTCGTGCTCGTGGGCCAGCTTGATGGCGGTGCGACTGGAGTCCAGATCATAGCCGACGACGACAAAGGCGCCGACGCCCGCGGCCGCGGCGCGGTCAACGACCTGTCGCCAGTCGTGGGAGAACTTCGGGTCGTTCAGGTGGCAGTGCGTATCGATGAACTCCATGGCTTGTGGTCACATCCGCAAACGAAACGGCGAAGGCCGCCGTGTGCGCGGGGCCTTCGCCGTGTATCCGAGCATGGTGAGCGTCTAGTTGTAGCGTCTGGTGAGACGCTTGTAGTCGCGGTCTGCCTCGACCGCCGTCCATACCATCGACCACAGCTCGCGATCGCGGACGAAGCCAACCCTGGCCCCATCGGGGGACCAGATTGGATAGCCATCGCTACGGGAGGTTGCGGTGACCGCGCGCTGGTTCGAGCCGTCGGCATCCATCGCCCAGAGGTCGTACTTCGGGCCGGCACGGTTGGTGTGGAAGAGGATCGTCGCGCCGTCGGGTGACATCGCCGGCGCGCCCTCGTCATAGGCGGTTGCCAGCAGCGGCACGGCCGTCTGGGTGGCGATGGTGTACAGGTAGATGTCGGATTGGTTGGAGTCGACGGCCCGCTGCTCGTAGAGGATGCCGGTCCCGTCGGGTGTGTACGTGGGCCACAGGCGGTTGACGGTCGCGTCGGCGGCCATGGGCTCGACGCGGGCATCGGCGCCTGCCAAAACGGCGCGGCCGGTCCCGTTGGCGGCGACGGTCGCCAGGTCCATGGTGCCGTTGAAGGCGGTGGTTACGAAGACAATGGTGTTGCCGTCGGGTGAGTAGCTGGGCATGCTGTCGGCGCCGTCGCCGGGCGGCTGCGTGATGAGCGTGGCGGCGGCGTTGCGGTCACCATCGTCGGCATCGACGGTGTAGATGCCGTCCTTGGGGCCGCGCCGCCCGCAGAAGGCAATGGTCTCGCCGTTGGGGCTGTAGGCGGGATGGGAGCCGCCCTCGTCGGAGTAGTCATCATCACCATCCGACCAGGTGAGCAGATAGAGTCCTCCACCGCCCTCGCGCAGGGTGTAGAGGTACTTGATCTCGTTGCCGCCCCAGGACGTAAAGCAGATGCGGCTCGTAGAGCCCCATGCCGGGCGCTCGGATACGTTCTGGTAAACAGTGTCGCCACCACTGGAACTGCAACCGGCCAGGACAAGGAGGCCCGTGACCGCTGCCAGACAAAGGAGGCACGCCCATAGCCTGATGGACAATCTCATCGCGCTGACTCTCCCATACGGACTGTCGTCCGAAGTGATGCGCCCGGCGCTGTCGGCGGCCATGCGGCTACCGGACAGCGAGCCGGGGCGTGTTGTCGCCCCCGTTACGCGAGTGCGCCTGATACCATGAGACATGCGCGGCACGCCTTGGTTGCGCAGTCCCCGACGCGAGTGCATTATATGCCGCGCAGAAGTGGCAGGTCAAGCGGACGCGGCCCCGCCGGCTATCCGCCCACGCCCTCAGGCAGGCCAATCCGGTACGAGGCCGGCCGCCCGTCCAGGCTGAACTCGACCACGCACCCCTTCTCCTGCGGATGCACAGAGACCTCCCAGAGGCGCAAATCGGCTTGCCCGCATGCGATTGGCAGCGTGGCCGGTTTTCTGCTGGAGGCGGCGAACCGCGGAAACCTCCGCGCGGGGAGTGAGTCCAACGGGCGGCAACGGTGANNACGGCCGGGGTCGGGGCTTTGATCCTTTGCCCTTCACGTGCCGACACGTGTGCGTCTGGGGAGCCAAAGACCAAACGATCAAAGCCCCGACCCCCGACGGCATGGACAACGGCGAATCGTCCCGCGCAGAGATGCGCGGTCTCCTCGAAGGCATAGCGGTGAAGGGAATCGCTCGGAGTCGGCGCTCTCCCCTACGGCAGCGGGTTGCCGCCTTCGGGCGTTGCCCCCCGGAGGCAGGACATCTCTCCCACGCCGCGAAATCATGCCCGAATCCAGGACCCCCGGGAGGTGCGGCAATGAAGCGCGTGTGCGTCGTGGCGATCACCTGTCTGTTTGTGTGTGCGGCTATAGTACCGGCGACGGAGACGGCCGTGTACACGATCCACGCCAATGTGCGCGCCTCGCTCACCTTCCCTGCATCCGAGGGCATCCAGAGCATCGAGTACCTCACGCCAGGAGATGACCTGCGCCCGGTACCGCTCCAGATCAGCGATGGCGGGGTGACGTTCACCGTGACCCCACAGATGATGCCCGATGGCGCCGCCCTGCTGGTCATCAACCGCCCGGCCGGGCTCGACCTTTCAGACCGCGAGCCGCCGCGTGTCATCAGCCTGTCGGTCGATGGTCAGCCTGCGCCGACGGCGGGTTCGCTCCTGCTGCCTTTCCAGCCCATCACGGTCGATGTCGGCTTTGCCGATGCGTCGGGGATCAGCTACAGCGGGCTGCAGGTCTCAGTCAACGGCGCACGTGTCCCGCGCGGCAGCCTCCGTCTGGCGCGGGCCGATCGCGGCAGGCAGTGGACCATCTCCTACACCCGACCGGAGGCGCTCGACATCCGGCACCTGCGCATCGCGGCCGAGGACCGGTCGCTGTTGCGCAACAAGACGGCGTTCCTGCTCACTGTGGACCAGGGGCTGGCTATCCTCGAAGATGACGGGTACAGCGGCGGCAAGGCGGTGCATTTCGCCACCGAGACGGCCTATGTCGCCGTGAGGCTGGCTCTGCCCGCCGGTGAGTACGAGATCGAGGCGGTGGGCCATGCGCCCAACAGCGGGACCAACTCGTGGTACATCGAGCTCGATGGCGCCCGGCAAGCCGACGTGGTGCACATCCCGGAGGTTCAGCCCGGCACCTGCAGCCGCACCGTGGACATTGACCCGGAGCAGTTGCCGCGCTTCACGGTGGCCGAGGATGGCGAGCACGTGCTGGCACTGACGTTGCGAGAGGGTCCCGGCCCGGTGCTCGACAGGGTGCGCATTCTGCGGGATGCGAAGGAAGTCGCGGTATTCGAGGGTGAGGACCTCCTGCCGCGTTTCCCCAAGCCATGAGAACTGGCGGGGACACTCACCGCCCGGCCTACGCCGTTCTCCTGGAACGCGAAGGGGCCGCCGTGACGGCGACCCCGCTCGATCCTTCAACTACTGCCTGTGCGATCAGTTGCTGTAGAGGTCCGCGAACTGGCTGTAGGTCAGGTGAGCGAGTTCGCGTGCGAATCCGATGATCTCTTCAGGCCTGATCCTGCCCAACTCGCGATGGCGCTCGTGTTCGGCCATCTCCGCCTCGGCGGCGGGCTCCTCCGGCTGGCGCATCATGACATTCCACTTGTCATAGTCGAGCAGCTCCATGCCCTCGGTCCCGCATTCGGCGCAGCGGTACTTGATGTAGACGTAGACGGGCTTCTCGCCGACCATGACAAAGCCGTGGGAGAGCAGTTCGTGGAGTCCTATCCGGTGGCCGCACGCGCACTCAATCACGGTGTTCATATCCATGTCGCTCTCAGCCTCCTGAAGGGTCACTCCATATTTATCAGAAAAGCCCGCGCTTTGCAAGGCCGTTCGGCCGCGGGCGGCCGCGGCCGACATGGGCCGGCTCAAGCCGAAAGCCCCCTCATCGAGCATGAGGGGGCTCCGTAGGGTGAACTGAGCGATAGTCTGCGGCTACAGGTTAAGCTTCTGTGCCTTACCGGTCTTGGCGGAGCGCTCCGCGGCATCCATCACGCAAATGGTCAGCGCCGATTCATCGGGCCTGCAGATGAGTTCGGCGCCCTTGCGCAGGTGTGCGGCGATGTTCTTGTAGTACTCTTCGCGGGCCGCCGGCAAGATCGGCACATCCATTGACACCGGCAGGCCGTCGACCTCCGTCGCCACCTTGATCGTGTCGCCCGACCACTGGCCCTCGAGCGTGCCGCGGTCGCCGAGGATGCGCCACTTCGGGCGGCTGATGCGTGCGATGGACGATATGGTGACATCCGCCTGCACGTTGTCCTCGAAGCGGATGATCGCCCGCACCTGGTCCTCGTTGGTCTTGTCGAACCACACGCGCTTGTGGAAGAAGCCGGTGACGTCGATGATGGGCCTGTCGACGATCCGCAGCGTCCAGTCGAGGATGTGCGCCCCCCAGTCGAAAAACGCCCCGCCGGATATCTTCTTGTCATCGCGCCACCAGGTCCGCGGCGGCGTCCAGTTACCCATGTAGGCTTCGACCTCGAAGACCTCCCCGAGCAGCCCGCGTGCGATGATCTGCTTGATGGTCAGGAAGTCGCCGTCCCACCTGCGATTGTGGAAGACCGAGAGCATGCGGTCGTTGGCGGACGCTGCTTCGAGCATCCTGCGCGCCTCCGCCGCCGATGTGCACATCGGCTTCTCGACGATCACATTGCGCCCGGCGTTGAGCGCCTCGACGGCCAGCTTCGCGTGCGTGTTGTGCGGGGTGATTATGATGACCAGGTTGATCTGCTCGTCTTCGAGCATCGCCGACATCGACTCGTAAGTGGCGACGCCCTGAAGCTCCTCCTGCGCGGCGGCCAGCCGCCCTGCGTCGGTGTCGCACACGGCGACGACCTTCATGCCGGTGTTGGAGTTGATGAAGTCGGCATGATGTTTGCCCATCCCAAACGCCGGCCCGTAGCCGACGATCCCGACGTTGACCTTGCTCAAGCGCTGTGCCATGTTCGGCGTGCCTCCGTCTCTGGATGCCTCGGAGGCTGTAGATTGGCCCCTGCGCGGAGCGATTCCTCCATGCCGGCGGGATTGGCGGGACGGCGAAACGATGTGGCCCCGCGATGTGCTCGCGGGGCCACGGGTCTGTCAAGGACGGCGCGGAGCGCTACTGCCCTCTTGGGGGTCGCTGTCGCGTGCGGCCGCGCCTGGACGTCTCCTCAGGCTGCTCGAACTCGAGGCCGAGCTTGCGCATGGCTTCATTGACCAGTTCTTCGGCCGCGATGTAGTCCTCGGCATAGAGGGCGGCGCGGGTGTCGGCGAGCAGCTTGTCCAAGTCAGCGATGAGTGTCTCGTCGCCGCCGGAGGCCTTCAGTTGCGTGTATGCCTCGCCGCATCGGCGGAGCTGCTCGCGAATGCGCACTTCGGCGGCTGCCTTCTGCTCCTCGGTCTCATAGCCGCGAATGCCCGCCACGGGCCCCTGCTCGTCGGCGCCGGGCCGGTCCGCGCCCTGCTGGCGGCGCGGCGTGAGCAGTTGCTCGATCTCTCGCGTGATTGCCTCCGTGCGCGCCTGGAACTCGTCCTCCGTGAGTGTNNGATGATGTCCATGAGGCCGCCGATCGTCTGCGCGCGCGCAGCCTCGCCCATGAAACCCATGCCGGACTGCTGGCCCGGCCGCTGGCCGGGCCGGCCCTCTCCGCCGGGCCACCCGCCCGCGTCGGGTGCCGCCCCAGCCGGATCTCCGGGGCCGGCGCCCGTGGGCATGCTCGGCCGGGTGTCGGTGTCGGGGGCCTGCCGACGGCTCTCGGCGACGAATGCGGTCGCGGCCTGCGAAAACTCAGCCCTCCGCTTGCCGATGCCCGCTATGCGCGCGAGGGCGGCGTTGAGCATCTCCCTGATCTGGTCACCGTTCTTCTCACGGATGGCGGTCCTGGCCTCATCAATGCGCTCGTATGCCGCGCCCAGGTCAACGTCCTCGGCGCTGGTGAGCGCCATGAGGTTCTGAAACAGCACCTGCGAGACGTCGCGCTGGGAGCCGGCCTGCCGCTGCTGACGTTGCCCGTCCACATCGTCCATGGCCGGGCCCCTCCGGCCCTCCATGCTCGGGAGCATGTTGGGCCGTCCGCCCGTCGTCGGGCGTCTGGCCGCGCCGCCGCCCGTCCGCCCGCCGGCCATCATGCCTGGCGCGCCGCTGCCCCTCGGGGCCCGCTGGGCGGCCGTAATGCCCTGTTGCAGATACTGCTTGGCCTTCTCCATGTCGCCGGAGGCGGCGGCCTGCTCGGACTTGTGCATCAGCTCGACGGCGGCGCTGGGATCGCGCCCTTGGCGCACCGATTCCTCGACCGCCGCCTTGAACTGGTCAATCGACGGCTGCAACTCGGCCAGGATCTCCTCCTTGTTGTCCGTCAGCGAGCAGAGTTGGGTCATCTTGCCGAGCAAGTCCTTGACCTTCGCGTCATCGTTCTGGCCGCCCGCCTCGATGATCGCGTCGCGTATCGAGCGCAGGTCGTCGACATCCTTGCCGTCATCGCGCAGCCTGCGAGCCACATTGCACTGCTCAACAAACGCCAGGAAGATGTCGGGGTTCTGCCGGAAGTATGCCCGGGCCTCCTCCGGCAATTGCTTGAGCGCCTCCTCGATTTCCTCCTGCGTCGGCTTCGCGGGCGTGTCCTTCCCGCCGATGGGTGGCAGTGTGGGGCCACGGTCGGTTGTCGGCTTTGGCGCGATCTGTGCGACGAGTTCGGCCGCGCGATCGTAGTCGCCATCGCTGACGGCCGTGATCGCCTGCGCGATTGCCTGCTGCGACTGGTCGTCGCCTGCGTGTGGCTTCACCATCCAGAGCAGTGAGCGCGTGCTCTCGGCCATCTTCTGGCGGTGAGTGTAGATGCGGGCAGAGGCAAACCCGCCCGCGGCCAGCAACAGGACGAGCACGCCGACGAGCACCCAGGGGAGCACGCCGGAGCCACGCCCCCTCGATGGTGGAGGCGTCATGCTCCCGGTGTCGTCGGGGCCAAGTGGCGGCGGCTCGGGGGTCACAGAGCCTTCGGAGGCCCAGGGAGAAGGTGGGCCGGGCTCGAATGCGGGGACCTGGTCGGTATCGGGCTGAGACGCCGACGGTTCAGACATCGGCGCGGTCTCCGGAGTGGACTCCGGCAACTGGGGCTCTGGACGTTCGTTGTCATCGAGCATGACGGCAGGTCCTCTCGTGCGGCCCGTGACGGGCATGGGTCTGAAGGCTACTGTGGTCGGGCGCCGCTCGGCCGTCTCGGGCCGGCGGCGTCAGTTGCTGATCGCTGACTGCATTAACCGTCCGACCTGCTGTTCTAGTTCCATGACGAAAGCAAGCTGTCGCGCGGCACGTGTCCACTGCTCCGCTTCGCCGGCCGCGTTCTCGGATGTGTCGCTGCCTCTGTCGGCATCGTGAGCGGCCGCTTCGGCGCCCGGCTGTTCCTGCCCGGCGGGATCGGTACTCCGCTCACCCCCCCGGGCAGCACGTTCAATGGCGCCGGCAAGCGTTGCCAGCTCCTGGTCGATATCCCCATAGACGCGCGCAGCCTCGAGCAGATTCTGGCTTCTTGCCCCACCCAGCGCGGCGGCCCGCTGCTGGAGGAACGCGCGGGCGGCCTGCCTGCACCGGCGCAGCTCCGGAAGCTGGTTCTTCGCCCAGGCGACCACCTTGTCGCGATTGCCCGCGGGCTGGGCCAGCAAGTCCCGCTCGAGCGCGCGGTAGGCGTCGATGCCCGAGGGCACGCCGGACACCGTCCGCGGGGCCATGGCCGATGCGGCGGTGCGGAGGGTGTCCTCGAGTAGCTCCGCCGCCGTCGGCGTGTGCTTGCGCCCGGAGATCGAGAACTGGTAGCGGGGGCCCAACCCCAGGACGCTCTCCGAGCCCCATCGACTCATGAACGTAGACCGCCCGCAGGTGACCGGCCCTCGACCATTCGGGACGATGTAGGTGATCTGGTCCTCGGCGGGCCTGATGCCGACGGCGATGACCCACGTCGCCTCCGGCTGCGAATGGTGCAGCATCACCGGCCGGCTGTGCTTGATAGCCTGGCCAAGCGCATCGAAGCTGCTCTCGGCCGACGGCGCCGACCACTCGTTCGCGGCCAGCCCCAGTGTCTCCGCGACGAGCATCTGCGGATTGCGGATGAAGAGCCGACCTGAGACCGCCGGGTCCTCAGACTTGTAGAAGAAGTCGAAAGCCGCGCCGGAGAGCGCCAGAGCCGTCTGCTCGTCAATCTCGACGCCGTGGTGGGCCAGCAGCGCACGCAGCACGCCCAGGCAGCGTCTCCGGCTGTTGCCGGTCGCGGTGAAGGGGCCGATCCCAGGGATGTGCCGCGCCGCAGCGCGCAGTTCCTCCTGCTGCCTCTTCTCGTCCTCGCCCTTCTCGTCAAAGTACATCAGCCCGACGGCGCTCTTGGCCACGGTTGCCGCGTAGCTGTCCGGGTACTTCGCGATAACGGCCTCGAAGAGTTTCCTGCGCTCGCCCTTGTCCGCAAGCCGGGTCTCCCCCGCCCGCGCGCGAATCAGTGCCGCGGTCGCCGCCTGCCGCGTCTGCTCGGGGTAGCTGCTCTCGAGCAACTCCGCCTCCTCCATTGCCGCATCGTAGCGGTGGGCTGAAAACAGCGTCTCAACGAGGTTCAGATGGGCCCTGGCCTGTGTTCGCGGCTCATCCGGGAAGCGCTCCCTGATGGTCTCGAGCGTCGCCCGCACCGCCTCCGCATCACCCAGCTCGCGCGCCTGGATGTAGCTCACCCACAGCAGCGCGTCGTCGGCGTAGGGCGAGTCCGGATGCTGATCGGCAAGCATGCGGTAGGTGGCAATAGCCTTCTGGGGATCGGCGAAATCCTCCCTGAACAGGTACGCGAGCTTGTACAGCGCGTCGTCGGCGAGCGGCGAGCGGGGATCGTCGACCACCAGCCGCCGGTACTGCTCGGCCGCAAGGTAGCTCTCTCCCCTGGCAAGGAACACCTCAGCGCGCTGGTACAGGCGCTGTGAACGATTGTAGCAGCCGCTGAGCGTAAAGGCGCCGACCGCCAGCAGCAGCGCCAGGGCTGCAGGTTGCCGACGCCCGCTCACCACGCCTCCACCTCCTCGAGAATCAGCGCCACACTCAGCAGGTCCTGCCCGAAGGCCCCGCTGTATCGCTCGCCCAGCTCTGCCATGCCCTCGGCCAGCCGCTCGGCGCGGCTGCGATCCCCCAGGTAGCCCATCACCAGCGGGGACGCGGCCTGCGGCGCGTTCGCGATCTCCTCGAGGATGAGACCGGCCTGCTGCAGGACGACCTCGCTCCCCTGCCCCCGCTCCTCGAAGATGGCGAACTCACTGTGCGCGTCGCCGATGATGCCGGCCATGTCAGCGGCGATCACACGCTCGCGCACACAGCGCCAGATCACTCCGGAGTCCGCCGCCTGCCCGGCCATCAGCAGCAACCACATGGCCACAGTCAGCGCAACGACCGCCACCAGCCCCAGCCCCCCGCGCAGCGTAGTCGTCACCCGGTCGCGCGCCTCGAAGGCAGCTCTGATGCGGGGAGCAAGCTCGTCGGCCACGGCAAGCAGCCTGCCCGTGAGTTCCGCCGGCATCGCGACGGCCGTGTCGGGCGTCAGGTTCGCCGCCGCGGCGACGGCCCGCGACGCCTCCCGCGGGCCTGCGTCCTCGGCCAGCGTGGCCCGTACCAGCGCCCAGCCCCGCCGCTCCACCCCCCCGCCGAAGCGCAGCCGGCAGAGCTGCTCGAGCAGCGAGCGCCACGCCGCCACCATCACCTCGCCGGCCGCCGCCTCATCGCTGCTGATCATCAGCCCAGCCGTGTACCAGCGGTCACCGTTGCGGTACAGCAGAGCCCGCAGGGCGTCAGGCAGCCCGCGACGGCAACGCCGGTACAGCGCCATCTGCACCCGATGCTGCTCGCGCAGTCCCTTTGTCGGCTCACTGCTCTGCGAAGTCGGCATCGCTCAACCCTACGTTGACATCGACCTTCGAGAAGTAGAGACGGATCTCCCCGCCCGCGGCGAGCGGCGCCGAGTGCCGGCCCATGCCCGCTGTGGTGAAGATGATCCATTGGGGCAGCCAATACTCCCCGACCCGCTGGTAGGTCCAGCGAACCGAGAAGCGTTTCGTGTTCCCGTCATAGACCTCCATCTTCTCCAGCGTCCACGTATCTCCCCACACCCAGACGAGCACGCGGCCGCGCTCGGTGTCTTCCTTTGGCAGGAGCTTGATGTTGTACAGCGTCCGTCCGTTGACGGTCTTCTGCCCACCCATGACCGCGCGCGAGTTCTTGGCCGCAACGGAGCCCAGGGTGTGCATATTGACCGCGGCGCGCGGCACCATCGCGATCTGGTCCGAGTCCACGCGCATCTTGTCGGGGCGCTTGTAGTAGATGGTGACCTTCCGCGGCGGAATGTCGAGCTTCTCGGCGACGGTGGTGATGGTCACCTGGGCGCGGTAGTCGCGGATGCCCTCGTTGAGGTCCATGGCGCGCTTGACGACCTCGTCGGCGGTGATGGCGAGGCAGGCCGGCGCGCACAACACAAGGGCCACCAGGCAGAGCGCGGGCAGAAGCACTTTTCCGGTTGGGTTGCGCGTGTTCAGCATGTGATGTCCTGACGGTGGAAGATGATGAGCCCCGCCACAAACGGGGCAAGCATGTACACACACACACAGCCGATCGGCCACCAGAGCGGCCCGTAGTCAACCTGTGAGTGAAAGAGCAGGCCAAAGTCATCGAGGTGCGTGACCAGCAGGTACGGCTTGAGCCACTCGAAATAGGGTATCTGTCCGACGACCCCGCCCATCAGTAGCCCGGCCACCGCGACGGCCGAGGCGGTGAGCGGATTGCTCACGAGCTGTGAGAGGAACATCCCCAGCGACGCGACCGCGCACATGCACAGCGCGCAGTAGGCGTAGCCCTGCGCCAGGCGCGTCAACGCCATCGGCTCGGTCAGAATCGTCAACCCGTCGTAGTAGGTGACGAGTTCGCCGCGCCCGAACACCGCATAGCCCAGCGCCAGCGAGATAGCACCCAGAAAGAGCGTCACGCTGATCGCGTGCATCCAGCCGGCCAGGTACTTGCTGATGACGACAGCCGCTCTGCGCACGGGCCTGCACAGGATCGCGCGCATCGTCCCCCGCTGCATCTCCGCTGCGAAAAGCCCCCCCGACACCGCGCACACCAGCAGCGGCATGAGCACGAACATCGAGGGCTCCATCATGAACCGCGCAATGGTGGTGCCGGTGACGAGTTTCCCGGCCACCAGCAGGTCCCGGTCTCTGCGCATGCTCTTGTCAAAGGGCGAGCCGTAGCGCCAGGAGCCCCACACAACAAGCGCCACGAGCACAAGCAGCACGGCGTATCCGGCGTAGGTGCCCTTCTGGCCGAAGACCTTCACCAGCTCTGCCCGCAACAGCGTCAGGACTCTCACTGCCCGATGTCCTCCGTGCCCGATGCCGTGTCCGCGCCTGCAATATCGAGGTAGACCTCCTCGAGCGCCGGCCGCCTGGGTATCAACGCACGCACGCCGACACCCGCGCTCACGAGCGCCGAGTTGAGCTGCTCGGGGCCGTCCTCGCGCAACCAGACCCGGATCGCCCCGTTCTCGACGGCGTGCCTGGCAACGAGTTCGCTTGCGGATATCACGCTCAGCGCGCGTGCCTGGTCATCCACGCGCAGTTCGTAACCACCATCCCCGGAGATCATCTGCGCCACAGGCCCCTGAGCGACCAGTCGCCCGCCGGCGATGATGCCGACATGGTCGCAGATCAGCTCGACCTCGTGCAGCAGATGGCTCGAGAGCAGAATCGTCATGCCGTCGGCGCACAACTCTCTGAGCAGGTCGCGGACCTCCGCCAGCCCCTGCGGGTCCAGGCCCTGTGCGGGCTCATCGAGCACCAGCAGCCGCGGGCGCGGGATCAGCGCCTGCGCGATGCCCAGCCTCTGCCGCATCCCGTGCGAGTACGCGCCCACCTTGTCCTTATGACGGCCCCAGAGGCGCACACGTTTCAGCACGGCCTCAATCTCGGCGGGGACGACGCGCCCGGAGAGTGCCGCCGACATCGTCAGATTCCGCCAGCCGGAGAAGTACTCGTAGAACGCCGGCTTCTCGACCATGGCGCCCACCGCGCCCGTCTGCAGAATGCCGTCACGGCCCACGGCCCTCCCCCACACCTCGACGGTGCCCGAGTGCGGCCGTACAAGCCCCAGCAGAATGCGCAGCGCCGTGCTCTTGCCCGCGCCGTTGGGACCCAGCAGCCCGTAGATGCAGCCCGAGTCCACAGCCAGGTCCAGACCCGTCAGCGCGTGCGTGCGGCCGTAGCGCTTGGTGACGCCTCGCAGAGCCAGCGCAATGTCCGCGCTCATCTGTACATCCTGCCCGAGCGTGCGACCCGCATGGGCCTCAACTCACCCAGATGGGGCTGCTCCACGCCATCTCCCCGTCGGCCTGCAGCACCCGTATGTAGTAGTAGTTGGCCGCCCCCGGCGGCGGCTCGTCCATGTGCGTGAATCGGCAGGTGGCATCGTAGGAGGAGTGCACGTACACCAGTTCGCGCCCCCGCATGAGCTCGACGGCCGCCAGCCGCGCCGTCCCACACACGTTCACACCGATGCGGTGCGCCTGCGCGAACGGCGTGTTGCGGATGATGCTGCCCATCGGCTCGCCGTCGACGAAGAACTCGAGGTAGATGCGTGCGCCCGTGGTGCCGTAGCAGCGCCGGTTGTACAGGCCGTCCCAGATCGCCTCGCGAGTGAGCTCCGGCGCCCATACAGCCGCCAGGCCCCCCGGGTAGGCGCGCCGCACACGCAGCCAGTCGCTCCGTCCCGGACGCCCGGCGTGGTCGTCTGAGGCCGCCATGAAACCCAGCGTCCATCCCTGTTCCAGGCAATCCGCCGCCAGCATCCCCGCGTAGTCACGCTCGAGCGCGGGCAAGAGCGGCCTGCTGCCTTCGGCAGTCTCGGAAGTNNGCGAGCCGTACCAGCTCCGGGTCATAGTAGCTCTCGCTGCCCCCGGCGTGCTGGTGCAGAACCACCATCGCCCCCGCCTGCTTCCACGGCTCCGTGTACTCATCCAGGTCGGCGTACTCGGTGCGGTTGATGTCGGTCGGCCGCAGCAACGGCCCATCATCGCCCGGAAAGTAGACGCACTTGTCACCATATCTGGGCTTGGCCGCATTCAGTGACACCTCGTAGCCGAGCAGCGTCACGTAGCGCCCCGGATCATTGTGGCGGGCCGTTGCCTGTGATATCGCCCGCCAATCGTCATCCGAGATGTACTGGGAGTGATCGGCTATCGCGCAGAAGTCGAGCAAGGCCTCGTCACGCCCGAAGACATAGTACTCATCCGGGCTTTTCAGGCCGTCCGACAGCCGCGTGTGCCCGTGAATATCGCCCCAGAAGAGCCTTTCCTCGGGATACTGCGGGGTCACCACTATCGGGTTTGACGACCCCGAGGCGCCGCTGCGGCAGTCGAGCACGGTGATCATCTTCTCGCCCGGCATGTCGAACCGCAACTCGGCGCTGCTGTGCCAGGCGCCGGGCTCGATATCCGCGCTCATGAACGGCCCGTCACTCGAATCGACGATGAAGTCCGCGCCCGGGTCCTCACACGCATTGCGCTCGCAGTCCTCCGTCACGATCCGTACGGCGAAGCTCTCCCCCATCTGGACGTATGAAGGCGCCGCCACGTGCAGCCGCTCGGGCACGTCTGCCACCACCCGTAGCACGGGCTGCTGAGCGAGCAGCGTGTAGCCTGAGAACTTCGCCGAGCGCGTGCCGTCGCAGTCGGTGGCAACCGTGAACTCCGCATCGCCGGCAAAGTGCTGGGCGTAGGCCCCGGGCTCCATGTGGCGCCGGAAGCCGTAGCTCAACTCGATCTGCTCGCCCTCGAGCAGCTTCTCCCCGAGCACTTGCACGTACACCATTCGGCCCCACCGTGTCACATAGTAGAACCGCTCCGGCTCTCGCGTGACCGGCGCCTCAAGCGACAGCGACAGTCGCACGCCCGGCTGGCTGCACCCCGCCCGGCAATAGCCCGGGTCGTGGTTCCAGAGCAGCTGCGGCGCCGTGAAGCCGTAGGGGACCTCGAAGCGCACGCTCCCACCGGGCTCCATGCCCGCCGGGCCCGCGGTGAATGTGATGATCCAGGCCCCAGGGGCGCCGGCCGTTACCTCATCATCCGGGCTGATCTCAGCTGTTCCGTTGTTGTGGCCGATGTCCTCGTTGCGCAATGTTCTGCCCTCCGGGTTCGTTTCTTCCCATTTCCCTGTC
>DPJP01000243.1:0-934 GCA_003542955.1 Armatimonadota bacterium
CACACCCGCCATTGTCGCGCTGCTTGACACGCGCGAAAGGCAATACCTATAATCGCCTGAAGGCCGACTCGCAGGCCATGCGGTCGGCAACGCCGAATAGAGTCCTGGGCGGAGACGACGATGTCGTTCTCCCCGCCCGGTCGTCGTGGCGCAAGCCGCGACAGGCAGTGCATTCGCCATCCATAGTCCGGGAACGCCTCGTTCCAGGAGCGTGATGTCAGATGCCAAAGTCGGCGTACGGGTTTACCCTCATCGAGCTACTGGTCGCAATAGCCATCATCGTGATCCTTGCCGCGATTCTCTTCCCGGTCTTTGCCGGGGCGAGAGGCAAGGCCGACCTCACACGGTGCATGGGCAATCTCAAGCAGCTCGGCACGGCGCTGCAGATGTACCGGACCGACTGGGACGACACGATGCCCGAGATGCACTGGCAGAGCCGTGACGGCGTCTACTACCGATGGGTGGATGTAACGTTCGACTACAGCAACAGCGAGGCGATCTACTCGTGCCCGGCCAACCCGGTCAAGGAGGGTGACGAGGCGGCTTACGCGCCCTACAAGTTCGCCGTGCCGCAGGTACGCGGCACCTCGTACCTTTTCAACCAGCCCTACCTCTCGGGCACGCGCGGCAGTGCGGTCAAGGACCCGGCCGGCACGGTCGTGCTGATGGACGGCTGGTGGTTCACGAGCAAGGAGAGCCCCAACGCGCGGCAGCTCAACCTTGCGATGTTCGACATCTCGAAGGCCACGGCGGATGATATGGCGCAATGGGTGAACAACCAGCTCCCCGCTGCCCCAATCTACGTGACGCCGGAGTGCCTCAAGAAGATGCACAGCCACCCGTCGGTGGTCGCCGTCACCTACTGGGACGGGCACGTGGGCGGGCTGAAAAGCGCCGTGGCGGGCGATTTCACTCCCGAGAAGGACTGACAAGC
>DPJP01000243.1:966-1163 GCA_003542955.1 Armatimonadota bacterium
ACGGGACGGCGCCGGGATCACCTCGGCCCGGCCCCTGCACTCGCCGGCGCCCCACTCCGCCGCGGGCAATTGACAGTGCCGACGGAAATATCGTATACTCCGTGGGTTGAACCGACGTTAGTGGTCGTTTTGTGAACGGTGAGCAGGCTGCAACGCTTATTCTCCTCCGGAGCGTGACTGCCCCCAACAGGCCGTCG
>DPJP01000243.1:1169-6241 GCA_003542955.1 Armatimonadota bacterium
CGTGCTGATAATCATCGTCTCATTCCTGGTGGCCTTCGCGCCGATCCGTCCGGTGCCGAAGGCCGTCGGCTTTGGTGTTGTGTCCACCACGCGCTACGAATTCCCGCAGCCGATGGCGGAGGACAAGAAGGGCCTGGATGCCAAGGCGGCCGAGATTCGCCCGCAGCTCGAGAAGGCCGGCGTCGAGCTCGACTTCGTCAACTTCATCGATGCCACCCAACTCGAGGTGAAGACCGTCGCGCTCACCCAGGACGTCGCCGACGAGCAGGCGGCGAAGGTCTTCGAGGCGCTGAAGACGAGCTTCCCCGGTGTGGAGAAGGCCGAGGGCGACGACGTGGCCGACGTCAAGGAGAAGCCGCTGTTCAGCTTCGGCGAGGTGTTCGCAGTCTACTCCCCGACGCCTCAGATTCGCCTCGGGCTCGACCTGCAGGGCGGCGCTCATGTTGTGCTGCGCTGCACTCCCGAGACGAAGATACCGTTCTTCACCCCGGAACACCAGCCGATGGCAATCCCGCAGTCGATGATGGATACGCCCGCGGCAGAGCGGCCCAAGACGACCAGCGAAGGCAAGGAGATCGTCTACCCGAATTACACGCACGAGCAGCTGGAGGGCCTCGTGCGGGACTACCTGGTCTCACAGGGCATTCCCGTGCAGGGTCTGAAGGTTGCGATGGCCGGTGACAGCCGCATCGTTGTGGAGACCGAGGCGCGCGACGAGGATGAATCGAAGGCGCAACAGCAGACCGCACAGGCCTTCCTGGAGCGCACCTTCCCCGGCCTCGAGTTGACGGCCGGCGAGTTGGAGGCCGTCTACATCACCCCCGGCACGGCGGAGAAGGTCCAGAACGTCATCGACCGCCGACTGTGGGCGATGAGTGACATCCGCGAGCCGATTGTCCAGACGCAGGGCGATGACAAGATCATCGTCGAGTTGCCGGGTGTGAGGGACCCCGAGCGCGTGCTCAAGATCGTGCGCAGCACGGCGATGCTCGAGTTCCGCCTGGTACCGCAGCGCTACACGCTGCCCGAGACTGCCGAGGATGACTACTCGGAGTGGCANNGGACAAGCAGGGCAACACGAGCGTGCCGTGGGAGCAGGTGCTGGCCGAGTCCGAACTCGCCTTCACCGGGCGCGACCTGCAGGACAATGCGGCCGTGAGCCCGGACAATACCACGGCCTACTGGGTCGTCCACTTCGAGTTGAAGAACGAGCGGAAGAAGGACTTCCTGAACTTCACGCGGCGCAATGTCGGCCGCCTCATGGCAATCGTGCTTGACGACGACTGCCAGATGGCCCCGTCAATCAAGTCCGAGATTCCCGGCGCCGGGATCATCGAGGGTCGCTTTGACGCCAAGGAAGCCAGCGACCTGAAGCTTCTTCTGAATGCCGGCGCGCTGCCCGTGCCGCTCGAGGTCGACACCAACCGCACAATCAGCCCGACACTGGGCTCGGATACGGTCGCCGCGAGTCTACGCGCCGGCCTGGCGGGCTTTGTGCTGGTGCTCGTGTTCATGATCGCCTACTACCGGCTGCCGGGCCTGCTGGCATGCGGGGCGCTCATTCTGTACGTGTTGCTGCTGCTGGCCGTGCTCACGCCGTACGCGACGATGACACTGCCCGGCGTTGCCGCCTTCATTCTCTCGATCGGCATGGCCGTCGACGCGAACGTCATCATCTTCGAGCGCCTGAAGGAAGAGCTATGGTCCGGCAAGGTCATCCGCACCGCCATCGAGACCGGTTTCGACCGCGCCTGGACGGCGATCCTGGATGCCAACATCACAACCTTGATCATTACGGCCGTGCTGTTCTTTCTGGGCACCAGCCTCATCAAGAGCTTTGCCGTGACGCTATTCGCCGGCGTATGCTGCTCGATGTTCACGGCAGTCACCGTGACGCGCTGGCTTGTGACGATGGTTGGCAGCAGCCGGCTCGGGGAGAATCGCGCGTTGTTCGGCGACAGCGCCTCGGAAGCGAAGTAGTCCGGGGGCGCCGACCGAGCCGGGGCACATTGGCCGTCTGTTGCATCGTCCGAGGAGGGCTTTTTGGTGGATTTCTTTCGCAGACAGGATTGGGACATAGTCGGGAAGGCCTGGCTGTGGCTGGGCATCTCGGCCGTCACTCTCGTCATTGGCATGACCTGGTGGGCCGTCGCCGGCCTCAATCTCGGCGTCGACTTCACGGGCGGAGTGCTGCTTCGTTACCAGTTCGACCTGCCGATCAGCGGGGGGCGAGCCGAAGAGGCTCAACTGCTCGGGCAGATCCGTGCGATGCTCGCCGAACACAAGCTCGCCAAGAGCCAGATACAGCTGTCGGGCAACAACCAGTTGTTCGTCCGGGTACCGGCACGCGGCGATGAGGAGGGCGCCACCTCGGCTGCGGACGTGGAGAAGAGCATCCACGACGGGCTGGATGGACTCCTGGGGGACAAGTACGGCGCCATCACCGTCGTCGGCAGCGAGACCGTCGGCCCGATTGTCGGCAAGCAACTCCGGGATCAGGCGTTGTATGCCCTGGTGCTCGGCTGTCTTCTGATCCTGGTCTACATCACGATCCGGTACGAATTCCGGTTCGCCGTCGCGTCCATCCTGGCTTTGCTCCATGATGTGGGTATCATCATCGGCGCGGTGGCCATCCTGCGCATCGAGTTGGACACATCATTCGTTGCGGCGCTCCTGACCATCATCGGTTACTCGATCAACGACACGGTGGTCATCTTCGACCGCATCCGTGAGAACCGCAGGCTCCGCCGTGGCGCGCCGTTTGCCGAGACGGTCAACGCGTCGCTGCTACAGACGATGGCGCGCTCGATCAACACAATTCTGACGACACTGCTGCCGCTGATTGCGCTGGCGATCCTCGGGGGCGCCAGTATCCGGGGCTTCGCGCTCACCCTGATCATCGGTATCGCCTCCGGCGCGTATTCGTCGATCTTCAACGCGAGCCCGGTGCTTGTGCTGTGGGACCGCTATTCGGCCCGCAAGCGTCAGGCGGGCCGGCCCGGTCGGCCGTCGGACAGCCGCCGCGCGACGCGACGGCGTGCCGAGGTTGAGGATGCCGTGGAGGATGAGGACGCCGAGGCGGCGGAGGATGAGGTCGCCGCGGCTGCCGGGGCGACGAGGCTGTCGGCCCGCGAGACAATCCGCCAGGCCGAGGCCCGGGAGCGCGAGGAGCAGCGCGAGGAACGCCGTGAGCGCCGCAAGAAGCGCGCCGCGCCCGGCAAGAAGCGCCGCCACTAACCACAGAGAGGGCCTTCGCGCCCGCCCATAGAGATACAGAAAGCCGGCGTTTCGATGAGACGCCGGCTTTTTCATCCGGGTGCCCGATCGACGAGAAGCCGGAGGAGCAGCACCGATGTCGGATTCAGTTCCACTGCCCGAAGCGCACGCGCTGCGCACGCGCGGCCTTCAGCCGCTGTGGCTGATGGCCGTGCTGGCGGCCGCATCGGCTCTTGCGCTGTACGCGGCCTTCCCCCCGCTCGAGGTATGGCAGGTCGCATGGGTGGGCCTGGTGCCGCTGATGCTGGCGCTGAGCCAACTGCGGCCCACGCAGGGCCTGTTGGCCGGGTGGCTGTTCGGGGCAGTCTTCATGGCCTGCCTGAATGCCTATATGGGCATCTACGGTGTCATGCCGGTGCTGCTGGGCGCGCTGTTCTGGGGGCTGTTCTATGGGCTCTTCGGCGCCGCGGTGTCGGCGCTGGCGCCGCTGCCGAGCCCTGCCCTGCGCGTCGCGGCAACCGCTGCCCTGTGGGCGCTTGTGGAGCTTGGGAGGGGGCATGCGGGGCCACTGGCCTACACCTTCGGCCTCAGCGGCTATACGCAACATGAGATGCTCCCCATCCTGCAACTGGCAAGCCTTGTGGGCGGCTACGGTATCGGCTTTCTGATCGCCCTGATCAACGCCGGGCTCGCGGCCCTGCTGCAGGCGTTCCTCCCGCCCTCCTGGTATCACCCGCTGGTGCCACGCGCGCACTATACCCGCATGTCCGGGCGCGCGCTGCTGGCTGCGTGGGTGCTGCTGTTCATCGTGTACGGATGGGGCGCGCTGGTGATCCGTAGCGCCCCCGGACCGGGCGAACACGGTGTCCTGACCGCGGGCGTGGCACAGGGGAATGTGTCGGTCAATATGCACGCGGCGCCTCGTCCGGGCGGCGTCGTGGACGAGATTCGCGAGGGCATCGACCGCTATCTGAGGCTGTCGAAGTCGATGCCTGGCAAGGTCGACCTGATCGTGTGGCCGGAGACCGCCATCGGCCTGAACCTGCGCGGCGACGCCAATACGCAACAGCAGCTTGCCGCGCTGGCGCGGTCCAGGGACACTCACCTCATCGTCGGTGCACTCGAGGTCGAGGACGGGAGGGTCTATAACTCCGCCTACCACTACGCACCCGACGGAACGCTGCAGAGCGTCTACCGCAAGATGGACCTGGTGATCTTCGGCGAGTATGTGCCGATGCGCGGCAAGTGGAAGTGGATCGAGCGGTACCCGATCCGCAGCTTCGACTTCGCCGCCGGCCCCGGCCGACAGGTGATGCCCCTCAACGGCGTGAAGGTCGGGCCGATGGTCTGCTTCGAGGCCATCTTCCCCAGACCGGCGCGTGAGATCACTGCCAGGGGAGCAGAAGTGCTCGTTGTGCTCAACTCCGACGCCTGGGCGAACCGGAGCGTCGAGTTGCTCTACAACAGCCGCACGGCGCCACTGCGGGCGGCGGAGGCGCGCAAGTACCTTGTGCGCGCGGCATCGACCGGCATATCGGGCATCTTCGACCCGTACGGCAGGCCGGTCGCGACCGTCGCCGCCAACGAGGAGGGCACGGCTACGGCCACCATCGAGGCGCGCAAGGGGCTATCGGCATACCACCGGTGGGGCGAGTTCCCGCTGCTGTGGGTGTGCGGGCTGTTCGTGCTCGTGGCCTTCATCCAGGTTCGACGCGCCGCCCAGATGGAGCACATCGGGCGGAGTTCGGTGTTCGCGAACGCGACGAGATAATGGCGGCTCGGCCGTCCGTGGCCGACACTGGACTGCGGCCTGTGCGGACGGTCAGGCCGGAAGCCCATACGCGCTAACATCAGAA
>DPJP01000247.1:0-5080 GCA_003542955.1 Armatimonadota bacterium
GGTCGGCATTCGGAGGTGTGTGCAGAATACTCAACGCTGAAGCTATGACCCCTTCAGGCTCAATGTCTACGGGTGGGCCGACCTCGGGCGCTGGCCGGACGTATGGGCAGTCCCGCGGCTGCGGGATGCGGCCCCTCCCCGGCCGCCCTCCCAGAACGCCCCTGGTCCGCCGTTGGCCGTTCCCTCGCCCCTCGCCCCTAACCCCTCGCCCCTGCACGGGCGCTCCCCACCAGCCTCACTCCCTGCCCTCGCGCCCGCGCGGTCCCACCCTGATGGTGTCTATCGCCTTGAAGCCCAATGAGAACGCCGGGCTGGTCTCCTGCAGCCGGTAGTCGTCATTCCCCGGGTCAACGAACAACGGATCGGCCCAGACTGAGTTGACGTCGAAGCCTGCTGCCTGCCATGCCGCCCAGTCGGCGGCGCTGCGGCTGGATATCTTCGGGGCCTCCAGCGCCGGGCAGAAGTAGAGGTTCTCATCCATCGTCAGCACTGTCTCGTCGACCTGCCCAGTCGAGAGCAGCAGCGGGGCGGGGTCGGTGTTGTAGATGACGTTGTGGCGCAGCACAAGGCCCTCGGAGTTGGATGAGAAGTTGGATATCCGCGCCTGGTAGACCGTCGAGTCGACGAAGATGTTGTTCTGGATGGTGTTGTCCTTGCCGCCCTGGAGCATGATGCCGCCGTGGGAAGTCCGGTAGCAGATGTTGTCGGTCACCGTATAGCCACCCGCAAACGAATCAAGGTAGATGCCCCAGCCGCAGCGCAGCGGCTTCTCGAACTCCGACGAGTAGCCGATGCTGTCGGCGACGATGTTGTTGCGGATGATGCTCCCGGAGCGCAGGTTGCGGTCCTGCTGGGTGACCTCGATTGCCCCGGTATCGTAGGTCTCGAGGTTCGTGCGCTCAACACGGTTGAACTCGATGACGTTGCGCAACCCACCGTTCTTGATGGTGATACCGTACCGCGAGCTATCGTGGATCCAGTTGTGGGCGACCAGGTTGTCATCGGTCCCCGCGCCCTGCAGCACTCCCCCGCCGATGTGCTTGTAGACCACCCCGATATCGTGGATGTGGTTGTCTGTGACGACATTGCGGGCGCTGCCGAGCAGCAGAATGCCGCCCTGCGCGGAGTCTGAAATGTGATTGTGCGTGATTGAGTTGTCCCCACCGTTCGCGATGCAGACCGCGTAGCGTCCCAGGCTGGTGAAGGTGCAGTCGTCGATGCTGCAGCGCGCGGCGTTGTCGAGATAGATCGCCCCCTCTTTCCCCATCCCGTAGCCGCCACAGCCGTCCTCGGGCGTGTAGCGGCTCACGCGGAAGGTCAGGCCGCGGAGGCTCAGGTGCTCGATGGGCTGGTTCTGCGTGCCCGCAGACTCGATGATACGCCCCACGACCGGCGCGATGATCTGCGATGTCTCCGAGCAGCCTGCGGGCGGGATAATCGTCAGCCTGCCCGTCGCGGCATTGAGGTACCATTCACCGGGGGCATCCAGCGCGGCGCGCAGGTTCTCGACGAAGTAGCGGTCACCCGTCTGCAGCGGGGCGGTGCACTCAGGGCCGTCGACCTCCACGACGCCGGTCTCCGCGTCGATGTCGCCGAGCGAGACGATCTCCTTGTACGCTCTACAGGAGCCGCTCTGGAAGACGTGGACCTCCGCGCCCGGGGTGTTCGCCCACTGCGCGGGCAGGTCGCCCTGCTTCATGCGGAAGGCTGTTTTGTGTCCGCTGCGGGCGTGAAGCTGGGGACCGTGGTATTCGACGAAATCCTCGGCCTGCAGCACGATCAGGTGGGTGCCATCCGCGACGGGCGGCAGCGTCTCGGCTTTCGGCTGCCAGGCTGGATCGGTCGTGAAGGCGAAGGCATCCAGATCCAGGCCACCGCCCTGGAGGTTCTCCCAGCGCAGGCGATGTCTGCCTGCCGGCAGGCTGATCGGGGAGTTCTTCGCCCACTCCATCTTCCCCCAGCCGGCGGTGTCAGGCAGATTGTCGAGCGGCGCCTGCTCACCACCGTCGACGCCCAGCGCCGTGCGCCCGGCCATGTTGTCGCGCCCGAAGGGGGCGTTGAGCGCCCCGTAGCGCACCCAGACGATGTACTCACCCGCTGCGGGTACGTCGATGATGTAGTCCATCCAGTCGCCGACGTTGTGGATGTTGCCGACGCCGCTCCCGAAGCCGCCCAGGCCGCGCTCGACGTAGAGGAAGCCCTTGCGGTACGGGTCATCCGGGTCGGCGTTCGGGTGCCTGGCACGCGTCAGACGCTGTTGGTCGCAGAAGAGTTGGCGAAAGTGCCACCTGCCGGCGGCGACCTCGGGCAACTCGGCGACCAACCGCCCGTCGGCAGTCCTCTGCAGCTCCGTGATGACCCGCCCACCGATGAACTCGGGTGTCTCGCCCGGATATGCCGCGCATGTGATCGGCGTGGCCTTCGTGCCGGAGTCGCCCGGCTCGAACTGGACCGTCTCCTCGATGAAGTACTGCCCGCCGCGGATCAGCACTGTGACCGCGCCGGGCAGTGGCCCCTGCGCCTTCATCCGCCGGATCGCGTCTCGTGCTCCGGCAATAGTGGCCAGCGGACCGTCATTCCCGGCAGCATTGGGCGCCTCCAGTGTTCCCGACCAGGCGTCATTGCCGCCGGTGGCGACGTAGAGAGTGACCTCGTCGGCGGTGCCGATGGCACTCAGGCAGAGGATGCAACACACAACGGCGGATATCGTCAGCAGCACTGGATGCATGGTTCGCGTGCCCCCTCTGGGTGGTACATGACAGGGATGCCCAGATGTATAGTCCGCCGCCGGGGAGGGGATTCCTGCCTGGAGGCGGAAGACGTGGCGTGAGTTGTGCGTAGCCTGATCGCCGCACCACAATGGAGATGCCGATGCCTCAGCAGCTTGATGCCGTCATAGCCGGGTACCTTGGCGTAGACCTTGCGCCGGGATTCCTCCCCGCCGCCGAGGGTGTACCTCCGGGTGACTTGTTGCGGCCGGGGAAGCTCACCGAGGTCGGCCCGCTGCAGATATCCTCCGGCGGCGTGGTCGCCAACACCGGCCTGGCGATGACGGTGCTCGGCAACCGCGTGGCGCTCATGGGGCTGGTGGGGGACGATGCCCTCGGCGAGTTGCTCATCGGGCTGCTGGATGGACGCGGCGCATCACTGCACATCCGGCGGACGCACTCGGCGCCCACCGCCTACGGCATTGTGCTGGCGCCGCCTGGAGTCGACCGCATGTTCCTCGAGTGCCCCGGATGCAACGCCACATTCGCCGCAGCCGACATTGACTATGGCACCGTCGCCACGGCGCGGCTCTTCCACTTCGGCTATCCGCCGCTGATGCCGGCGATGCTGGCTGAGAACGGGGCCGAGCTGGAGGCGATGCTGCGGCGCGTGCGGGAGATGGGGGTGGCCACCTCGCTCGATATGTCCCTCCCGGACCCCGACGGCGCGGCCGCCGGCGTCGACTGGCCGGCTCTGCTTGCCCGGGTCCTGCCGCAGGTGGATATCTTCACTCCCAGCGCCGAGGAGCTGCTCTTCATGCTGGCTCCCGACGAGTGGTCGCGACTGGTCGCGCGCGCCGAAGGGGGCGACGTGGCCGACCTGATCGGGGATGATCTGCTCGCCGGGCTTGCCTCCGAAGCCATCGCGCTGGGAGCACGCATTGTGCTGCTGAAGGCCGGCCACCGCGGAGGCTACCTGCGCACCGGGGATATCACCGACGGCGTCGGCTCGCTCTCGCTTTCTCGTGACGATGCCTGCACCGAGGGGCTCCGCCTTCCGGCCCTGCCTGTCGACCACAAACGGTTCGTCAACGCGTGTGGCGCAGGGGATGCGGCTGTGGCGGGCTTCCTGACGGGCCTCCTGCGTGGTGATGG
The DNA here is from genome assembly GCA_003542955.1 of Armatimonadota bacterium. Taxonomy (GTDB): domain Bacteria; phylum Armatimonadota; class Zipacnadia; order Zipacnadales; family UBA11051; genus UBA11051. The sequence continues at coordinate 3,864 of DPJP01000247.1, forward strand.
CCTCGAGACGGCCGGCAGCCTTGCGATGCAGGTGGGCCGCGACAGCCTCTACGGTGCCGACACGACCTCGGGGCTGCCGGGGCTCAGTGTTCGGTAAGGGCGGAACGGCTCCCCCAACCGCGAATGACGCGGATGACCGGGTAGGGTCACTCTGGGTCTGCAGGACAACGTGCCCCCCTCGGCCAATCCAACTACTGGATTGAACTCGAAGGGGTGGTGACCATGCTCCGACGCGCCCTGGTGTTGCTGCTGCTTGTGTCTCTCTGGATTCCCGCCCGTGCCGATGTGAAAGTGTGGGGAGCCGTCTACGCCTGGCACCCTGAGATTCTCCCGCCCGAGCGCCCGTGGTTTGACCAGCGCCCCGAGTTCGAGTTCCCCGGCCAGGGCACCTATCTGCCAGTGCCGAATCTGCTGGTACAGGTGGAGTTCGGGGCCATCACCCCGGACCCGACCGGCTACACCAGTCCTCAGGGCCAATACCTGGCCAAGTACCGCAACCCCTTCGACGGGCACTTCGATGTCGATCTCGAAATCCGCACTGACCTGTTCCTCGGGCAGTATGACATCACCGCGGCCGCGGCGATGCCGATGTCGACCGCCTCGCAGGCGCAACTCGATGGCCTCACCACTGTCACCTGCCGGCCGGAGAAGAACTCGGTCTGGCCCTACAACGGACAGACCGGCAATCTGCGCATGGGCCCGAACAGCGAGATCAATATCGACGCCTGGATCGGCGGCCCGAAAAGCAACCTCACGTTCTACGCGTATGGCGACCAGACCGGCCGAAAGACCCTCGGCGCGCTGCACCTGTGCCTGGCGGTCCGGGAGGCCTACAACTGGCTGACGAGCCGCGCGGTTGCTCCGGCCCACATCTGGCGCGATACCAACATCGCCTATCCCCAGTCGGACAACTCCCACTACCAGCCGATGGCGCTGCCTCCGGGCGTCGGCAACATCTACATCGACACGTGGCGGCTATTTGTCGACGATTGGAGCGCCACTGAGACCAACGCCCCGCTCTTCGCTTGGCTCAACTGGCAACGCCTGGGCTGTACCGCCATGCATGAGTACAGCCACAAGATCATGCATGATGTCTACTGGGCGATGCCGCAGAGCTTCAAGATATGGCAGGGCAGCGACCATACCACGACCACGTGCAAGAACGCAGAGTTGGCATGGAAGGAGGGATGGGCGGAGTTCCTAGCCGCCGCGATCCA
>DPJP01000247.1:5105-12024 GCA_003542955.1 Armatimonadota bacterium
GTGGTGAACGGGCGTCCCGTGAAGAACGGCCAGACCGAAGAGACCCATCTGGAGTATGCGTGGGTGCCGCCGACGGCAGACTACACCGAGGAGACACTGCCGGGAGAACTGACCTGGCGTTCCGAGATCCCCGACGACAAGCGCGCCATCAATGAGGTCGAGAACGCCGCGGTGCTCTGGGACGTCTACGACCCTACCGGGCCGGAGTTCCTCCCGCAGGGCGAACAGGACAATGCGCAGGCTGTCGGCTGGCCTGCTCCCGTTCAGTGGTTTGACCGCCTCGAGGACCCCCAGATCACGCGGATCTGGAACATCCTCGTCAAGCATAACCCGGACTGTCTGATCGATGAGGGGGACCTCCTCGAGGACAGCTTCTGGTACTACTGGCTGCACCGGGAGTACGGTGCCCACGACTTCCTCGTCCACGGCCTCAAGGCGGTCATGCACAACCGCGGCATCCCAAGCAGCGACCGGCCTCAGCATGCCCCGCAGGTGCAGATGACGCTCAATCCCGAGAAGACGATCGCCACGCTGACGGTGACTGAGCCCGACGCGGAGGACCGCGAGTTCCTCAGCTACAATATCGCATGCGGCGGGGCTGCGCAGGTCAGCCAGAGCGTCGTCTACGACCGCGACAAGCCGCTGGTGTGCACAGAGTGGACGGGCAACCAGGCAACTGCGAGAATCACGCTGCCGCCGCCTGGCTCGTACACGAACCTGACGGTGCTGGTGCATGACGATATGAACTGCGCCTTCGCGTCCATCGGCGAGGACGGCTATGCAGGCCGGCGGGTCGACTGGTCCGGCTTCATCCAGGTCGAGAAGGGCGGGCGTGAGACCCAGTGGCATGTCGTCGAGCCGGGTATGAAGGACAGCAGGGCCGACTTCCAGTTCGACAACAAGCGCGAGGTCATCAACGACTGGTTCGCCGGCGGCGGCATCTTCCTGATCCCCGCGCGCAATGTCGAGTTCAACGATACCGTCTACAAGTGTCGGCGCTGGAGCGTCAAGCCGCTGTTCGGCACGGCACTCACCCAGCATCCTGACTTCTACACCGCCCCGCTCATCCTGAAAGCGGTCCCTGCAGACATGATGCATCTGATCCTGGGGTTCGTCAGCGAGGCGACACCGAACCCGTACCCGAACGGCGAAGTCTTCGACCGCAGCGCCACCATCCGTCTGCTGGACAAGAACCGGACCGTGCTCAGTGAGGTCGTCGAGGCGTGGCAGGACCGCGGAGGACCCCATACAGCAGTGATCTACTTCCCGATCGAGCAGGTCAAGCTCGGCGACCCGAGCACTACGCCCTGACGGCACCGGCAGGCATCGGCCTGTTCGGAGAGAACGTCCTCATCGGTGGGCCGATACCAGGACGCGCGCCGCGAAGGAGGCCGTCCCAATGTACGAACTCCCCGAGATCGTCACGCTGGCCGGGCAGATTGGCGATGAACTGACGGGCGCGAAGATCACCTCATGCGAGCGCGGCAACAGCCCGCACAAATGGGTGTGGTACAGCTACGAGCCTGACCAATATGAGCGCATCTGCGTCGGGCGTACCATCGGCACGGCGGAGGCGCAGGGCAATCGCGTCGCCTGCCGCGTGGAGCCGGGGTATACGCTGCAGATGGGCGACATGGGCGGGAAGATGCTGCTGCATGCCGATAGCAGCACGCTCCCGAAGAAGCGGCACTTCATGCTGGGCTTCGAGGATGGGCGCTTCTTCACCATCACCGTTGCCGGATGGGGTGGCATCTGGCTGCTTGCCGACGGCGAGCCGGTGCCATACTACGGCCTGCGCCCACGCGTCCCGGTGATCGGTGACGAGTTCACCTACGAGCGCTTCAAGGAGCTGCTGGATGCCGATGCGGCGCGTGGGAAACGCAGCGTGAAAGCATTCCTGGCAAGCGAATCGCCGCTCGACGGCATCGGCAACGGCTACGTGCAGGACATCTGCTTCAATGCCGGCCTGCACCCGAAGCGTGATCTCACCGGATTGACGGGGCGCGAACGGCAGCGTTTCTACAACGCAATCCGCAAGACGCTCGCCGAGGCCATTCGCACCGGCGGCCGCGACACGGAGTTCGACCTGTACGGGCAGCGGGGCGGCTACATAGCGAGAATGGACAAGCGCGCCAACGGCCAACCATGTCCCGAATGCGGGACGAGTATCGAGAAGATATCCTATCTCGGCGGCTCGTGTTACTTCTGCCCGACCTGCCAGCCGCTGACGCCGGGGTAGCGCCGGCCCAATGCGAGGCGTCAGGGGATCCAGCCGCNNATTCCCGAAGCAGAGCGACTGGGTGATTACCGCGGGGTAGATCAGCATTAGCTATGAGTTGGCTGCTACTGTGAATATTATGCGCACGGCGCGCTACGTGAGAAAAGTGATACGTTGATAACTTGATAATTTGAGAAAAGCGAACGCGCACAGTGGCTCACGCGATTCGAGTTCTTCTCAACAGCAGGTCGCATCGACCCTTGTGCATGATGTTCTCGGTGTGATGAGTCGCACCGCCATGCTTCGCCGTAGTGGTGTATACTGCGCCGCGCTGGTCCTTGCCCAGACGTCCGAAGAGTTACTCGCGATGGTCGAGATGGTCATGCTGATTGCCGCGATCGTCCGACATATCGAGATGCACAGTCAGGGCTTGCGGCTCGAGATCGCTCCAGCCGATGCCGGCCGCGGCGCATCGATCGGGAAGGTCTGTGATGAGTACTCCTGATGACATCAACCTGCGCAGTGAAGTCCCCGACACCGTCACCGTCGAGCATCGCGGTGAGCACGAGTGGCGCGTCACCCAGCGCTTCCTCGGTGACGAGCACGACAACAACCACAATGTCACGTGGTTGCGGATACGCAACCCCGGCCCGGAGACTCCCATCCGCGTCGAGGTGATCTGGGCCGAGTTCCGCTACATGGCAGATCGCGGATTCGGCTACCTCAAGCATGGTGACGCCTGGGCGACGGTTCGTGGCGAGACCACGCCCACCTCGACGGTCTACGAGTTCACCGCCCCGGCGGGAGACTCGCTTTTCGGCACCTTCCCCTGGTACGGGATCGAGGACGAGAGCCGCTTCATCGAGACCATCTGCGCCCGCAGCACGCTCTACTCCGTCCGGTCGATTGGCCGAACCGGCGAGGGCCGCCCCATCAACTGCCTGTGCATCGGCGATGAGAGCAAGCCAAGCTTCGTCGTGCTCGCACGCATGCATGCCGCGGAGTCGGCCGGCTCGTGGGCCGTCGAAGGCGCCGCGGAGTACCTGCTTGGTGATGAGGCACGCCCGCTGCTGGAGCAGTACCGCTTTCACCTCTTCATCAGCGTGAACCCCGACGGCGTCGCCAACGGCATCAAGCTCACCCGGATGGGCCCGGTGGAGGAGTACGACATGGTTCGCGGGGGCATGACCTCCGCCGACCCCACGATCGTCGCCCTGCGCGAGGAGCTGTTCTCCCTGCAGCCGGCGTGTCTGATCAGTCACCACTCCTACCTCTGGAGCGTTCCGTTCCTGGGCGTCTTCGAGCGCCAGGTGGGCCTGGATATGCTCGACTACCTGGTCAATGATGATGACCTTGGCAATACCGGCGCGTGGCTCGTGCGCTTCACCGGCGCCGAGCGCGGCTTCCTGCGCTGGGAGTGCTACAGCCGCTTCGACACCACGGTCGCCTTCACGGAGTTGCCGTGGCACCACCGCCTGCCCGACACGATCAGCGGGCAGGGAGTGGACATACTCAAGGCAACACTCGCGGCGCATCAGCACAAGCTCCGCGCCCGCAGGGGGGAGATGTATGTGCGATAACTCGGGCACTGCGGGCCGTACTGCAGGGAGCGGGCAATGATCGGCCATCGCACTTGCTGGATGCTCCCGGCCGTTGCACTCGCCTGTTTCGGTGCGCTCACGGGGCTTGCCCGCGGCGTGGTCGTCCTCGAGCGGACGCGAGACAGCGCCACCGTCCGCGCCTCCCACTGCGCGGTCGTGCTCGACACGACGGCTGGCGGGCGGTTGAGAGCGTTCTCCGCCGACGGCCGCCCGGGCCTGGAGTTCAGCCACGACGGCCTGTGGATCGTCGAGGAACGCGACCGGCCGCAATGGACGAAGGCCCACGCGCCCTCGCCGACCACCCATCAGGAAGTCGATTCACAGCCACGCTGTCGTTTCGAGCGCCGCGATGACGCGCTCCTCTGCATCAGTGAGTGGGCGTGCCCGGCCGGGAGTGTGACGCGCACGCTGTGGTTCGCCGACGGCATGCCCGGGATCGGTGTCCGCTACAGGGCCCACATCACCAGTCCCGTCGAGCAGCTTGCCTATCGTCTGGCGAGCCGTGATGGCGAGTTCTTCACGCACTGCCGCTTCTACCCCGGTGACGGGGAGCGAGTCCTGTCACTCGGCGGCGAGACGGCCCGCCACACTCCCACGCCGTCTCTGGCGTACCTGTACGACGGCCGAACCGGGTTCGGCCTGACGGCCGGAGTAACGGAGGGCATCTCGGCCATCGCCCATACCATCGAGCCCGGCGCGAACCGCGTGCAGATCGATGCGTACGGCCCTCCACTCCGCTGGACGCCGGTGCCCTACGATGTCGAGATGTCGTTCCGGGTCGTGCTCGGGCCGCCACCGGCCAACGCCCTCGAGTTGCACAGGACAACCGCGCCGCGGCTTCATCCTGTCGAGATCGTCGACCTCGAGGTGGACAGGCTCATCCTCCGGCCCGACGAGGAGGGAACGGCGCGCGTCACAGTGAGCAACAACACCGCGCAGCCCCGGCATGTGAGGCTGGCTGCTTGTGTCGATACCGGCATCGCGGGGACTATCGGCCTGCCAGAGCAGAGTCTGGAGCTGCGCCCCGCGGAGTTCGTTCAGGTGCCGGTTCAGTGGCAGAGACTGGGCGAAGGCGGCTTTGGCCTGCAGGTGCGGCTGCTTGCCGCCGACGGCGCGCTGCTCGACCGGGCTGTCGAGTACTTCGCCGTCGCCGACAACTTCTCGCGCGTGGGGCAGATCGTCGTCTACAACCCCGGCTGGATGAATCAGGACTGGCAGATTGGCCGGCAGATCGAGCTGGCGAAGGAGAACTACGTCGGCACCATCGAGTACTGCTGCTGGGCGCCCGACCAGGTCTACGACCTCACACCCGACACCGAGCAGTTCGAGCCGCATACCGAGTCGCAGGCGGCATACACTGCGTCACTCACCCGATCGTTTCTGCAGGCGCTGATTCGCCGGGCTCATGACAACGGGCTGCGGGTGCTGGCCATGGGTACAGGGCTGGCGAGCCTGCAGGGAGCCCGCGAGCATCCTGAGCAAATGATGTACACCCCGGATGGGCAAATGTACCTGCACAGTGGCGCTCTGCACGATGGCAGACGCTACAACGCCGTCGGCGCTCACGTCTTCACGCCCGAGCGCATCACTGCCTGGGCGAACGAGATGGCTGCATCGGTCGACATGTTTGGCTGGGATGGAGTCCGCTTCGACTGGAACTTCTTCCCCCTCTCGCCGCAGGACCCTCTGCACCTCGGCGACGCCGCGGCCGGGGACGACGCGGCGTGGCATGACTGGCAGGGCCNNGCGCGGGACCTGTTCGCCGACCCGGATGCCACCGCCGCGGAGCTGTGTCGGCTCTGGCGCGACACCGTCGCGCAGCGGCACCCGCGCTTCGTCTACCACGGCAGCATGACCGTCGATGAGGCCGTCAGGCGACGGCTCCCCCGCTATACGGAGACTGTTTGCGCCGGGTCGGACCTGCTCCACGAGGCGCTTTCGGATGTTACGGTCAACTACCCGACCTGGCGGGAGTGGGCGGAGGCGCTGACTAACTCGACGCGGGTCATTCGCCCGCTCGGCGGGCAGCCATCCGTGGGCTTGATGCGCGGCTACGCGCCGGGCAGTGTCGCACACCGGGTCATGCAGTACTGCATGATGGCCGCGGGCTTCCACTGGTACGGGGACGCGGGAGCCCGCCACTCAATCGATGATACCTGGTTCCGTCTCCGCCATGCGATGCGCTTCTCAGACTACTTCTACGGGCAGGATTTCATCCCGATGGCTGACCCCGCGCAGAACATCACGGTCTCCGGTCGGGACGTCGACCGGGTGCTGTGGGAGCCCTTTGCCTACGCGCGCGAGGTCGACGGCAGGACAGAGACGCTCATCCACCTGGTCAACCTCCCACAGAGCGACTACATCATCCAGCGGCACGAGTTGCCCTCGGTAAAGCGCGATCTCAGCGTGTCCACAGCCGTTCCGAACGGGCAGCGCGTGACGGCCTGTCACCTGCTCGTGCCCGATCCGGAGCCGCATGCAGAGGCAATCGAGTTCGCCCCAGACGGCGACGGCCACGTTACCTGCCGCATCCCCGAGTTGCGGCAGATGGGTTCACTTGTCGTACAGAGCGAAGTTGATTGATGCGACCACGCGTGCAGAGATGACCGGGAGGGTGTGCCATGGCAGCGACGATGACCAGCCGCGAGCGCATGCTGGCGGCAATCGAGTGCAGAGAGACCGACTACATTCCCTGCTGCTTCATGATCTTTGCCGCGCTCAGCGGACGGTGCGCCGATGATGAGGAGTTCGTCCGGCGCCAGGTGGAGATGGGCCTCGATGCGTTCGTCCCGACCGCCTCCTGGGCAGTCACCCGCAACCCGGAGCACCGCGACCTGCCCGGCATCGACCTCCGCTTCCCGCCGCAGGTCGAGGTCAGGCAATGGCGCGAGCAGCGCACTGACGGCCCCGACATCCTGCACAAGGAGTACATCACACCCGACGGGACACTGAAGACCGAGGTCGAGGCGACCGATGACTGGCCGCTGCCCGACTACGTGCCGCTGTTCGATGATTACCTGGTCCCGCGGGCGCGCAAGTTCCCCGTGGAGAGCATCGAGGACCTTGCGGCCCTGCGCCACCTGTTGCCGGCGCCTCATCC
>DPJP01000247.1:12034-36120 GCA_003542955.1 Armatimonadota bacterium
CCCGAGGATGTCGCGGTGTTCCGGGCGCGCGCCGACCGGGCCAGAGACCTCGCCGACGAACTGGGCCTGCTGCTGCGGGCAGGGCTCGGCGTCGGGATGGACGCCAGCGCGTGGCTGTGTGGGATGGAGCAGGTCATGATCCATGCCTTCGACCAACCCGAGTTCGTCGACGGGCTTGCAGGGGTTCTCCATGAGTGGAACATGCTGCGCATGAAGGACATCCTGGCCGTGAGGCCGGACCTGTTCATCCGCCGTGGCTGGTACGAGGGTACCGACTTCTGGTCGCCACCGATGTACAAGCGCTTCGTCCTCCCATATCTCAAGCGGGAGGTCGACCTCGCTCACGAGATGGGGGCGAAGTTCGGCTACATCCACACCACCGGTACGATGGGCGTGCTTGACTTCATCATGGAGGCCGGGGTGGATGTGATCATCGGGGTTGACCCGATCGAGGGCATGGGTACCGACATGGCGCTCATGCGCGAGCGCACCCGTGGCCGGATGGCGCTCTGGGGCGGGGTCAACGGCTTCGTCACCGTCGAGATGGGCGCCGATGAGGAAATCCGTGACGCCGTCGCGGAGGCCGTCGACACCCTTGGGCCACCGGGCTTCATCCTCTCGCCTGTCGACAACGTCCGCGATCCGTCCGACGACACCATGCGACGCGTCGACGTCTTCGTCGATGCCTGGCGCCGGATGCGGTGACGGCTCCCGAGCGCCCCCGGTTCCGCTGTTCTCCCGCGAGCGCCGGCGGGCGGCGAAGCGCAGCACGTCACACTGAATCCGGTCACGCCGGTGCCGGCCGGCAACCTGCTTGTGCTCCCCGATCAGTCCGACAACTGGGCCGACAGCGCGACCACCTCCCCTGGCCCGGCTGACCTGCCACGCTTCATCCGGTACCTCCCGATGCCCGATCCCGACCATGCGGGGTATGTCGGATTGCGCCCGCCTGCGCTCCGCGGGCGTCACGGCGGCCTTGACAGCACCTGGCGTATCGTATATAAAGCCTCGGCATATTGTATGCAATCAGATTTCATGCTGCATGCAATAGTGTGCGGGGATTTCTGGCGCAGCCGAGGACAGACACGATGGCCGAGAGCGTCCGCAGACACGTCATCCAGAGGATTGTTGCCGGTGAGTTAGCGCCCGGCGCCCACCTGGTCGAGGGCGACATCGCGAGCGAGCTCGGCGTCAGCCGCACTCCTGTCCGCGACGCGATGCAGTCGCTCATCGAGTTGGGGCTGGTGGCAAGAGAGCCACACCGCGGGTGCTTTGTTGCGCGGGCGACGCCGCCGGAGATCTGCCGGATGCTGCAGGCGCGTGAGGCGACCGAGGGTGTCGCCGCACGGCTGATGGCAATCCGGTGCACCGATGCTGATGCCGCGGCCCTGAGCGCGCTGTACGACGAGATGACGGCAACCGCCCAGGACGAGGCCTACCTGACCTACAGGGCGCTGCACTTCGAGTTCCACTGTCGCGTGATCCGGGGCTGCGGGAACGAGTACATTGCCCGCTACGTGGGCGCCGAGCCGCTGCTGCTCAAGTGTCTGATCAACTACCCGCCGGGCTTCATCGCCCCCGTCCTGCATGTCCACCGCGAGATACCACACGCGAGCATCCTCGACGCCATCGCCGGACGTGATGCCGATGCCGCCGAGGCGGCGGCCAGAGACCACATCCGCACCACCAGGGAGCGGCTGGAGCGATGGTATGAACACAACTCGCCGCCGCACGCGCGCACGGACTGAGTTGGGTGTCGTGCCGCAACGACGAGACAGAGGGAGCGCATCCGGATGCCGGAGACGATGTGGGCGCTGGTGTTGGACAGGTCACAGGATGTGTGGGAGCACAGCCGTGGGCTGAGGAAGGTCCGGGTGGCGAAGCCGGTTCTGGATGAGGCCGCCGATCCCTTCGACACCGAGCGCGTACTGATCAAGGTGCTCTACTCCGGCTTCTGCGGCTCTGACCGCGGAATATGGTTCCGCAAGGCCTTCAGGAGGACGATCCACGACTCGCTGGATGCGGAGGGGAAGTCTGCGCGAGTGCTCGGGCACGAGCTGTTCGGCGAGATCGTGCAGGTCGGCCGCCTCGCCGCCGAGCGCTACGGCTACACGCTTGGCGATCTGACGACCACCGAGTCACATATCATCTGCGGCAGGTGCCCCCAGTGCCTCGTGGGCGACACGCACGTGTGCAGCAATGAGAAGACCATCGGCTTCTCGAGAGACGGCTGCTTTGCGGAGTACGTGAAGCTGCCCGCCTCGGCCCTCTGGCCCACTGATACCGAGAAGGTCCGGCCGGAGGTCGCATGCGTGCAGGAGCCGTTCGGCAATGCCGTGCACGCCTGCACGAAGGTCGACCTGCGCGGGAAGACGCTCGCAATCTTCGGGTGTGGGACCATCGGGCTGTTCGCGCTGCTTGTCGCGAGGGCCGTCGGCGTCTCGAAGATCATCGGCATCGAGCCGAACGCGGAGAACCGACGGCTTGCCGAGCTTGTCGGCGTCGATGAGATAGTAGGCTTCGAGCCGGTGGCGGGCTCGTGGGAGCGTAACCACGCGGTGGTCGAGCAGGTCAGGCGCTTCCNNGCTTCGGCGGCGACGGCGTGGATGTGGCGATGGAGATGTCGGGCTACAACTCATCGCTCAACAGCGCCATCTCCTCGGTCCGGCGTGGGGGGGATGTCGTGTTGTTCGGCATCAACGGTGGCGACTTCATTATCCAGGATTTCTCCGAGATCATCACCAACGGTATCAGCTTCCACAGCGTCTTCGGCAGGCAGATATTCCGCACGTGGTGTATGACCAGGAACCTGCTCGAGTCCGCGCACACCGGCGTACAGGCCAGGGTGTGGGATGTCATCCTCAACCGGGGCGAGGGCACCATCGTCGATATCGGCGACTACGAGCCGGAGGCGTTTGAGCGCAGCATCCTGTCACACCCGAAGATCATCATCAGGTGGTAGCACCCACCGAGGAGAGATGCGACCGTGTACGGTCAGGTGCGGGAGATAGTCAGGGCCGAACTCGATGCCATCCGCGCGCAGGGCCTTTACAAGGATGAGCGCATCATCCTCGGTCCACAGGCATCGCGGATCACCGTCGCCGGAGGCGAGGTGATCAACTTCTGCGCGAATAACTACCTCGGGCTCTCCTCGCATCCGCGGATCATCGAGGCAGCGCATCGCGGGCTCGAGCAGTGGGGCTACGGGATGTCCTCGGTGCGCTTCATCTGCGGCACTCAGCAGGTCCACAAGCAGCTCGAAGAGGCCATCTCGAGCTTCCTGGGCACAGACGACACGATCCTGTACAGCTCCTGCTTCGACGCCAACGGAGGGCTATTCGAGACGCTACTGGGGCCGGAGGATGTCGTCATCAGTGACGAGCTGAACCATGCGAGCATCATCGATGGCATCCGCCTGTGCAAGGCCGAACGCAAGCGCTTCCGCACCTCCGACATGGATCATCTGGAGGATACGCTCAAGCAGTGCGATGGGGCACGCATCAGGCTGATCGCCACGGACGGCGTATTCAGCATGGATGGCTGCATCGCGAAGCTGGATACCATCTGCACGCTTGCCGAGCAGTATGGGGCACTGGTGATGGTCGATGACTCCCACGCCACCGGCTTCGTCGGGCCGACCGGGCGCGGCACGCACGAGTGCCACGGCGTGATGGAGCGCGTGGATGTCATCACATCGACGCTGGGCAAAGCACTCGGCGGGGCCTCCGGCGGCTTCACGAGCGGGCGGGCGGAGATCATCGAGTTGCTCAGGCAGCGCTCCCGTCCATACCTGTTCTCGAATACGCTTCCGCCGCCCATCGTTGCGGGGGCTCTGGCGGCCATCGAGCTGCTCACCGAGACCGATGAGCCGCGGCTGGCACTGGAGCGCAACACCGCTCACTTCCGCGAGGAGATGTCGCGGGCGGGTTTCAGCATCCCACCGGGTAGCCACCCCATCGTGCCGATCATGCTGGGCGATGCGACGCTGGCGAAGGGCATGGCCGACGACCTGCTCGCGGAGGGCATCTATGTCATCGGTTTCAGCTACCCCGTGGTGCCGGAGGGGAAGGCGCGCATTCGCGTGCAGATATCGGCGGCCCACACCATCGAGGAGCTGGATGTCGCTGTTGCTGCCTTCGTGAGCGTGGGACGGCGTTACGGGTTACCCAGCCCCGCCGGTGAGTAGGGCCGGGCAGGGCCGACGTGCAGGGACGGAGAAGGCTGCAGCATCGCCCACGTTCGCGCGGGGGCGCTCACCCGTCAGCCGCGCTGTGCGATCCGTCAACCCACAGCGGAAGGGTCGATAGTCCATGCCCTGGTTCCCAGCCGAGTGGTTGCTCGTCGGGTCACCCATCCCCGTTCGCGTTCTCCTTCTGACACTGCTGGCGGCGGTGCTGGGATGCAGTTCACACGCTCAGGACGGGACGACGTCTCTGCGCGCAGTGCGCTACGGAGAACAGGTCTTCATCCGCAGCCCGTTCTCAGGGGCCGATGACCTTGTGATTCGCATCGGCAAGGGGGCAAACGGGCAGATCAACTTCGCGGGTACCTACCTCGTCCGGAGTTCGGCGGGGATGGGCGATGCCGAGTTGAGCGGTGGGCGCCTGATCCACGGCTGTGGAGACGATGCCACGCCGTGGAATCTCAACGGCACCTACATCGGCGCCAACCACGGCTGCTCCGACGCGCGCGAGGTGGTCAGTGTCGGCCACGGACGCACGAAGGTCGACCTGGGAACCGTTTGGAGAGACGGCGCGGGGGTGGACTTCGTTCTGCTCAAGATCGAGGATCCCGACAAGCTCTGGTTTCTGTCGGTGAACCAGAGCGACGGCGCCATCTGGCGGTTTGCCAGGACGCTCACGGGCCCGGCTCTGACCCGTGCCGACGGGCAGACGATCCCCTTCACCGACGCCCACATGGTGCAGCTCAGGCCCGCGTGCAGGATCACCCGGCAGGACTACCTGATCGACGGGCAGAGCCCACTTGTCGACGGTGAGCCGGTCACCTGCGAGTTCCTCGACATTATCGAGGACTGCGATATCATCAATCCCGGTTCGCTGGTCCGGGACATGATGGAGCATCCGGGTGACGAACGCAGCTTCGTCGCCGATCACGTGGAGGCGGTGGTCTCCAACAGCATCAGCTACCGCTTCCATCCCAATGGCGCCTGTGTGATCGATTACCATGCACGGGCGCTGCAGGAGTTCAACCTCGGCTACATGGGCTTCATCCAGTCCGCGAAGCTCGCCGCGGGTGCCAACTACACGACGCATGAGTACTTCATCCCGAAGACGGCGCCCTTCACGCAGGATGACATCGCCTACGACTTCCGCTCTGGGCAGGACTACCGGACGCCGCCACCCTCGGCGCTCTACTTCTCCATCGACAAGCAGAATGTCGAAGACCCGGGTAACCTGCCGGAGCGGTTCATCCAGATGCTCGGACACGAGGAGAACGGTCGGGCGGTGCATGAGGTCGGGTACGCGCTGGGCTACTCGCTGCTCACGGGCATCACGGTGCCGGAGGCTCGTGCGGCCAACTGCGGGCGGGCGGCCTTCCTGTACACCTCCGCCAAGTCCTACCCGGCGGCGGTCGACGGCAAGAAGGGCAACCCTATCCCGGCCGGAACGCAGTTCCACTGCCGGGCCTATCGATGCTACTTCCATCCCGCGGCGCAGCCGAACGCCACGTTCGCCTACTGGTATCGAGACGGGGAGAACATTGTGCTGTGCGCCGACTACCACCGCTCCGTTGAGCGCGATGTCCTGGCACTGCCGCACGGGTGTGTGGGCCGTGCCGTGGAAGTGGTGGAGAAGACGCCGTCGGTGACGCTGCTCACGGGCGACACGGTTCCGGATGGGGGAGTGGCGGTGTCGGTCAACGGGGAGTACGGGTCGGTGGTGCTGAGGATGCGCTGAGGGTGCGCCGTGCAGGCCTCACCCCCCGGCCCCCTCTCCCTGTTTCCGGTACGTTCCGTCTCAAACGACGAGCCGGAACGCGCCGGCGGGAGAGGGGGTGCACGACAAACGGCAGTCGGCGTTCGGCGCAGAAGCTGCGGCGTCCACTTCTGCCGTTCTTGATGGTTTCTGGGTGGCGGCCCTGCCGCCATGTCGACTGCTCCGGCGGCCGCGGGACCGTTCCCACGCCCCTAACCCCTCGTCCCTCGCCCCTGCCGTCCTTCACTTCATCCTCACATGCCGCGAGAAGCCGTGCGGGTGCATCGGCCACAGCGGGCCCTCCATCGGCGGAGCATCGAGCACTATCGTCTGCCGCGCCGTCGCCTCATAGCCGATGAGCCACACCTCTTTGACAAGCTCATCGGCGCGATCACCGAGCACATCCACCGTGATGCTCGACCAGCCACCATCCGGCACGCTGAAGACGTAGTCATCGCGCTCCCTGGGCCCCACCGGCGGCAGCCAGCGCACTGTGCCATAGCCGCGCTCCTCCTTACGGAAGATGCGTGTCACCTCGGCATAGTGCCGCATCGGCACCGTGCGGTAGCGGGAGTTGCCGCCGCGGACGGTGACACCGTCAAGAACCTCCTGCGGCCCACGGAGGGTGATGAGCACCTCGGCCCGCTCGAAGCGGTGGGGGACGGCCGCATACCACATCATCCGCCACCCGCCCTCGATGGCCTCATCGGCGGTCTGCTCGATGTTGAAGTCGGGAAGCTGCATGGACTCATGCACCGTCGGGCCGATCTCATCGGTCAACCGCTTGTTGCCGGGGAAGAGGTACTCGTAGCCTTCCGCCGTGGGCCTGACCATGAACGCGCTGCCGGGGATGGGGGGGACTTCCGCCTGCTCTTCCCGGTAGATGCGCAGCAGCACAACCTCATGCCCGAGCAGCCACATCTCGCCCGCCTGCAGGTCCTCCCAGTACGGGTGCACCTGCCTGAGGGTGCCCGGTGAGTAGCCGAGCCACTCCTCCAATGCCAACTCAGCCATCTGCGGCTCCACCGAGGGGTTCCGCAACGTCAGCCATGCGCCGTCCTCGAACGGGTGCAGGTAGCCGTAGACCTCCCCGAAGCCCGGATTGCCGAGCACCATCCGTGAGTGGCGCGTGCCCAGCTCGGAGGCGTGGGCGCGGAGCCACTCGAGCCCCGCCTGCGTGGACTGCGCCTGCCAGTCGCGGATTGTCTCCGGGCAGAAGGGCATGTGCAGGTAGGTCGTCCCACGGGTGAACTGCAGCACCAGGTTGTCCAGCCAGGTGTGGGGCTCGGTATGGAACGGGCAATCGACCGCGTCGACGAAGCCGTGGTTGTCCCAGGCATCGAGCGGCACCGGCGTCTCGGCCTTCACCAGGTGCTGGTAGTAGCAGGCATCGCGGTGGGTGTTGTCGCGGTCGCGCTGCGTGCGGGAGGGCCATACGGCATACTCGAGGTCGCCCGAATCGGCCAGCCAGACGTGATCCGCCGCCGTCAGCCACCACGGGCTCGGCCACCAGCCGTTGCGGGTGATCAGGCCGGGGTTCTTCGCCCGCATACGCGCGTCGATGCGGTTGAAGGCCAACAGCGACGCCTCCCGAACATGATCGACCGTCGGATAGACCTCCGAGAACTCCTCCGATGTCGCGCACTCGTTATCCCAGTCGATTTTCAGGTGATCGACGCCGATCTCGCCGACCATGGTCTCGAAGCGCCTCGCCAGCGCTTCCTCGAAGCTCGGCTGCATCATCACCACGAACTCGAGGTTGCGGTACGTGCCCGGCCCGTCGCCCGTGAGCCAGCCCTGCTGCTTGATCCACTCCATGTCGAGCCCCGTGCGCCCGTTGTGGCTGACCCACAGCGAGAACCTCATCCCCTCCTCGGCACATCGCTGCTTGAGCGCCTTGAGCCTGCTGTCATCGGGGTCTTCCTTGCCCTGGAAGATAGAAGCCCGGTCGAAGTAGCCCGCATCCACGGCGAATGCGTCCGGGCGCAGCCCGATGCCGACCATCGCGTCGAAGAAGTCGTTGATGGACTCGAAGTCACACACATAGTCTCCACCGCCCAGCGCGCGCGTCGACCAGCCCGTGGTTATCATATACAGGGGTGTGCTCAGGCGCGGATTACGAATGTGCCAGAGGTAGTCCATGAACGCTTCGGGCGCCTCGGCATGGCCCGCCGCGCACCCGAACACCGCCGGGAAGCTCTCGATGCGCCCATCGGCGTCCCACACGGGGTGGTGGTACAGCTCCAGACCGTTACCCGGGATCGCGAAGCCGCCGGCATGCTCCAGCCCGAGGAACCAGTCTCCTGCATAGACGGGGTACCCGCATGCCGGCTTTTCGGAGTAGGTTTCCAGGCCCGTCTGCTCCTCGGCACCGGGCCCCCCGCGCAGACCGTAGCCGACGCGTCGGATGGGGGAGGGGGGACTGCTCTGGACGTCGACATACACCCGGTCGGGTGTCGGTGTGCCGGGGGGCGCGGTGAGCCTGAGCCGCTTCCGGAACCACGGCCTCTCGCCCTCGAGGGCATAGCATACCGCGATCTCGATGCCGCTCGCGGGGTGCGCATAGGCGAACGTGACACTATCGTCCTCCGCGCTGAGGCCCGTGAAATCGCACTCATCGGGCGTGACCGACTCCCCGCCGAGCACCACCGCGAATGCCGGGAAGTCGAAGACGTGGGTGCTTCCGGAGACGTGGTTCTCGACGGTGAGTTGGCCGTCCTGCCACTGCAGGGCGACGGCGCTGTTGGCGAGGCGTACGGTGTTCGCTCCAGGGGTGTTGCCCATGGTCAATGAGCCTCCGAGCGTCGGAATCGGCTGTTGGAGGCCGGTTCACCATGGTGCACCCATCAACCTGCGCGAACGGTCTGATACTCCGTGCCGGGATTGCGGGGACGCGCCGGATGGGCGCCGAGGCTGGGTCAGGCGCAGCTTCCAGCGCAGCACGCGAGGGCCTGGAGCACATCGAGGGAGCGTGGGGCGGAACGAGCGGTGCTCTTCAGTGGCGTCGACAGCGGCGTCATCGGTGGCCGAAGCCCGGCCTCCTCAGAGCATCCTCCGCCCGCCTGTGCGCGGCGGTGTCGGTGACTGCCCCCGGATTACGCGCACGTTGCGGGCGGGGTCCGGCGTCTTGCCGTAACGCGCCCTGAGCAGCGCTACGCCGACACCAATGGCCGCGCCAAGCAGCGCGACCAGGCCGCCGGCAAGCGCCTTCTTCATGCGTCCGCCTCCGGGCGCTCCCGGCGCGGGCGGGCCGCCACCGCCTGAAAGCAAGCGCGCCAGCATGTCGCCCGAGTCGTCCTGCTTGTTCGTGAGCACCTCGGACGCCAACTCAGTCACTGGAACCTCCGGTTTTCCCGTCGGCTCGGTTGCCAGCAACTCATTCTGCTCGATCTTGTCGGTCGAGCCGATCTCACCGTCGCCGGAGGGCGTCGTCGACCATGTGTGCGTCCTGGCTGCCGCGCCGCCGGAGGAGGGTTGCTCGATGAAGTCGCCGTAGTCGGCAGCCTCCTGCTCCCCTGCCGCAATCGAGCACAGCAGCAGGCTGAAGCAGATGAGCAGACCGATAGTCGCCGATCGCGATGGCATATTCAGGCAGGTCCCCCCGGCGCAGTCATGTGCCCGATCCACGTGTGACGCGTCTGAAATCGTGAATTCAGTATACCACAAACTGCCTCGCTCCAGACACTCCTCCCGGCAACGTCGGCCAAACTCACCTGCGTGCATGCTCAGTGCCCCTCGGGGCTACCGGGCATCGAACGGATTGCTCAACCGACCGCGTCGTCCGGCCGGAGCGATGATGCTCGTCACCAGGCCGGTGATGTCTGCCCGCTTCACCGCCCCGAAGTCACGGCTGTCCTCGCTGTGCGAGCGGTTGTCGCCCAGGAGGAAGTACTCATCGTCTCCGAGCACCCATTGCAGCGGGCGTTCGCGGACGCGTTGACTGGCTGCGTACGGCTCCTCGAGCCACTTGCCGTTGATGTTCACCCAGCCCGACGCGACGACAACCGTCTCACCCGGTAGCCCGACCACGCGCTTGACGAAGTAGTCGGGTTCGCCTCTGCGCAGAAACAGGACGATGTCACCGCGGCGTGGGCCGGCCTCCCTGAAGGCGTCCTTGCGCACCATCAGCAGGTCATCGACACGCAGCGTGGGCTCCATCGACGCGGAGGGCACTATCGCCGTCTGCAGGGCGCCGGACGCCCACCACGCCACGAAGGCAAGCGAGGCCAGAACCGCGAATGATACCACTCGGGTAACGGTCTTGTTCGGTCGGTCTCGTACCGTGTGAGCCATCGCAGTCACCGGCGGCTGGTGCGGCCTGACACTGAAGCGGGCGAGCCCCATTGTACGTTACGCCGCAGCCATCGCGCAATGCCCGGCACGGCTCCTTTGCCGCCTCTGTCGGCCCTGTCCGCGCACCCCCCGCTTGCTTGACAACTCAGAATCGCCTACAGTATAATCACGCTGCTTCAGGGGAGTGGACAACCGCGGCTTAGAGAGCCGCGGTCTACGTTATGCGACTAAGCCTGGATAAAAACATAACCAAACAGGGCGGCTGGGTTGAGGTTGACATCCAGTCTCCGCCGCCGGCAGGGAGCGCCTCCGACTATCGGGATGCGGTCAGGGGTCGCATTGTGCTGACCAATACGGGGAAGATCATCACGGCGGAAGGATGGCTCCATACCAGCGCTACCATGCAGTGCGGCCGATGCGCCAGGGCGCACACGGTCGACATCCGCATCGACGTGGCTGAAGAGTGCGTTCTGGCCGAGATTGACAGCCCGGACGCGTACTACAATGAGTGGGCCGACGAGAGCCCCATCCCCATCCGCAACGGCGACCAGATCGACCTCAGCGAGCTTGTGCGTCAATTGCTCAATCTGCACCTGCCGCCGCGGTCTCTCTGTCGACCAGAGTGCCGGGGACTGTGCCCCACCTGCGGCCAGGACCTGAACGAGGGCGATTGCGCCTGCTCCCAGGGCTCGATCGATCCCAGGCTGGCGGCGCTCGCACAATTTCGGCCCCGGGCCGAATCCGACAAGTAGGACGCGGGCGCAGCCGAATACAGGAACCTCCGCGGGCAGGGCAGGCGTCCCGCCGCCCCGCACCGCAAACAGACGAACGCTGACTCTCGCAGGTCAGTATCTGGGCACATGATGCCGACCACCCACTGCGCGCTCCGCGGCGCAAGTAGGGCAGGAGAAAACCGACATGGCACTGCCGAAACGCAGACACTCCAAGAGCAGGCGTGACAAGCGCCGCACCCACGACACCGTCGCGCAACCCGCAGTCACCACCTGCGCCAAGTGTCAGGCCACCGTCGCCCCGCACAATGCTTGCGGCAAGTGCGGCTACTACAAGGGCCGCAAGGTGGACCACACGGTGAAGGAAGAGCAGAAGAAGGCCGCCCAACGCTGAGGACCATGCGCATGCGCATAGCAGTGGATGCGATGGGCGGAGACCACGCCCCCGAGGAGATCGTCCCCGGCGCTCTTGCCGCGGCCGAAGTCGTCGCTGCGGACATCTGTCTCGTCGGTGACGAGAGCCGGCTGTCGGAGTTGCTCTCTCAAAGCGGGCGTGCCTCACGCAGTACCGACAGGCCCGGCGAAGTCAGCATCCACCATGCCGACGGCGTGGTGGAGATGGACGAGAGCCCGCGGGCTGCGCTTCAGCGCGGCCGCAGTTCCTCACTCGCTTCCGCCGTCGAGATGGTCCGCGACGGCGCCGCGCAGGCTGCCGTCTCCGCCGGGAACAGCGGCGCCTTCATGGCGCTCGCGACTATGCGCCTTGGGAATATCGCCCACATCGACCGCCCGGCCATCGCCCTCCTGCTCCCCACCGTCGCCGGCCTGATGGTCTTCCTCGACGCCGGGGCCAACGCCGACTGCAGGCCCGAACACCTCCTCCAGTTCGGCATGATGGGCAGCTGCTACGCCGCCGTCAGGGGCATGCCCAACCCGAGCGTCGGCATACTCAACATCGGTGAGGAGGCCAGCAAGGGCAACGCCGTCACACGCGCCGCATACGATCTGCTCCAGGCCGCCCCGCTCAACTTCATCGGCTCTGTCGAGGGGAACTCCGTGTTCGATGGCAAAGTCGATGTCGTCGTTGCCGACGGCTTCGTGGGCAATGTGCTGCTCAAAGCGATGGAGGGCAGCTTCCACATGTTCCGCGGACTGCTCAAGGCCGGCATCGCCGCGAACTGGCTCAGCGGAGTCGGCGCATTTCTCATGAAGCCCGCGTTTGCCCACTTGCGCCAGAGATGTGACTGGGCCGCCCATGGCGGCGCGCTCCTGCTCGGTGTCAACGGCGTCTGCGTCGTCTGCCACGGCCGCTCGAACCGCGAAGCCATCAAGAACGCCATCCTGCAGGCCGCTACCGCCGTCGAGCAAGATATCACCGGGCGAGTGCGGAGTTCCATGCTCGCCCTCGCCGAGCCTCAACCGTCAGCGGAGGTGCTCTCGGACACCTGATCGCCTTTGGTACGCCGACAAAGGCTTGGAAGTAGCCTCCTGGAGCGTGCAACCTGGGTGGGTGACCGGCGTCAGGAGCAGCCAGCCGACGCAACGGTGCCTCGCACACTCTCAATCACCACCCTCAGCGATTCACAAAGCTGCTCGGCGGGCCTCCTGCTTCCTGGCCCGGGCCGAGGCGGGAAAGTAGCTGGATGCCAGCATGAACTTACGCGGATGCACCATTACCGGATTCGGCTCGCACGTGCCGGATAGGGTCCTCACCAATGCGGACCTCGAGAAGATCGTCGACACCACCGATGAGTGGATCGTCGTCCACACCGGTATCAGTGAGCGCCGCGTCATCGAGGACGGCAAGGCCACATCTGACCTCGCCGTCGAAGCCGCCCGCAGAGCCCTCGATGACGCCGCTATCGACGCTGCCGACCTGCAACTGATCATCGGGGCAACCATCACCGCGGATACTGTCTTCCCATCCATGTCCGCCGTCCTCGAACACAAGCTCGGAGCCAACAGGGCTGCGACCTTCGACCTCGTCACAGGGTGCACAGGCTTCGTCGACGGTATCGTCACCGCTGCCCAGTTCATCCGCACCGGCGCCATGGACCGTATCCTGGTCGTTGCCGGTGACGCGCTGACCCGCATCACCAACTGGAGCGATCGCTCCACCTGCGTGCTCTTCGGGGATGCCGCCACCGCAGCGGTTCTCCAGCCTTCCGAGCCCGACCGCGGCCTGCTCGGCTGGGCCATGGATACCCAGGGCTTCGCGGGCGAGCATCTCTGCATCCCGTCCAGCGGCTCCGCGTGGCCACCGGATGAGAAAGCGATTGCCGAGAACGCCACAAAGCTCTACATGAATGGCCACGAAATATTCAAAATGGCCGTCCGTGGAGTCCCGGACATCGCCATGCAGGCGCTGGACAAGGCCGGCCTCAGCTCCGCCGACGTTGACTGGGTCATCATGCACCAGGCCAACCAGCGGATCCTCGACGCCGCCGCCGACCGGCTCGACATACCGCACGATCGCGTTATCTCGGTCCTGCACAAGTTCGGCAATACCTCGGCCGCATCCATGGGCCTTGCCCTCGATGAGATATACCAGGACGGCCGACTCAAAAAGGACGACATTGTCCTGCTCGTCGGCTTCGGGGCGGGCTTCTGCCTGGCCGGAGCAGTCCTGCGCTGGGACAAATAGGTTCGCTAAGCCCGCTCATTAGACGGTATGATTGCGTTGGCTATCAAGGAGGGAGCACTTCCATGCAGTTTGCCTTCACCGAAGAGCAACAGGAGCTATTCTCTTACGTTCAGGAGTTCTGTGACGAGAAGCTGAAGCCGTTCGCCGCCGAGACCGACAAGGCTCACGAGTACCCCTGGGACAAGGTCAAGCAGGTTGCCGAGATGGACCTCTTCGGCATCCCCGTGCCCGAGGAGTATGGTGGCGCCGGCCTCGGCTTCCTCGAGTGGGCCGTCATCGGCGAACTCATGTCCGCTGCATGCACCACCACCGGCGCCGTCTACGGCGCCCACATGCTCGCCGAGTACCCGATCCTGTTCTTCGGTACCCACGAGCAGAAAGAGAAGTACCTCACCCGCCTTGCCACCGGCGAGTCAATCGGCGGCTTCGGCCTCACCGAGCCCATGGCCGGCTCCGACGCCGGCTCCGTCCGCACCACGGCCATCAAGGACGGCGACGACTACGTCCTCAACGGCACCAAGATATTCATCACCAACGGCGGCGACGCCGAGATCTATGTCGTGATCGCCAATGCCCAGCCCGAGCGCGGAATGCGCGGCATCACCGCCTTCATCCTCGAGAAGGGCATGCCGGGCTTTGAGTTCGGCAAGAATGAAGAGAAGATGGCCTACAAGTCGCTCTCGAACCGCGAGCTGATCTTCAACGACTGCCGCGTGCCGGCGGAGAACGTTCTGCACAAGCCGGGCCGTGGCTTCCAGGTCGCCATGGAGACACTGCGCGTCGGCCGCATCGGCATGGCAATCGGCGCCGTGGGCCTCGCCCAGGCCGCCTTCGATGCCGCCATCGAGTACGCCCAGGTTCGCGAGCAGTTCGGCGAGAAGATCGCCAACTTCCAGCTCATCCAGATGCACCTGGCCAACATGGCGACCGAGATCGAAGCCGGGCGTCTCTTGACCTACCGCGCCGCCTGGCTCAAGGACCAGGGGCTCGCCTTCGAGAAGGAGGCTGCCATGGCCAAGCTGAAGACCTCCGAGGTCGCCGCCATGGTCACCTCCACCGCCGTCCAGGTTCACGGCGGCTACGGCTACTGCAGCGAGTACCCCGTCGAGCGCTATATGCGCGAGGCAAAGCTCTTTGAGATCGTGGAGGGCACCTCCGAGATCCAGCGCCTGGTTATCGCCAACCAGTTGCTCAAGGACGCGCCCAGGCCCCAGTAGCATCCCGATCAGCCCGAGTTGTGGCGCACAGGCATGGTTTCCCATGCCTGTGTGCCCTTCAGGAGAGCAACCAATGAAGATCATTGTCAGCATCAAGCAAGTTCCCGACACCACCGAGGTCAAGATCAACCCGGAGACCGGCACGCTCATCCGCGACGGGGTGCCCAGCATCATCAACCCCTTCGATGAGAACGCCATCGAGGCCGCTCTCCAGCTCGTTGAGCAGCACGGTGGCGAGGTCATCGTCATCTCAATGGGGCCGCCGCAGGCCGAACAGGCGCTCCGCGAGGCTCTCGCGATGGGCGCCGACAGGGCCATCCTGATCAGCGACCGCTGCTTCGCCGGCGCCGACACCCTCGCGACCTCCTACGTGCTGTCCCAGGCCGTCCGGCGCATTGGCGACTTCGACCTCATCTTCTGCGGCAAGCAGGCCTTCGACGGCGACACCGGCCAGGTCGGCCCCGGGCTCGCAGAGCACCTCGGCATCCCTCAGATCACCTACGCAATCGGGATCGAGGAACTGACCGACAAGCACATCCAGATCAAGCGCCTGCTGTCTGACGGCTTCGAGAGCGTCCGCGCTCCGCTGCCGTGCCTGATTACCGCCGTCAAGCAACTCAACGAGCCCCGTATGCCCGGCCTCAAGGCACGCATGAAAGCCAAGAAGTCCGAGGTCGAGGCATGGAACTGCGACTGCCTCGGCGCAAGCCAGGACCGTTGCGGCCTCGACGGCTCCCCGACCAGCGTCTGGAAGGTCTTCTCACCGACCAGGCATGTCGAGGGCGAGATGATCGAGGGCGAGACCACCGCACAGAAGATCAACACACTCATTGACAAGCTGCGCGAAGCCAAGGTGCTGTAGCGCTCGCGCGTGCACCCATGCGCAACGCATAGCCATACGGCGGTAGGGGTAGAAGCGCCGCCTCGCCGCCGCCAGCACCAGCTATCGCCGACACTCGCAGGTCAATGCCGGGAGTGCTTCTGCCCGGCGAGCACCTGCCTGATGCGCGTCCGAGGAGCCGTCGTCACATGAACACGCTCCCCGGCAAAACCGGAGGACCACGCGATGCCGATCTACATTTCCGCCGATGAATGCAAAGGCTGCAAGCTCTGCATACCCGCATGCCCCTATGGCGCCATCGAGATGGTTGACAAGAAGGCTGTCTTCACCGATGACTGCACCCAGTGCGGCGCCTGCGTGAGTAGCTGCAAGTTCAACGCAATCAAAGTCGAGCGCGTCGAAGTCTGCGACATCGACCCCGCCGACTACAAGGGCGTATGGGTTGTCGCGGAGGTCCATGACGACCATCTCGCCGACGTCACGCTCGAGCTGCTCAGCGAGGGCCGCAAGCTCGCCGACGAACTCGAAGTCGAGCTGAGCCTGGTGCTCGTAGGCCACGAGGTCGCCGCGCTGGCCGACACTGCCGCCGCCTACGGCGCCGACAAGGTCTACCTCGCCCAGGCCCCGGAGCTGGCCCGCTATCGCACAGGTCCGTTCACCGATGTCATCACCGGCATCATCAACCGCTACAAGCCCGAGATCGTGCTCATCGGCGCCACCGGCATGGGCCGCGACCTGGCATCCCGCATAGCCGCCCGCATCAGCGCCGGGCTCACNNCGACTGCACCGGCCTGGACATCAACAAGGAGGAGCGCCTGCTCTACCAGACGCGCCCCGCTTTCGGCGGCAACATCATGGCGACCATCGTCTGCAAGTATGCCCGTCCGCAGATGGCCACCGTCCGCTCGAGGGTCTTCGCCAAGGCCGAGCCGGACCGCACCCGCACCGCCGAGGTCATCGAGGTCCCTGTCCACCTCAACGAGGACAACATCCTCACCAAGATTGTCGAGGTCATCAGGGAGGCCGCCAACGAGGGCTCGAACCTCCAGGACGCCGAGATCATCGTCTCCGGCGGGCGCGGGCTCAAGGCCGCCGAGAACTTCGCCCTGATCCGTGACCTGGCCGACGCAATCGGCGGCGCCGTCGGCGCGTCGCGCGCCACCGTCGACGCCGGCTGGATACCGGCCTTCCACCAGGTCGGCCAGACCGGCAAGACGGTCCACCCGAAGCTCTACATCGCCTGCGGCATCTCCGGCGCGGTTCAGCATCTGGCCGGAATGGGCTCGTCAGACTGTATCGTCGCCATCAACGTCGACCCGACCGCTCCCATCTTCGAGGTCGCTCACTACGGCATCTGCGGCGACCTGTTCGACGTCGTGCCCAAGCTCGCCGCCGCCATCCGTGAGGAGTTCGGCAACTAGATGATCGCCTTCACCTGCCCGGGACAGGGCTCACAGGCCGTTGGCATGGGGCGCGATGTCTACGACACCTTCGAGGTGGCGCGCGAGATGCTTGACCGGCTCGATGCCGCCGTCGACTTCGACCTGCTCGGGACCATGTTCGACGGGCCGGCCGAGGCGCTGACCGCCACCGAGAACGCGCAACCGGCCCTGCTGGCCCATTCGCTTGCAGTGGCGGCAGTGCTCGCCGACGCCGGAGTTGTGCCGCACCTGGCAGCCGGGCACTCGCTGGGCGAGTACTCCGCACTCGCCGTCGCCGGCGTCATCGACCCGGTCGATGCCGTCAGGCTGGTACGCGTGCGGGGCAGGCTCATGGCCGAGGCCGGGGCGCAGGCCGGCGGCGCCATGGCCGCGATCATCGGCCTCGAGGACGAACTGCTCGAGCAAGCGCTTGCCGGTGTCGAGGGCGTCGTCGTGGCCGCGAACTACAACTCGGCCGACCAGACCGTCATCTCCGGCGAGGCAGACGCCGTCGCCGAGGCGGGCCGCAAAGCATCAGAACTCGGCGCCAAGCGCGTCATCGGCCTCAACGTCAGCGGGGCCTTTCATTCACCGCTCATGGCCCCTGCCGCGCGTCGGCTGGCCGAGGCGCTGCAGACCGTCGCCTTCGCCGATGCCCGCGTGCCGGTCTACCGCAATGTCGATGCCGCGCCCGCCACCGACGCAGCCACGCTCAAGGAGGGCCTCGTGCGCCAGTTGACCGAGCCGGTCCGCTGGAAGCAGACTGTCGTCGCGATGGCCGCCGCAGGCGCCACCACCTTTATAGAAGTCGGGCCGGGATCGGTTCTCACCAGGATGCTCAAACGCTCTGACCCGCCCGTGGGGGCACTTAGCACCGCATCGGCCGAGGAGATAGGCCAGACCATCGCCGCACTTGCGTGAACGGGTGTCTCACACGCCGGCTACGGGTCCGAGGGAGGGCTCAGAATGGTTCTGACGGACAAGGTTGCGCTTATCACTGGTTGCGGGGGCGGTTTGGGCCGCGCGCTGGCACAGACGATGGCCCGCTACGGCGCCGACATCGTCGTCCAGGATGTCGCTCCGGCCGAGGCCGCTGCCAATGAGGTCGCGGCGCTCGTCGAGGCCGAAGGCCGGCAGGCTCTTGTCAGCCTCGGCAGCGTCACCAGCGCCAACGAGGTTGCCGCGACGGTGGATGCCGCCCTCGAGCGCTTCGGCNNTTCTCATCAACAATGCAGGGATCACCCGGGATGGGCTGCTGGTGAGGATGTCCGAGGACGATTGGGACTTGGTTCTGGACATCAACCTGAAGGGCGCATTCCTGTGCACCAAGGCAGTGGCCCGCCCGATGATGAAGGCCCGCTACGGCCGCATCGTCAACATCGCCTCCGTCGTCGGCGTCATGGGCAACGCGAGCCAGGCGAACTACTCGGCCTCGAAGGGCGGCCTGATCGCGCTGACCAAGACCACTGCCAGGGAGCTGGCCACCCGCGGCGTTACCTGTAATGCGGTCGCGCCCGGCTTCATCGAAACCAGGATGACCCATGTGCTCGATGAGGAGGTCCGCGAAGGCTGGCTGCGGAACATACCGCTGGCCCGACCGGGCACTCCCGATGATGTCGCTCAAGTCGTGTCCTTTCTCGCATCTGATGCCGCCTCCTATCTCACCGGACAGGTGATCAACGTGGATGGCGGTCTCATCATGTAGGCCGTTCCGCGGCCGCGCGCCGCGGGCAATCCGTGCAACACAGCAAACTCGTTGTCAGCTTGACATTGGAGAACACGAAACTGGAGGTTACCGCAGTGGCACTGTATGAAAAGGTCAAAGAGATCGTCGTCCGCGAGTTGTCCGTTCCCGAGAACCAGGTTACCGAGAACGCCACATTCCAGGGCGACCTGAACGCCGACTCGCTGGACGTCGTGGAACTGGTCATGGCCTTCGAAGACGAGTTCGACGTCGAGATCCCCGACGAAGAGGCCGAGAAGATCACCACCGTCAAGGAAGCAGTCGACTATCTGGAGAAGAAGATCAACGGCTAGGCATGCCGCTGCGCTCGGCCGTTTCCGCGCACTGACTGCGTCACCGGTCAGCCCGACCCACAGCCACCTGGTGGTCACTTGAGCAACTGAGCGCAGTAGTCTCGACGGGGAGGGCAGGCGTACCGCCTGCCCACACCCGGTACCAACCAGGAAGGGCTTCCGCAGGTGAGTGATGGCGAAACGGCCGCGGCGCAATACCGCAGGCGGGCCTGTTGCCATGCCTGCTTGACTTCTCAAACTCCGAAGCGATGGTGAAACAAGCAATGGACAGACGTGTCGTCATCACCGGCATCGAGGCTATCTCCTGCTTCGGCGTCGGCCCGGACAGGCTCTGGAAGGCCGTCTGCGACAAGCAGACGGGAATCGATCGCGTGAAGGGCATTGACGTCAGCCAGTTCAGGTGCCAGATCGGCGCGGAGGTGCCCGAGTTCGACCTCTCAGAACGAGTCGATCCGAAGATCACCAAGCGCGCCGATCGCTTCATCAGCTACGCGCTGTACTGCGCCGACGCGGCACTCGAGAAGTCGGGGTTGCAGATCACCGAGCAGATAGCGCCGGATGTGGGCGTGCTCGTCGGGTCCGGCATCGGCGGCATGAGCACCTGGGAAGCCGGGCATGAGACGCTGCTCGAGAAGGGCGCCCGCCGCGTCAGCCCCTTCCTCATCCCCATGATGATCGCCGACATGGCCTCCGGGATGGTCTCGATCGAGACCGGAGCCAAAGGGCCGAACCTGACGGTCGTGACCGCATGTGCGACCGCCACGCACTCGATCGGCGAAGCGGCCGCCATCATCTCCCGAGGCGCCGCAACGGCCATGATCAGCGGCGGCACCGAGGCATCCATCGCCACCACCGCCTACAGCGGCTTCTCCGCCGCGCAGGCCGTCTCGTTCAACAATGACAACCCTAAAGGCGCATGCCGCCCGATGGACCGTGACCGCGACGGCTTCGTCATCGGCGAGGGCTGTTGTGTGGTCATTCTCGAGGAGTACGAGTTCGCCAGGGCCCGCGGCGCCAACATCATTGGTGAGATCGTCGGATTCGGCATGAGCGGCGATGCCTTCCACATCACCGGGCCGTCGCCCGATGGTGACGGCGCGATCAGGGCTATGAAGGCGGCCCTGAGGGACGCACGCCTCGAGCCGGGCGACATCGACTACATCAACGCTCACGCGCCCGGCACACCCGATGGCGATGCGATGGAAGCACGCGCACTCATGGCGCTCTATGGCGCCTCCACGCCACCGATCAGTTCCACGAAGGCCAATCACGGCCACCAGTTGGGCGCAACCGGGGCCACCGAAATCGTGCTGTCACTGATGATGGCACAGAACTCCTATGTGCCGCCGACGCTCAACTGCGACAACCCGGACGACTTCAATACCTGTGACATCGTCCGCGGTGACGGGCGGGAGATGCCGATCAAGTACGTGATGAGCAACTCGTTCGGCTTTGGGGGCCACAATGCCGTTCTGATCGCGACGACNNGACTCAGGGCTTCTGAGGCGCCTGCAGCCCGTCCTCTGCGTTCCCGTGATCGACCGGTTCGGCCCCGTGCGTGTGGTGCGGGGCCGAACTGCTTCAGATAATCGAGCAACAGGGAGTAACACCGTGCAAGAACCAGATTGGGCCGCCGCCCGCAACGCACTTGGGCTGCCGGCCGACCAGGACCTTGAACTCCTGCGCCAGGCCTTCTGCCACGGATCATACGTGCGTGAGAACGGGCTGCCGCCGCTCAGCTCTAACCAGCGGCTGGAGTTCCTCGGCGACGCCGTGCTCGACCTCGTCCTCGCCGAGCAACTCTACCAGACCTACCCCAGCCTCAGTGAGGGCGAACTCACCAAGCTCAAGGCCGGCCTCGTCCGTGCGGAGGCCCTGCATCGCGTAGCCTGTGAGATCGGGCTCGGGCAGTGGGTGCTGCTCGGGCAGGGCGAAGCCGACGGCGGCGGCAACAAGAAGCCGTCAATACTGTCCGATTGCCTCGAGGCCATCATCGCGGCAGTCTATCTCTCCGGCGGCTGGGACGCCGTCTGTGAGTTCATCGGCTCCGCCTTTGCCGCCATCATGGAGGACCTCGGCGCCGGCCGGCTCAACTTCGACCATAAGAGCCTGCTTCAGGAGCTGATGCAGGCAAACGGCTCCCGCCCGCCCGTCTACAGGACCGTCGAGACGCGCGGGCAGGCCCACCGGCCGACATTCATCGTCCAGGTCAGCTTCAACGGGCATGTCATCGGTTCGGGCGAAGGCAACAGCAAGCAGGAAGCCGAGCAGGCCGCTGCCGGCGCGGCGCTCGCAAGTCGCGACGAATGGCTGCCCGAGCTACGGGGCGAAGAGCCCCAGCCCGTCGACTGACCCTGCTCCGTCCCGACCGGCTCCACCATCTATCGGGGGGCCTATGAGGCCGACACAGCGGACAGCATCCCAGAGCCTGCACTCGTCCCCGGCGCGCCCCGGCGCGCGGGCCGCGCTGCTGCTCGCGATTGCCCTTTCCGCTGTCGCCTGCGCCGACGTGTTCGGGTCGGACGCCGGTGCCCGCCCGGGGCCGTTCACTTTCATGTATGGGCTCGACCACGGCGGCAGGCTCAGTGACCTGCAGGAGCTCGGCCTCAACACGCTCTACATCGACCTGCGCCCCGATGAGCTTGGGGACCTCGACCCCGTCAGGACCCAGATACGCGAGACTGCCGCCGCCGGCTACAAGGTCATCGTCGGCATCCCCACCACCGGCGCCGAACGCGGCATCTCGGCGACCTCGGACACCTACCGCGCGTGGGTCGAGGGGATCATCAGCACTATTGTTCTCGGCCTCAAGGACGAGCCCGGCGTCACCGCCTGGGCCACCGGCCACTACCTCGAGAAGAGCATCAGCTACCCCGACGGCGAGTTCCAGGACTTCCTGCGCAACCGTTACGGGTCTCTCGATGCGCTCAACCGCTACTGGCGCACCGACTTTCGCGGCTGGGCCGCCGTCGGCCAGACACCCGCACTCGAGCCCATCGCGGACATCCCGTTTGGCGTTGGCCGCTCCGCCGTCGATGTCGCCGACTACCGCACCGATGCCTTCGGCGCCGTCATGCGCCACTGGGCACGCACGATCTCCCAGCTTGACGATTCCCGGCCGCTCGTGACCGGCAGCATCAGCCTCTACCGCAGTCTTCCAGCCGTGCCCGACCTGTATGACGTGATCGCCGTGACCTTCCCACCCGACATCATGACCCCCGATCCGCACGCCTACGGCGATCACGTGACCCACAACGCCCACGGCATTGATATGGCCCGGCGCGGAGGGCGCTTCGAGGTCATACAGGTTCTGCGCATCCCCTTCCCCTGGGAACTCGGCTACGGCAGCGGACTGCGCGACTGGATACTCGAGGCCGATATCCACGGCGCCTGCGGTGTCGGGCTGGAGAGCTGGGAGCGTATCGAGTATGAGCCCGACATCTGGGCTCTGACCAGGCGCCCCCTCGAGCAGGTTCTCCCGCTCGTCGACTTCTCCGGCAGGCCCCGGCCCACCATCGCGGTCATCTACTCACCGTACTCGGAGGGCTTTGCAGTCGCCGGCCAGCCCGTCTACGGCCACCTGGCCGGGTTCGCGACCGGTGAGACGAGCACCCTCGTCGAGGCGCTGCGGGCAGGCACCTGCTTTGGTCCCGTGGACTACCTGACCACCGCCGACCTCACGCACGTGCCGCTCGAACGATACGGCGCAATCATCGCTCCGGCCGCGCTCGGGCTTTCCCTCGAAACCAGCGGGCTGCTTGCCGAGTACGTCAGGTCCGGCGGCGCTCTGCTTGCAGACCTCGGCATCGGGCTGCACACAACCGGCGACTGGCGCTATCTGCCCGAGCCGCTGGCGGCTGCCTTCGGAGTCAGGGCGATGGGGGAGATCAAGGCGCGCGCCGGCACCCTGTCGGTCACCGGGAGCGTGCCGTGGCTCCCGCACGTTGTCCGGGGTATGAAGAGCAAGGGGAGCTTCCGTGCGCGAATGCCGGGGGGGGAACGCGGCCGCGAGACCTATCAGGCCGGTTCATACGCAGTCGGCTCGTATGCCGGCTATGCCGCCCTGATGCAGGGGGCGACCGCCGTGGCAGTGCTCGACGTGGACAACTCCACGCCGGAGACGCCGCTCTTTGCGGGCATCATCGGCACCGCGTACGGTCGCGGCCTCGCCGTCTTCGCCACCCACCCGCTCTACCAGCACTGGCCGCTATCGGACCCGCTCAGCGCCGCGTTGCACTACGACATCCTCGGGCGCGGCCGAGCCTGCCGGTTGGTCGGCGAGCCACTGATCCCCGCCACCACCGAGATCAGCGTCGAGGCGGATCGCATCCGCGTGCTCAACGCCTCGACCGAGCATCGCCGCGTCGTCATCGACCTTCACAGCGGCGATGACCGCCTGGTCGGCAACGCCCTGACGGTTAACCATGCCGCGTACACAGCCGGGGAGGCCAACCAGCAGATCGAGGTGAGCGTGCCCCCCAACAGCCTGGCCGGCTTCCCGACCGTCCCGATCAGGCTGCAGCCCTACGCCGATGACGTCGCCGCGGTTGTTGCGGAGTTCAGCCAGAATCGAGTGCAGCTCTCGGTTGCCGCTCCCGGCGCCGCCCTCGCGCCCACCCGCGCACAGCCGTACCACTTCTCCAGGCCCACCCACCCGATCCAGGTTCGCTTCGAGGTGCGCTCCGGGGGGGAGTACCGCCTCGCCGACGGATCCGTCCATGCCGTGACGATGCAGACAGAGCGCGGCCGGACGCGCAACTTCGACATCGTTGCGAAGGGCGGGGCGTTGAGCTTCACCGAAGAGGTCTACCGCGAGATGGTGACCATCGAGCCGCGTCACCCCGCCCCGTAGCCGAGGGCGCCGGACGTGCTGGGATCGTGAGTTCAGAACTCCTGAAATGGGCACCAGGAACGATGTCCATTTCCTGGGCCTTGGAAGCCGTTGCCGGCCGGGGTCAGGCATTCA